>JBBDXA010000188.1:13503-18481 GCA_040902585.1 Phycisphaeraceae bacterium
GGCGTCCGCTTCATCAACATCATCTACGCCTCGTGGGATCACCACTCCAACATCCCCGGCGAACTGCCCTACAACGCGGGCTGCGTCGATCAACCTGTTGCCGCCCTCATCAAGGATTTGAAACAGCGCGGCCTGCTCGACTCCACCATGGTCGTCTGGGGCAGTGAGTTCGGGCGCACACCCCTGGGCGAAAACCGCAGCGGCAAACGTGAGGTCGGCTCCGGTCGCGATCATCATCCTTTCAGCTTCAGCATGTTCGCGGCCGGCGGCGGACTCAAGGGCGGCCTGACCTACGGCGCGACCGACGACATCGGCTGGGGCGTCACCGAAAAGCCCGCGCACATCAACGACTTGCACGCCACCATGCTGCACCAGTTCGGCCTCGATCACCTCCAGCTCACGCATCGCTTTCAAGGGCGCGATTTCCGCCTGACCGATGTGGGCGGTAAGGTCGTGAAAGACTGGCTGGCGTGATCAAACGACGACATCCTTGATTGCCGGAGCCGCGACACCCTATGCATGTCGCGGACCTGGCGCTTCGGATTTGATTCACGCCTGCTGACGGCGACGCTTCAGACTCAACGCACCGGCGATGAGCAACAGAGCGGCCGAGGCGGGCTCGGGCATCGCGACCGACACGTCGGTCGAAGGCGGCGGCGCCAGGGCGAGGAACAGGTGGATACCTTTGAGATCCTCATCCGCACCGGGCAGGCCGTTGGAGCGGCGGAAGTTATCGCCATCGAAGAACAGCGTCGCCGTGTCGGTGAGCAGGTCGTAAATCACCACGTCCTGGTCGGAGAAGTTGAACACCGAAAGGCCCAGGCGGGCGGCGGTGTTGGTCGTCAGCAGCAGGAGGTTGTCGCCGTAGTAGCTGACGCCGTCGATGTCTTCAGCCGCGCCGAAGGTGCCGTCCGACTTGCGGAACAGGTTCTGATCGAAGTAAAGCGTGGCGATGTCGCTGACGGGGTCGTACTCGATGACGTCGCCGGGACGGATTTCCAGGAGGTTGCTGCCGATGCGCTCGCCGCCGCGAGTGGAGATCAGCAGGTGGCCGTTGGGCAGGAGGCTGGCCGAGTCGATGGTCGCGGAGGCGCCGGGCAGGCCGTTGCTCATGCGGAACGCCAGAGCGCCGTCGAGGTAAAGCGTGGCGGTGTCGGTCGCCGGGTCGTAGAGCACCAGGTCTCGGGAGTCGAACTTCGAGCCTCCGTCGCGCATGTACTTGGTCGGGTCGCCGCTGCCCAGACGGGCGGTGCCGTTGACGGTCAGCAGAATCCTGCCATCGTCGAAAATGTTAAAGGCGAAAAGGTTCTCATCGACGGTGCCGGTGATGACGCCGCTGGAGTTACGAAAGTGATCGCGGCCGCGGAAATAGATGCTGGCGCTATCGGTCCAGTTCGTACCGTCAAAAGCAACCACGCTGGGGTCACCCGTCGTGTAGGCAACGACATCGCTCTGCCTCACGTCGGTCAGCCCGCCGATGCGGGCGGCGCTGTTCGTCGTCATGTAAAAGGTCACCGCCTCTGCCTGACGAACGACACCGGCGAAACACAGAATGGCCACGGCAACGCTCAAATTGCTTCGATTCTTGAATTGACCCATGATTCGCTATCTCCATTCGTCGCGCCGAGCGCTGTGTAGGGGAACACCCTGCCTGTCGCGCAATTCCGGCGGACGTAGATCGAACATATCACCGCCGCGAGGACGAGCCACGTACATGTCCCAAAATGATGAGCGATCAACGACGGCTCCCCTCTCCATCGCTACACAACGTCACGACTGCACTCCGTCCAGCCCGATAACAGGCGAGGTGGAAAGACGGATTCCGTGACTCCGCTGAGCAATGCCGGAAAGGTCAGACGACCCCCGCGAATGCCTTGTCCCGGTGATCGCTGCTTCAGAATGAGGTCATAAGTCGCGCGCGGAGAGCCGTCATGGAGCGTGACACCAATCGGGCTTTAGACAATCCGATGGGGATGCCATTCCTAATCGAAAGGCTGTAAGAATGGCATTGGTGGCTTCACGGGTGTGTACGATGTACGCATTCCTGTACCTCTTCACTTTGCCTTCGGAGTTGCCTCTTGCCCCATCGTGATCCTCGTTGTGTTTACCTCGCCCGCACGTTGTCCGAAGCGGATGTCACCGTCACCGCCCTGACCGGCAACGGCGTGCCCGCGCGCGCGATTGATCCATTATCTCGTGGCGGACTCTTCGGCCTTTCCGTTACCGGCGAGCACGGCGTCGGTCGCATCGAAATCTGGATCGACAACCTTGAACAACTCGACGAAGCCAAGAGCATCCTCGAAGAACTCGCCAGCATCACCGCCAGCCGCGCCGAGCGAGCGCCCGCGGCTGGACCGATCGAAATGAACTGCGAAGGCTGCGGCAAGAAGCTCACGTTTCAACCCGAAGCCTGGGGCACCGTGCAGGAGTGCAGCAAGTGCGGCAGCTTCCTGGATGTAGGTGCGGTGGACGATGGGATGGAGTGGGAAGAAGGTGTGATTGAAGAAGAGGATGAAGGTGAGAAAGAAGGCGATTGAAACTCCCCTCCCTTTTAGGGAGGGGCTGGGGGAGGGTCGGGCGAACATCAGACTTCGATCCCGCTTGCAACGGAGATCGACAGCGATCGTTCGGCCGACCCTCCCCTGGCCCCTCCCTGGGAGGGAGGGGAATCAAACTGCACCTCGCTCGCGCCGCGCTTCACTTGGCCTTCACCGCGAACACCTTCACACTCGCGGCATACTCGTTCACGTCGTGCCTGCTGATCAACTCGCGCAGGTGATCGTGAACATTCGGATCGGCATCCGGCAGGCTCGCCGGTCCGCAGCAGGGCTTCGCCGAAGCGACGCTGAGCGACACACCTGCTCCAGCCCTTTTCACTTCAACCTTCGGCGGCGAGCAGCAGGCGGCCTGGCCATCGACCTGGCTGTAGGCATTCAGGTCAGCCTTCGCATCGATCACGGCGACTTCGATGAATCCTGAATCACGCAGGCCGCGCTCGTAGTCTTCGATCTCAATCGCACCGGCAATGCAGCCCACGTACGCCATCAGGCTGTCGGCAAGCTCCTGCGGCAGCGGCTGCTTCAGGGCGATATCACTCACCGCCACGCGCCCGCCCGGCTTGAGTACCCGGAACATCTCGCGGAACACCGCGTCCTTGTCCGTCGCCAGGTTAATCACGCAGTTGCTCACGATCACATCCACCGACGCATCAGGCAGCGGAATGCGATCGATCGTGCTCAGGTGAAACTCGACATTGTCATAAGGCTTGCCGCCGGGGCCGGGGCCGCGCCGTGCGGCGCGGCGAGCGCGGTCGATCATCTCCTGCGTCATGTCGATGCCGATCGCCATTCCCGTGGGCCCGACCTTCTGCGCGGCGATGAACACATCGAGTCCGCCGCCCGAGCCCAGGTCCACGACGACTTCGCCGGGCTTGAGATTGGCCAGCGCGGTGGGGTTGCCGCAGGACAGGCCCATGTTGGCCTCAGCGGGAATGGAGGTGAGTTCCGCTTCGCTGTAGCCAAAGGCGCGGGCGATGTCGCGGACGCCCGCCGAGTCGTTGGTCAGGCCGCTGCGCGCGGTGGCGGCATAGGTCTCGCGCACCGCCCTGGTCACGGCCGCCGACTTCTCCTGCTTTTCGCTCTTGCCATCGCAGCAGGATGGGCCGCAGCACGGTTCGTGGTTCGTATTCATGATTCGCTCCTTGGGTTGAGTGTAGTGCGAATCGGTCGGTCGTATCCTGACACACACGTCCTGGACGCCGCCTTCCATTCGCCTACACGAATATACAAAGTCAAAAAAACACAGTCATTCAATCACAGCATTTGCCGCCGCCTGAACTCTCGGGCCCGCAGCACGTCGGCAACCGCTTGCGGTCGGCCTTGAGCGCCGCCACTTCACAGAAGCAGCACGCCAGGCACTCCAGCAGCTTGGCGTGGAACTGGCCCTTGGGCGGGAGCAGCCGGTAGTGCATCCACTGCTGATCCTTCCGCCCCGCCACCAGCCCTGCCTTGCGCAGATACGCCAGATGCCGCGAGACCTTTGCCTGCGGCAGATTGAGCACCTGCATCAGTTCGCAGACGCAGATTTCCTGGCGCTCGCGCAGCAGGGCGAGAATCCGGAGCCGGGTGCGATCGGCGAAGGCTCGAAAAATCAGGTCAACTTTGTCAGTGGCGGTGTATGGCATATTCGTTTAGGCGATTATACAGTCCCGTCGATCACGGTCAAGGCGTTGGCTACAAAAAGGTGTGCCGCGTACACCGGACGATCGGCATAACCTGCCGCAAACGCAAAGCGATTACAATGGATTGGACACCCTTCCCCAGGAGGCCGCCCCATGATCAGCCGCCCTTGTTGCCCGCTTCGACTGCCCGGCCTCGTGCTCGCGCTCATGGCATGCGCCGTTTCGCCTCTCGCGGCCGCCCCGCAGGCTGAGCACATCAAGCAGGGCAAGCGCACCACCGCCCTGCTCGTCGTGCCGGGCAAAGGTTTCGCCACGGCGTTCTGCATCGACGCCGAGGGCTTCTTCATCACGAATGAACATGCGGTGCGCGGGATCACCGCCGACAGCACACTCACGCTCGTCCTCAACCCGGCGGAGACGGATCAGAAAGTCATGGAAGCCCACGTCGCGCGGGTCGATCGCGACCTGGATCTGGCGCTTCTGAAAGTCGACGGCATCAAGGACCTGCCCACGCTCGAACTGGGCGACACGAAGAACCTGATCGAGACGGCGGAGATCGTCGCCTTCGGATATCCCTTCGGCACCGCGCTGGCGGTCAAGCGACGCGAGTACCCCAGCATCAGCGTCAACGTCGGCCGCATCACCGCCCTGCGAAAGAGCGAAGGCAGACTCGAAACGATTCAGACCGATGCGGTCCTGAATTTCGGCAACTCCGGCGGCCCGGTGATCGACGCGGAAGGCAAGGTCATCGGCGTCGTCAACGCGGGCATTCAGAGCGTTCGCGGCGGCGGCGCGGGC
>JBBDXA010000189.1:0-13973 GCA_040902585.1 Phycisphaeraceae bacterium
CGGAGCGCGATTGCTTTTCTCTCGCCTGCCTCCGGCCATGATGCGGCTGTTCACGCGATGCTCATCAAGCGGGCCGTCGCCGCGGTGGATCGCTCCAAGACAGGCATCGTGCAGGCTCTGCTCGAATCGCAGCATCAGCTTCAAGCTGAGGCGTTTACCGAGGCAGGCTTTCAAAGGCTGGCGCACCTGGTCTACATGCAGCGAACGATTCACGCCCAGCACGTGATGCCCCTCCTGCTGGAGCCGGGACTGTCGCTCACGCCTTGGGCCAACGCGCGGCGAAGGCTTTTCCGCGCGGCGATCACGGCGAGCTATGAAGAGACGCTCGACTGTCCCGGCCTGCTCGGTCTGCGCGAGGTGGATGAGGTGATCGACGGGCACATGGCCACGGGCGAATTCACGCCTTCGCTCTGGCTGGCGCTGCATCGCGGCGAGGAGCCGGTGGGCGTGATGCTGCTGAACCTGGTCATGCAGAAGCAGAACCTGGAGCTGGTGTACCTCGGCCTCGCGAAGCCTTGGCGCGGCAAAGGGCTGGGGCGCAAGCTGATGCACCGGGCGCTCGAACTGGCGCAGCAGCATCAGGTCAAACACCTGGTGCTCGCGGTGGATGAACTGAACACGGCGGCGCTGAAGCTGTATCGCTCGATGGGTTTCAGCGCGACGGTGCGCAAGCTGGCGATGGTGAGATCGCTGAGGGAAGGAACGGAGGGGGAAGGGACGAAGGGACGGAGGAACGAAGGAACGAAGTGAAGAAGGCGGTTGCAATAATCGTCGAAAAGGGCCTGATTTGTCGAGATTTTCCTTACCTTCGTTCCTTCGTCCCTCCGTCCCTTCGTTCCTTCTTCACTTCTTCCTCATCTTTTCCACATCGTTTGCGCTGGTGATTGTTCGTGGAGAAAAAAAACTTTTCGCGCTCAACTCGTTGCGTTTACTCAGCATGAGCGGAGGGTGAAGAAATGAAGACGAATTTCCCTATTGCAACATCACTTCGACAGGTTATCTTCCCCTGCGTGGCAATGGACTGACCACTCGGCTGACTCACGCCCACCGCGCCGCTCCTTGAGTTCTTCAGGACCGGCGCGAATCCGGGGATTGTTTCAGCCGGCGTACGGAACGGACTGAAGGAATGTCGACCCGTTCAGGATCGGGGTCAGGTCGTTTACATGATCAATCAGAATCCGCCGGCGTCACCATGACACCATGACACCATGGCACCATGACACCAAGACGTCGGCATCGCCACAAAGGTCTGTGAAGTGAGTATCACGACACCCGCCTCCAGCGCGGTCACCGCGCGCATCGCCGAGCGACTCGCCTCTTCGGTCGGCAGGCATCGATACAACATGTGGTTCGAACGGTCGGCCCGCATGGCCTACACCGACGAGGACCACCAGCTTCAGGTCACCGTGCCGACGAAGGTCGTCGCGGACTGGATCGAAGCCAAATTCCGCGACGCACTCCTGCGCTGCGCCATGGACGAAGTCGGGAGCCCCGTGGACCTGTCCGTCTGCGTGGACGCGGCCGCCTTCCCCACGGAGAACGAAGGCGATTCGCGCCAGCGCAGCGGGGCGGCAACCGCCGCCGCCGCGCACTCGCCCGGCGATCACGCTTCACCGCGCACCTACCGCGCTTCGCACCAGCGCTGGCGCGGCCACCGCGACGAAAACGCCCGCACCATTCGCTACCAGCTCGATGACTTCGTCGTCGGCCCCAGCAATGAACTGGCGTTCAACGCCGCCCATCAGCTCGTCGATCAGGAGCAGCCCACCGTCAGCCCGCTGTTCATCCACGGCGGCGTCGGGCTGGGCAAAACACACCTCCTACAGGGCGCCTGTGCCGCCTTCCGCGCCAGGAACCCTGACGCCCGCATCCTCTACACCACCGGCGAAAAGTTCACCAACGAATTCCTCGCCGCCATCGCCAACCGTTCGCTCGATGTCTTCCGCAAGAGGATTCGCCGGCTGGATTTCCTGGCCATCGATGATGTTCACTTCCTCGCCGGCAAGGAAAAAAGCCAGCAGGAATTTCTGCACAGCTTCGATGAGATCGACCTCTCCGGCGCTCGCGTCGTCATGGCCAGCGACAACCATCCGAAGCTGATCCGCCTGTTTTCAGCCGCGCTGGTGAGCCGCTGCGTGGCCGGGCTGGTGGTGGAAGTGAAGCAGCCCGATACCGCCACGCGCATCCGTATTGTGAAGGCCCTGGCCCAGCGGCGCGGGTTGTCACTGATGGAAAGCGTGATCGCGGTGCTCGCCTCGCGCTGCACCGGTTCGGTGCGCGAGGTCGAAGGCCTGCTCGCCAAGCTGCACGCCCTGGCGGGCATGGGCAACGCCCCCAAGGCTGATGCGACCCCGACCGGCGCAGGCCCGCAGGTCATCGGTCACGGGCTGGTCAACCGCATGTTCCAGGCCCAGGACCAGGCCCCGCGCCGCCGTGTGAGTTTTGATCGCATCATGGAGGTCGTCGCTGAGCAGCTTCACGTGACCCGCGCTCAGATTCTCTCCAGCCAGCGCGTCAAGCACCTGGTGCTGGCGCGGTCGCTGGTGATTTTCCTCACCCGTCAGATGACGACGATGAGCTACCCCGAAATCAGCTACGCGATCCACAAGAACAGTCACTCGACGATTATCGCGGCCGACCGGCGCATCGCGGAACAGCTCAACAGCAACGCGGCGCTGAGCACGGGGGGTGCCGGCAGCACCGACGAAACGGGCGGCGGCATCGAAATGATCCCGCTCTCGGACCTGGTGGACCGTTTGAAGCAGGCGATCCTGCGGGCGTGATGCGAGCCGTGCCGTGTCGGCACGGAATTCTTCGTCTACCCACCGCATGATTCCCGACGCAACCCCACGCAGGAGCGTGGTCACAATTTCGCAGGACGCGATCCGCACGGACGCAGGGCACGCGCTCACAGCGCGTGCCCTTTTTCTTGATGCTTTCTGATCAATCCAATCGTGCGCCGTTCACTTCTTCTTCTTCGCGGGCTTCGGCTTCGCCTTCGGCGCTTCCTTCTCCTCGCCGTCGCTCAACCGCTCTTCCCACGCCTTCAGTTGTTCCTTGAACCCGCTCAGGCCGGCGTTGCCGTAGGTCTGGTAGCGCTTGACCACATTCTCCGGGCCGAGCCAGTCGTAGACATCTTTCCCCACGACGCGCGGCTGCCTGGCCGCTTCACACGCCGCGTTGAAGTGCAGGAGTTCGAGTTGCGACAGCTTGTAAAACCCGTGGCCCTCAGCGGCGCGGACGAGGGAGCCGACGATCTGGTGAGCCGTGCGGAACGGCACGCCCTTGGTCACGAGATACTCCGCCAGCGAAGTCGCATCGAGGAAGCCGCGGTCGAGGCCTTCCTTGATTTTCGCTTCGTTGAACTTCGTCGTGCTGACGATGCGCGTGGCCATTTCCAGGCAATCGCAAACCATGTCATACGCGGCGAACACGTGCCGCTTGTCTTCTTGTAAGTCACGGTTGTAGCCGATGGGCAGGCCTTTCAAGATGGTGAGCAGGGCGACGAGATGGCCATAGACATTGCCGCACCGGCCGCGGATGAGTTCGAGCATGTCGGGGTTGCGCTTCTGCGGCATCATGGACGAGCCGGTGGTGTAGCGCGAGTCGAGGGTGATGAAGGAAAACTCGGTGGTGGCGTAGATGATCCACTGCTCGGCCCAGCGGGAGAGGGTCATGGCGAGCATGGCAAGTGAATATGTGAAATCAATCGCTACGTCGCGCGACGCGGTCGCATCGATTGAACTCCCCATCGGCTCCTTCGTGAAACGATGTGATTCGCAGGTCTCAAAGCGATCAAGCGGAAGACTGCTGCCCGCGATGGCTCCGCTTCCAAGCGGATTGAAATGATTCAACGAGTAGAGGTTGAACATGCGGTCGCTGCATCGGTTGAAAGCATCAAGCCACGCGATCATCTCGCCGCCTACCACGATCGGTTGCGCACGTTGAAGATGAGTAAAGGAGGGCATGACGATTGAGCCATCGCGATGTGCCAAGTCGACAAATGCGGTGCAGAGCGAACGTTCTAAGTTCCAAGCCGAGAACGCCGCATCCTGTACCCAGAGCCGTAAATCCAGCGCCACCTGATCATTCCTGCTCCGGCCCGTATGCAGCTTCTTCCCCGGCTCGCCTATTCTTTCAATCAGCGCCGCTTCGATGCACATGTGGACATCTTCCAGGTCGATCTTCCAGCCCGGCCAGGCCGCGCCGTAGTCGGGGCCCGCCGCTTCGATTTCCTTTTCGATTTCCTTCAGGCCGCGTTCGATGGCCTTGAGTTCTTTCTTGTTGATCAGGCCGACTTTTTCGAGCATGCGGGCGTGGGCGATGGAGCCGGCGATGTCGTGCTTGTAGAGCCTGCGGTCGTAGGAGAGGCTCTCGACGAAGCGGGCGGCGAGGGGATCGCTGCCCGAGCCTTCGCCGGCCTTGGCGTGTTCCCAGGGTTTGGAGGAAGAAGCGGCAGGGGCAGGGGCAGGGGCAGTTGAAGCCTTGGGCTGGCGCGAAGAGGTTTTGGACTTATTCGCGGTTTTGACTGGTTTACGCTTGGTTTTGAGGGCTTTGCTCATGGCCGCACAGTGTAGCGGGCAGAAAGGTCGGGAGCACCATCCCGGAAGGGTGGTGCTGTTGGCGCACGAGTGCCTGCGATGTGGATTGCCCTTGATCCCGCGGCGCGAAGGGCGCATCAGCCATGCGGAGGGCAATAGCACCACCCTGTCGGGATGGTGCTCCCGGATTTGCTCTCGGAACGTGTTCCTACCGCTGCTTTCGCTTCTGCTCCATCAGGTCCAGGCCGCAGTGCGGGCAGACCGTGTTGGTTTTGACATCCGGATGGGTGCGGACGTTGGTGTCCGAAAGCAGGAACCACTTCTTGCACTGCGGGCACTGGAGCATCGTCAGGCCGGCGTGCTTGGCCTGGCACTTGGGGCAATGGGCCTGATCCGATGTACGGTTGGGGTTCTTCTCCAGAACCTCCGTGTCGCGCGGCTGGTTGCGAAGCGTCTCAGCCTTGATGACGAATTCCTCGCCGCAGACCTGACATTTGAAACCGAGGTCCGGGTTCTCCTCCACCGCAGGCGGCCCGCCGAAGAGGTGGGAGATGACAAAGACGCCGCAGACGAGGATCACGGCGATGAGCGCGCCGCCGACGATCTTGTCGCGTTGCGTCATGCCGGCGCAGCGATGCGCGAGGCGACGGCGACGGCTTCCATGACCAGGTGATTGAAGTGACGTCATAGCGTGTGAAGTGAGCGGGTCACTTGGGCCAGGTCATGAAGACTTCATTGAGGCGATCCCAGTCGAGGTTGCCGGGGTCGCTGAATCCGAAGGTGGGCACCGGGTTGTGCTTGGGCCGAATGAGCATGTCCGAGTCCAGCCACTGCCAGATTTCGACATGGCCGTCGAGGAAGCCGAGGTTGTCGCCGCCGAAGTGATTGTTGGCGACCATGTCGACGAAGGTTCCCTGTCCGACACCCAGCATGAAGGAGTTGATGTTCCAGCCGCGCCAGTCATCCTCTTCCATGAAGACCAACTGGCTGGAGTTTCTCATGTTGGAAGTCCAGTGTTTCTTGAACCAGTTGCCCGAGCTACCGACGGAACCGGCGGTGCCCTGTTCGCCGTTGAGTCGCCCGTTGATCGAGTAGCTGTTGAGATAGTTCGGGTACACCTGGTCGGGGCAGCGGTAGACTTCAGCCGTTTGCACGTATTTCCACATCCGGCCGGCCTCGATGGCGGCGATGCTGTTGCCGCTGCCCATCCAGTCGTGGGCCGCGCTGGTGTTGGAACCCATCAGCAGCATGTGATTTGCTCGTGAGTAACTCTGGTAGCCGACGAGAAGGGCCCGCTGATTGGCCTCGCATTGAACTCGGCGGGCGTTCCGCCGCGCGTAAGTGAGGCTGGGGAGCAGAATGGAAATCAGGATCATGATGATGGAAACGACCAGCAGCATTTCAATGAGCGTGAAACCCCCGCGGACCGCGCCGCCAGGTTGCCGTTCAATAGATTCGCAATGAAGGGGCATGGAGAACTCACTTGACCCACGGTTGGACGCAGGCCAAAACACAGGCGGCAAACGCGCCCATATTGAACCAGCCAGAACGCGCGGCTTGCCGAGCTCGTTCTTCAGACTCGCCTTACAGACGCGTGAACCGGGCCTTCAAACCGCGCCAAACAGAGTTGTGGGAAACAGGCGAATCTGCCCGGAAGTGACGCCTTCATTCTAAACCGTATGATGCATCATGGCAATGATCGCCTCGTTTTGTTATTCGCCTTGCCAGGAGTGTTGCATGTCCCAGCGTATGGCCGATCGAGCGTTTCGTATGGGATGGCTGGCGCTGGCGCTCCTGTTCACCGCAGTTGCAGCGCGAGCCGATGCCCCGCCAGCTCCGCCAGCCCCGCCGCCAGTGGCCGGTTATGCCGACTACGCGACCTTTCGCAAACAAGTCGAAGACCTCGCCAAATCCGACCTCGTCCACGTCACGATTCTGGGCAAAACGCGCCAGCAGCGCGATTGTGTTCTCCTGACCCTGGGCAAAGGCAAGCCCGAAACCAAGCCCGCGATTCTCATCGTCGGCAACGTCCACGCCCCGCACCTGGCCGGCGGGGAGATGGTCATGCGCCTGGCGCGGCATCTGATCGAACACGCAGATGATGACGCGGTCAAGGCCCTGCTCGATCGCGTCACGCTCTACCTGATCCCCCGGCCATCCCCCGATGCCAGTGAAGCCTTCTTCGCCCAGCCGAGTTTCGAGCGCGAAGGCAACGCGCGCCCGACGGATGATGACCGGGATTTTGAAACGGATGAAGACGGGCCTGATGATCTCGATGGCGACGGCGTGATCACCCTGATGCGCGTTGAAGATCCGACGGGCGAGTGGATGCTGCATCCGATTGATCCGCGCGTGCTCATCAAAGCCGATGCGAAGAAGAACGAAGTCGGCCGGTACAAGCTTTACACCGAAGGCCGGGATGATGATGAGGATGAAGCGTTCAACGAAGACGGGCCCGGCGGCGTTTCTTTCAACCGCAACTTCACTTTCAAATATCCCTTCTTCAAACCCGGCGCGGGCCCGCACCAGGTGAGCGAACCGGAGACGCGGGCCATCGCCGACTTCGCCTACGCGCGGACCAACATCGCGGCCGTGATCACCTTCACGCCCGAGGACAATCTCTTTCACGCGTGGAAGCCCAACGGGCAGGCTGAGCAGCAGCGGATCAAGACGACCTTGATGTCCGCTGATGCGCCGTTTCAGGATTTTCTCGCGGAGAAGTATCGCGACCTTCACGGTGGCAAGGATGCGCCCGCCTCACCGAAGGGCGAAGGGAGTTTTTCGGAGTGGGCGTATTTTCACTACGGCCGCTGGAGCTTCGCGGCGCGGGGGTGGTGGGTGGCGAAGGCGGAAGAAGAAAAGAAAAAAGAGAAAGAGGAGCCGAAACCAGAGGATGCTCTGGAAATGGGAGGAGTCGAAGGCGGCGTGATCCGCATTGGTTCGCCCATCGTTATTGAGCACATCAAAGGCGATCAGATCAAGATCGACGGCGAACAAGTGCCAATCAACAAAGCGAAGGAGTTGCTTGCGGCGAAGAAGGAGAAGACGCCCGAATTGACCGTCGGCTTTCTTCTAAAGGATGCGCCGACGGAACTGCGCACACGCCTTGTTGAGATTTGCCGAGAACTGGGCCTCAAGCGAGGTGCGTTCAAAGTCGGCTTCTTCGGTACGAATGCGGTTGATGCCGGTGACCGCGGCAAGAATGACATCAACGCCTTGCGCTGGCTCGAAGCGAACAAGATCGACGGCTTCGTCGACTGGAAGGCGATCGACCATCCGGACTTCAAAGGCAGGAAGGTCGAAGTCGGCGGGTTCAAGCCGTACGTGCTGCTGAATCCGCCGGTGAAGGACCTTGAGGCGCTGACAGAAAAGCACGCGAAGTGGCTGGGCGAAATCGTCGGCCTTTTCCCAAAGGTTGAAATCAGCGAAGCGAAGGTGGAAGCGCTCGGCGGCGATGCAGGCGTCTATCGCGTGACGGTCACGGTCATCAACCACGGCTACCTGCCCACGATGAGCGAGATGGGCCGAATCAGCCGGCAGCTCAACCCGCTTCAGCTTGCGATCGACCTGCCCGAAGGCGCGAAGCTGGTGCAAGGCGCGCCGCGCACGCAGATTGATGTGCTCAAGGGCCGCGGCGAGAAGGCGGAACACGTGTATCTCGTGCGAGCGGCGAAGGACTCGAGCGCGAAGCTGCGCGTGTGGAGCGCCTCGGTGGGGGAGCATTCGGTGATGATCACGTTCAAGGAAGGCGAGTGATGAAGACTGAGTGCAAAGTGCAAAGTGAGAAGTGCAAAATGCAAAGTGTTCGGAAAGGATCCATCATGCGCCGGTCTGCCATTTTTTACGTTGCACTTTTCACTTTGCACTTTTCACTCTGCCTTTCCGCCCTCGCCCAGCAAAGGCCCTACGTTCCCGCAGGCTCTCCGCCTGCGCCCAAGGTCACGCCGCACTGGAACAAGTTCCATTCCTACGATGAAGCCGCCGCGCTCCTTCAGCAGCTCGCGAAGCTTCATCCCGAGCGCTGCCGCCTTCAGTCCCTCGGCAAGAGCTTCGGCAACCGGGAGATGTGGCTACTCACCATCACCAACTTCAAATCCGGCGACGAGACGAAAAAGCCCGCGTTCTGGATCGACGGTGGCATCCACGCCAACGAGCTCCAGGCCGTGGACGTCACGCTCTACACCGCGTGGTACCTGCTCGAGATGGATGGCCACAATGAGTTCATCACCAACCTGCTCAACGAGCGCGTGTTCTACATCATGCCCATGATGAGCCCCGACTCGCGCGATGCCCACATGACCAAGCCCAACACGACGCACTCGCCGCGCACCGGCATGCGCCCGGTCGATGATGACCGCGACGGCCTGTTCGACGAGGACCATCCCGATGACCTCGATGGCGACGGCCACATCACGCAGATGCGCATCAAGGACCCCAATGGCCGGTACAAGCCGCACGATGAAATGCCCAATCTCCTCGTCCGCGTGAAGGACGAGGAGAAGGGTCTATACACCTTGTTAGGCACCGAAGGCATTGACAACGACGGTGACGGCCGGGTCAACGAAGACTCCGACGGGTTCTACGACCCCAACCGCGACTGGCCCTGGAACTGGCAGCCGGAGTACGTGCAGCGCGGGGCGCACACGTATCCCTTCTCCATCCCTGAGAACCGCATGATGGCGGACTTCGTCATGAGCCGGCCCAACATCGCCGGCTCACAGAGCTACCACAACACGGGCGGCATGATCCTGCGCGGGCCCGGCGCGAAGGATGATCGCTACGACGACCGCGACCTCGCGGTGATGAGCAAGCTCGGCACGAAGGGCGAACTCATGCTCCCCGGGTACCGGTACATCAACACGGCTGAAGACCTGTACGAAGTCTACGGCGGCGAGTGCGACTGGTTCTACGCCATGCTCGGCGCGATCAGCTTCACCAACGAACTGTTCACGCCCTTCAACTACTTCCGTAAAGCCGACCCTGGTGCCGGCTGGTTCGGCCGCGACGAGGAGCGGCACACCTTCAACAAGCTGCTGCTGTTCGATGACGGCTTCGTGAAGTGGAAGGAAGTCGATCATCCGACCTATGGCAGGATCGAAGTCGGCGGGTACAAGAAGAACTGGACGCGCCAGCCGCCGGGCTTCCTCATCGAGGAAGAGCTGCATCGCAACATGGCGTTCACGCTGTATCACGCGGACCAGATGCCGCGGGTGAAGGTGCAGAAGATCGACGTGTTGCCGCTGGGCGATGGATTGAAACAGGTGACCGCCACGATCGAGAACACCCGCCTGACGCCGACGCACACGCAGTTCGATCTTCGCAACAGCATCACGCCGCCCGACATCGCCACCCTCAGCGGCGCGGACGGCAAGGAACTACAGGTCATCCTCGGCTTCAAGACGAACAATCTCTTCGACGCCCAGTGGCAGGAGCAGAAGCGCAAGCCCGAGGCGATGAAGCTGCGCACCATCGGCGGTAATGATGTGGTTTACGTCCGCTGGCTGGTGAGCGGAGCCGGGCCGTTCAAGGTGAAAGTGGTGAGCGTCAAAGGCGGCGTGGATGAAAAGGCGCAGCCCGAGTAAAATGAATCCGGTTCGATCCGAGCGTCCGTCGTTTCCTTTCATTCAAGGAGTTCTCACATGAAACACCGCCGCCTGTTGTGTACCGCGGCCGTGATCGCCGGTCTGAGCGCCGGGGTCGCCGTGGCGAAGGAAATGCAAGTCCAGGTCCGCAAGACTGAAGTGCGCGATTCGCCTGAGATTATGGGCAACGTCATCGGCGAATTGGGCCTGGGCGAAAGGGTGAACACGCTCGTCGATACGAAGGGCGCCGCGTTCTGGAAAGTGGAAAGCCTGGTGCGGACGAGAGTGATCGGATGGATCCGTCCCAGCGCGGTGTCGGAAAAGAAGATCGAACTCACCGACAGCGGCGGGTCGGCGAAATCCGTCTCCGATCTGGAGGCGGCGATGGCGGGTAAAGGCATCGCCGGCGGCGAGGAGAAGTATGTGCAGACGCACAACCTTCAGAACGCCCAGGCGATTCTCAATCAGCTCGAGGCCGATCCGCTGACCAAGATCAGCGTGCAGGACATCCGCACCTTCATCACCGAAGGCCGCATCACGCAGGGAGGCAACTGATGAATACGAACACACTCTTTCGGACCGCGCTGCGTCGAGGCTCACTGGCCGCGATCGTCGCACTGGCGCTGGCGACAGCCGGTTGCAGCACCATCGAGAAGGTGGGCAATACGATCGGCGGAACAGTCGGCCGCGCTGTTTCTGGAGCAGCTCGCGTCGTCAGTGCGGGGCAGCAGGCGTACGAGAGCGGACAGTTTGACAGTAAGGACGAGTACCACGTCGGTCGCGCCGCAGCCGCGCAGCTCATTCAGCAGTACGGCCTCTTCAAGGATGACCAGGCCGTCGCTTATCTCAATCTCGTCGGGCACACGCTGGTCACCTTCTCCGACAGCCGGGCGCAGTACGCCGGCTATCACTTTGCCGTGCTCAACTCCAACGAGGTCAACGCCTTCGCCTGTCCCGGCGCGTTCATTTTCGTCACCCGCGGCATGCTCCGGCTCGCGGCAACGGAAGACGAACTGGCGGCCGTGCTCGCGCATGAGATCGCCCACATCAACGGCCGACACGCTGTGAAATCCATCGACGACAGCCGCTTCAAGGATTTTCTCGCAGTGATGCTCAAGGAAGGTGCCCGCCAGGTCAACGCTGGACAGCTTGCGGACATCGGCGTGCAGATGACCGGCGACGTGGTGAAAACCCTGACCGTCGCCGGCTACAGCCGGGAACTGGAATCGGAAGCGGACACCAAGGGCGTCGCCATCCTCCGTGACACCGGCTACGACCCCAACGCGATGATCGCGCTGTTGACAAAGATGGATCAGACGCTCACGCCCAGTTCCGCGGGCTTCGGCAAGACCCACCCGGATACCAAGGACCGCATCGCCGACGCCCGCAAGGCTGTGGGCAGCACGCTGCCCAAGCCGACGGTGCGCGAACGGCAGGCGCGCTTCGACCGGTCCCTGGCGCTGTCGCGATCGAAGTGATCCTTGATGCGATGTGATTCACTGCAACATCAAAAGCCCCCTGCGAAAGCCGGGGGCTGTTTTTTTTTCGCCAGTGCATCATGCCTGTTATTGTGTCGAGCGCTGCGGTTCACCCGCACGGGTGGGCCTCGCGGACTCGGCCCGACCGCTAACCGTGCGGCCCGACCGCTAACCGCCGTCCTTCTTATGTCCTCACGTCGCATACTCATCCTCGGTGCGCAGCTTGGCCTGGTGTGGGCGCTGGTCGCCATCGTCCTGATGCGCACACCTGTCTTCCAATCACCGGAGAACGGCACGTGGGATCAGCGCGTCCGCTCCTTCGCTACACCCGTCGATGTGCCCATCGTGCTCATCCTGATCGATCAGTACACACTCGACTGGGCGAAGAAGCAGAAGGTGCCCTGGCCCTGGCCTCGGGACATGTACAACTACATTCTCGATTTCTGCCAGGGGGGCGGCGCCCGCGCAATCGCCTTCGATATCACCTTCACAGACCTGAGCCAGACGCCCGAAGCGGACACATCGCTCGCTAAAAAGATCGCGACCGTTCCGCGCTTCGTCGGGGCTGCGCTCCTGGGCAACAAGGTCGGCGATGAAACAGGCTGGCCCGACTACGCGAAGCCCAACCCGTTCACCATGAAGGGCTTCGACGCCTGGCAGGCGGCCCATCCGGACTCGGAGCTGCACGCGAAGCTCGGAGCCTTCTCTATAGAAGAGATCACCGAAACCACCGCGACGCTCGGCCACGTCCGCGCCGAGAAGGATGACACCGACAGCTACATCCGCCAGTTCCTGCCCGTGCAGGTGTTCGACGGTCAGGCGGTGCCGCTGCTTTCGATCGCCGCCTGGCTGGTCGGGCAGACCAAGGCCGGCGACGCGCCCGCGCCGGGGCCTTATCCGCCCATCGAATTTGAAGGCAATCAACTTCGCATCGGTGAGCGCTCACTGCCGATGGATGAGCGCGGGCGCGTGCTGGTTCACTACTACGCTCCCCTGCCCGGTTCGCCTTATGCGTTCAAGACGTATGCCGCGTCGGACATTATCCGTTCGCAGCTTGCGCACAAGGCCGGCAAGGAGCCGGTCATTCCGCCCGAGGCGTTGCGAGATCGCTATGTCCTTGTCGGGATGAGCGCCCCGGGTCTGTACGACATTCAGCCGACGCCGCTGGAAGAGAACGCGCCGGGCGTGGAGATTCACGCCAACGTGCTGGCGAACCTGATCAGAGGTGACCGGCTGGCGCTCGCGCCGGCTGTTCCCGTGGGCTTGTTCATCGTGATCCTTTCAATCACCTGCGGCGCGGTGGCGAGCGGGCTGGCGACGGCCAAGTGGATCGTCCTGGCTTACACGCTCGCCCTGCCGCTGCCGATTCTGGCGGGCATCGCGGGTTACTTCGCGGGCCTGTGGTGGCCTATCGTCGGGCCGATGTTCGCCGCCACGGCCTCACTGACCAGCGGCGTGATCGTCAACTACGCGATGCAAGGTCGCCAGCGCCGCCTCCTGCGCCGCGCCTTTGCCCAGTACCTGAGCCCGAAGGTGATTGATCAGGTCACCGCTGATATCTCGCAGCTTCGCCTGGGCGGCGTCGATCGCGAGCTGACCATGTTCTTCACGGACCTGGAAGGCTTTTCTTCGATCGCTGAAAGGCTCAACCCGCAGCAGATCACGCTGCTCCTGAATGAATGCCTGTCGGAGGTTTCGCAGGCGGTGTTCGAAGGGGATGGCACGCTGGATAAGTACTTCGGCGACGCGGTGGTGGCGTTCTGGAACGCCCCGGCCGATCAGCCCAACCATGCGGTGCTCGCCGTGACCGCGGCCCTGGCGTGTCAGAAAAAACTAAAGGCGCGAAAGGAAGAGTTGCTGCAATTCACGGCCGGCCTTCCGCTGAACGTGCGCGCGGGGATTCACACCGGCGTCGTGCTCGTGGGCAACCTCGGATCACCGCAGCGTTTCAATTATTCCATGCTCGGCGACGCCGCCAACCTCGCCTCGCGCCTTGAAGGCGCGAATAAGGCGTTCGGCACGCACATCATGGTCTCGAAGGAAACGTGGGACCAGACTGGCGGCGCGTTCATCGGGCGGGAGATCGGCAGGATCGTGGTGAAGGGAAGGGAGACGGCTGTGACGGTGTATGAACCGCTGGCGATGAAGGGCGAAGCGGTCTCGATTGATCTGGAAAAATACAACGAGGCGATGGACGCGGTGAAGGCGAATCGACTGGATGAAGCACAGGCGATTTTTGAGACGATGCCGAGCGACCCCGTGGCGGCGACCTATGTGAAGTATTTGAAGAGCCTGGAATCGCAGCTCGGCTGGGACGGCGTCTGGCGTTTGCAGGAGAAGTGAACGCCGGGGTCCGCGTCCGCAGGCCTTGG
>JBBDXA010000189.1:13983-18460 GCA_040902585.1 Phycisphaeraceae bacterium
CGCCCACGCCATCGATCCACGCCCCTCTCTTAAGAACCCCCGCGCAACCGTCGATCAACATACTTGAAGGCTCGCGCCGCGCCGGCGGGTCGCCCCGTTATGGGACTGATCCGAACCCCAGCCGACCCCATGCGTATTACCCACTTCAACAGGTGGGATTTTCGATTCTTGGAGCGGAATGATGGCTTATCGTTCGATCGTCACAGGCGGAGCGGGCTTCATCGGCAGCCACGTGGCTCAGTCCTTATTGGATTTGGGCCACGAGGTCGTCGTGCTCGATGACCTCTCCGGCGGCTTCCGCGAAAACGTCCCCGCGCAATCCACCTTCGTCGAAGGCTCCATCACCGATCACGAACTCGTCGATCGCCTCTTCGAGAAGTATCACTTCGATTATGTCTTCCACCTCGCCGCCTACGCCGCCGAGGGGTTGAGCCATTTCATCCGACGCTTCAACTACACCAACAACGTCGTCGGCTCCATGAACCTGATCAACGCGGCCGTGAACCACGATGTGAAATGCTTCGTGTTCACCTCCAGCATCGCCGTCTACGGCCCAGGCCAGACGCCCATGCGCGAAGACATGAAGCCCGACCCGGAAGACCCCTACGGCGTCGCGAAGTACTCCGTCGAACTCGACCTTCGGGCCGCCCATCACATGTTCGGCCTGAACTCAATCGTCTTCCGCCCGCACAATGTCTACGGCGAGAACCAGAACACCGGCGACAAATACCGCAACGTCATCGGCATCTTCATGAATCAAATCATGCAGGAGCAGCCCTGCACGGTATTCGGCGACGGCCTTCAGACCCGCGCGTTTTCCTACATCAGTGATGTCGCGCCGATCATCGCCCAGAGCATCGACAACCCCAAGGCTTACAACCAGAGCTTCAACGTCGGCGCGGACAAGGCGTACACCGTGAAGGAGTTGGCCCAGGTCGTGCAGAAGCACATGGGCAAAGAGACCGGCGTGAAACATCTGGACCCGCGGAAGGAAGTCGTCCACGCCTTCAGCGATCACAGCAAGGCGCACGACATTCTCGGCTACGAAGCGAAGGTGGACCTGAACGAAGGCATCCGCAGGACGACGGAGTGGGTGAAAAGTGTCGGTCCGAAGAGGTCGAAGGATTTTGAAGGCATTGAAGTGGAACGCAACCTGCCGCCGAGCTGGCGCAGCGTGGTGAAGGTGTGATGAGTTGAACAACGTGGGTGCCACGGGTCGCGGAGGCTTTGCGACGAGACCCGTGCGAATACTCGAAAGATCTCGGTGCTCCGGCACGGGTCTACTCGGCAACCCTCGTCGACCCGTGGCACCCCGAACCCCGAACCCTGAACCCTGAACTCAGAACCAATCGATGTATCGCAACCTAACCGTCTCCGTCGTGATGCCCGCCTACAACGAGGAAGAGTTCATCTTCCACGCGGTGCGCGATTTCCTTTCCATTCCCGAAGTGGATGAGGTGGTTGTCGTTGACAACAACTCGAAGGATAAGACGAAGGAGCTGGCCGAGTCGGCTGGTGCCCGCGTCATCGTGGAGACGAAGCAGGGTTATGGTCACGCCAGCAAGACCGCGCTGATGAGCGCGACGGGTGATATCGTTCTGATCGTCGAGCCGGATGGCACCTTCCGCGCCAAGGACATTTACAAGTTCCTCAGTTACGCCGAGGAGTTCGATGCCGTCATCGGCACGCGCACCGCCAAGAGCTGCATCTGGGGCGGCGCGAACATGGGCTGGTTCCTGCGTTACGGCAACGTCGCCGTCGCCAAGCTGCTGGAGTACCTGCACAACGGCCCCTGTTTCACCGACGTGGGCTGCACCTTCAAGATGATCCGCCGGAGCGTGCTCCAGCAGATCGAGCCGCTGCTCACCGTCGGCAAATCGCACTTCTCGCCGCAGTTGATGACCGTGCTCGTCCGCACCGGCATGCGCTGCATCGAGATCCCCGTTCACTACCGCAGCCGGTTGGGTGTCAGCAAAATCACCGGCTCGTTCTGGAAGGCGTTCCGCCTCGGCTGGAAGATGATCTTCATGATCCTGGGCTACCGCTTCCGCAGGCTGCCGCAGCTTCAGTCCGGCGTGTCGAAGGAAACGCTCATCGACATCGGCGAGCACCGCGAAGAAGAGAAGCCCCGCAAAGCGTCCGCCCCCAGCGAAGCCCCCGCGAAGGCGTGAGCCCGGCGATTTTCGTACGATGCGGTGCGTATGAACTACGAGAGCCGCATCACCTACGAATCCTCCCGCATCCACGCTGCCGCCATCTACTGCTCCGACGGCCGCGTCGGTGAACACTTCGATGATTTCCTTCAGAACGGCCTGGGCCTGCCGCGATACGATCGCGTCGCCCTGCCCGGCGGCCCCTCCAGCCTGGCGGGTCACACCGAGGCCCACGTCCAGGAAAAGGGCGTCATCGACGAACTCAACTTCCTCGTCAAGGTCCACAAGCTCCAGCGCGTCGTGCTCATCGCCCACCAGGGCTGCGCGTTTTACTCCACCCGCCTGGACCTGCCCGCAGCCTTCGTCGAACACCAGCAGATGGTCGATCTCATCA
The DNA here is from genome assembly GCA_040902585.1 of Phycisphaeraceae bacterium. GTDB lineage: Bacteria > Planctomycetota > Phycisphaerae > Phycisphaerales > Phycisphaeraceae > JBBDXA01. Next base: position 16,531 of record JBBDXA010000189.1, read on the forward strand.
AGGCTTCGCGATTCATCCAGCGCATCACGACGATCAAGAAGGTCGATGCCTACATGCTCCGCCTCCACGAAGGCAAGGTGGTGTTCGAGGAGGTCAAGCTCACCTGATCTGATGAACTGGAGCACCGTCCCGGCAGGGCGGTGCTCGATCGCTTCATGAGCGCAAGCAGGCACCACCCTGCCGGGATGGTGCTCCAACTTTCTCGCACGCGTTTTCAGAGATTGACATGAGCAAGAAGTCTGACAGCAGGGAACGCGGGCGGCCGGTGGACGCACAGACCATGGCGATGATGGATGATCTCATCCGCAGGGCCGGCGGCGATCCTGACGCCATGACCGGCTCGGTGGCGCGGGAGATGATGCACACCGCGTTAAAGCTCCTGCGCGATCGCGCGCATGAAGGCGAGATGAAGCTCATCAGCCGGAGCCTGAAGGAACTGCGCTACGCCCTGAAGGTGTTCCGCCCTTATGAAGAGGTGCGCAAGATTTCCGTCTTCGGCTCGGCGCGCACGGCTGAAACGCATCCGGACTACATCACCTGTGTGGACTTCTCCAGGCAGATGGCCGAGGCGGGTTGGATGGTCATCACCGGCGCGGGCGGCGGCATCATGGCCGCGGGCCACGGCGGCGCGGGGGCCCAGAAATCCTTCGGCGTCGCCATCCGCCTGCCTTTCGAACAGGCCACCAACGCCGTCATCGCCGACGACCCCAAGCTCGTCACCTTCCGCTACTTCTTCACCCGCAAGCTCATGTTCATGTGGCAGTCCCACGCCATCGCGCTCTTTCCAGGCGGCTTCGGCACGCAGGATGAAGGCTTCGAAGCCCTCACGCTCATCCAGACCGGCAAGGCCCCGATCCTGCCCATCGTCATGATCGAACAGCCCGGCGGCGACTACTGGAAGCAGTGGGCCCGCTACGTGCGCGAAGAACTGCTCGCAGGCGGCCTGATCAGCGAAGAGGACCTGCACCTGTTTCACGTGACGGACAACGCTGCCGACGCCACCCGCGTCATCCTCGACTTCTATCGCAACTATCACTCGCAGCGGTATGTGAACGACGTGATTGTCCTGCGCATGCTGCGGCCTCTGACCCCGAAACAACTCGAAGAGCTCAACCGCGAGTTCGCATCGCTCGTGGCCGAAGGCACGATCGAACAGGGCGGCCCGCTGCCGCAGGAGAAAGAGCACCTGCAACTGCCGCGGCTGCACTTCACCTTCGGCAAGAAGCACTTCGGCACGCTGCGGCAACTGATCAACCGCGTGAACCACATGGACGCGGCAAACGCATAACGCCCGGCTTGGGTGCCACGGGTCGGCGAGGCTTTGCGAGCAGACCCGTGCGAAGACGCACGAATTTCCCTTCGCCTCACGGGAGTACACAAGGTTCACCGCACGGGGCACACGGCACACGGCACACGTTCCATCTCGCGGAGCGAGATGACTACTTCTTCCGCTCGCGCGGATGAAACTTCTGGATCACCTTCTTCAACCCCGAGCGATCCACGTGCGTGTAGATCTGCGTGGTGTTGATGTTCGAGTGGCCGAGCAGCTCCTGCACCACGCGCAGGTCCGCGCCGCCGGCGAGCAGGTGCGTGGCGAAGGAGTGTCGCAGCATGTGCGGATGCACCTGTCGCATCCCCGCGCGGCGGGCGTACTTCACCACCACCTGCCAGACGATGATCCGCGTGATCGGCGAACCCGTGCGCGAAAGCAGCAGCCTGTTCGTCGGCTTTCCCGCCTTGAGCAGCTTCGGGCGCAGCTCCTTTATATAGTCTCGCGCCGCATCCAGCGCAGGCCGACCTATCGGCACGATGCGTTCCTTGGAACCTTTGCCCATCACCCGCGCCACTTCCAGACCCTGATGCAGACGATCGCAATCGAGCGTCGCGATTTCACTGGCCCGCAGGCCGCCGGCGTAGAGCAGTTCGAGCA
>JBBDXA010000190.1:0-18305 GCA_040902585.1 Phycisphaeraceae bacterium
TTTACCCCGACGTGATCGAATCCGGTCACGGCCACAGCGGGCAGGCTGCGAATATCAAACTGCATCACAACGTCGGCGGCCTTCCGGAGGAACTCGGCTTCGAACTCATCGAACCGCTGCGCTCGCTCTTTAAGGATGAAGTCCGCAAGCTCGGCGAAGTACTCGGCCTGCCCGAACACATCGTCTGGCGACACCCGTTCCCCGGCCCGGGCCTGGCGGTGCGCGTGCTCGGCGAAGTGAACCGCGACCAGCTCGAGATCCTGCGCGATGCGGATGAGATTCTGCTGGAGGAGATCGTGGCTAATCACCTGTATAGAAAGACGAGTCAGGTCTTCGCGGTGATCCTGCCGGTGAAGGCCGTGGGCGTGATGGGCGATGGCAGGACGCACGAACAGGTCGTGGCGATTCGAGCGGTGGAGACGCAGGACTTCATGACCGCCGACTGGGCGAGGATTCCGTTTGATGTGCTGGCGACGATCAGCAATCGGATTATCAACGAGGTGCGCGGCGTGAACCGCGTGGTGTATGACATTTCCAGTAAGCCGCCGGCGACGATTGAGTGGGAGTGAAGTCCATGCACGGGGAATCATGATGCTGACCGACGAGAAATGCCTGCAACTGGCTCGCGAAGACTACGACCGACAGGAATCCCTGCGTGAGGGACTTTTCGGACGGTTTCAATTCCTTGTCACGGCAGCGACCCTTCTCATCGCCGCGAATCTGTCGCTGGTTTCATCGACCCCGCCTGGATGGCGATGGTGGCTGATTGTTGGCATATCCGTTCCCGGCTGGCTCCTGCTTGCTCAGCTTTTCTGGCTCGCCTGGATCATGTTTCGCGGCAACGACTATCACGACGTGAAGACCATCCGTGAGTACATCGCATGGCGGGACCAGCGCGCCGACCAACTCGAGGAGTCGGGACAGGCCGAATCAAGGCGAATCGCCGATGAGGAATCAACCGTCTTTCTTGTTGAGGATTATGCCGAAGCAGCCGACTATAATCGAGGGGTAAACCTCAGGATTCAGGCCAGATTGACAGAGGCGAGCCGCGTCGTCCTCTGGCTGACACTCGCAACGATGATCGAAGCATGCATGTACGTGATTCTCGTCGCTTTCGGAGCTTGAACCATGGCAGACCCCAAACCAACCTCATCAACGAAGCCTGCATCCGCCGTGCCGCCCCCGCGCGTGCCCCGTCCCACGGTGGACGTTGTGAACAAAGGGCTGGGCTCCAAGGGCGATCGGCTGTTCCTGGTGCGACCAAAGCAAAAGTCGTAAGCCGTCAAGCACCCCTCTTCCGCATCGCCCGCCACGCAATCACCCCCAGCGTCATCGCCGTGATCGGCAGCGCGAAGTACACCATCACCACACTGAAGCCGTGCAGCGCATCGTGATGCGTCGCCGCGAGTATCAGGTACGCCGTGTAAGCAATGTAGTAGAGAAGAAACACCGCCCCTTCCCAGCGGGCGATGACATGTCCCGTGAAGAAGATCGGCAGACAGGCGAGCGCCACCGCGGTCATGATCGGGATATCCACCGCCAGCACCGCGTCCTTCACCTCGATGCTCGTCGGCGACGCGATCGCCGTGATGCCGAGGATGCCCAGGATATTGAACAGGTTGCTGCCCACCACGTTGCCCACGGCGATGTCGCGCTGGCCCTTGATGCTGGCCATGACGGAGGCGGCGACTTCGGGCATTGACGTGCCGGCCGCGACGATCGTCAGGCCGATGACCACTTCACTCAGGCCCATCGCGTGCGCCATCTCGACCGCACCTCCGACGAACCAGCTCGCGCCCAGCACCAGCAGCGCGAGGCCGGCGATGATGAGGGCGACATTCATCGCCATCGCCTTGCCGCCCGCTGAAGCCTTTGCTTCGCTCGATGCGTCCGCCGCCTGCTGCGCAGCCTTCGACTCCTTCCTTCCCGCGCGGATGGCCATGATCATGTAAACCACGATGCCCGCAAACAGGATCAGCCCGTCGACGCGGTTGAGTGAACCATCGAGGCTCAGAATCCACATCAGCACCGAAGCGCCGATCATCAAAGGCACATCGATGCGAATGAGCTGTACGTTGACCACCAGCGGCACGATGAGCGCGGAGATGCCGAGGATGAACAGCACGTTGAAGATGTTGGAGCCGACGACGTTGCCGATGGCGATATCCGCCTGCCCGTTGAACGCGGCCCCGAGACTGACCGCCAGTTCCGGCGCACTGGTGCCGAAGGCGACCACGGTCAGACCGACGACCAGCGGCGAAATGCCCGCGGCCGCGGCGAGCTTCGATGCCCCGCGCACCAGCAGCTCCGCGCCGACCACCAGCAGGCCCAGGCCTGCGACGAACAACACCAGCGTCATCGCCGACATATTCACTTCTACTTTCAGGCGTCAACACGCAGAATCACCACGACGCGCGGCGGCATTATGGCGAACCTGCCGCACGACACAAACCAGCAGCGTCACCACCGTCAGCGGCACCACCACGGTCATCATCACCATGCCGAAGGTGCGCAGCGTCGCGTAGTCGCCGGACGGATCCTTCGCGCGGACCGAATCCATCACCAGGTAGATCATGTAAGCCGCGTAGTAGAAAAGGAACAGCGCGCCTTCCCATCGTTCGATGCGCTGGCCGTGGAAGAAGATGGGGAAACAGGCGACGGCCACCGCGGTCATGATGGGGATGTCAAAGTTCAGCGCACTTGGATCGACCTTGATGCCTGCCGGCGCGACGAGAGCGGTGATGCCGAGGATGCACAGGATGTTGAACAGGTTGGAACCGATGACATTACCCGCGGCAATGTCGCGCTGGCCTTTGACGCTGGCCACGATCGAGGCGGCCAGTTCGGGCATTGACGTGCCAATGGCCACGACCGTCAGGCCGATGATGAGTTCACTCACGCCCAGCGCCTTGGCGATCGACACCGCGCCTTCGACGAACCAATTCGCGCCCAGGACCAGCAGACCCAGTCCCGCGATGATGAACACGAACTGCAAAAGGATGCGACTGGTTTCCTTCGGCGGCTCACCCTGGGCCGCGGCATACTCCGCTGCAACACGCCTCGACTCCCGCCTCCCCAGCACCACCGCCAGCGTCAGGTAACTGATCAGCAGCATGACGAGAATGATTCCATCGAGCCGGCTGATCATGCCATCGAGACACATCACCCACATCACGACCGAAGCGCCGATCATGATGGGAATATCAATGCGGATGAGCTGCACATTCACCATCAGCGGCGCGACCACCGCCGAGATGCCCAGGATGAGCAGCACATTGGCGATGTTGGAGCCGACGACGTTACCGATGGCGATGTCCGCCTGATCCATGAACGCCGCGTTGACGCTGACAGCCAGTTCCGGCGCGCTGGTGCCGAAGGCGACGACGGTCAGACCGATGACGAGCGGGGAAATGCCCAGGGCGCCGGCGAGTTTGGTGGAGCCGCGCACCAGCAGCTCACCGCCGATGGCGAGGAGGGCGAAACCGGCGATGAGAAAGATGAGCGTTTCGACTGACATGCGGTGATGGTAGCGATTGTGATTCCAAAAAATTCTCGGACCATCTTCCAATCTTGCCTTTTACTCCGCTCCTGTCGATAATCACAACATGGCCGGTACCGAGACCATTCAATTCGCCACCACCCCTGACTTTCGCCGCCAGCTTGAGGCGGAAGCGGCGAGATTGCAACTCTCCGTTTCGGCGTACATCTATTACTTGCACGCCCGCCTCGCGCCGGGACGCGATGCATCACGCCTCGACAGGCACGTGCGTGAGGTGTTCGGCAAGCATGGCGACCTCATGCGAAGGCTTGCCAAGTGAATGGAACACCGCGATTCCTGTCCATTGAGGATGTCCTTACGCTTCATGCAATCGCCATTGAAGACCAAGGCGGCGATCCTGTTCTTCGCGATCACGGACTTCTGGAATCTGCACTGGCACAACCAAAGCAGCAGTTCGCCGGAGCGTACTTGCACGAAGACATTCCCGCCATGGCGGCGGCGTACGCGTTTCACATTTGCATGAATCACCCGTTTGCTGATGGCAACAAGCGAGCGGCCACGGCGGCGATGATTGTGTTTCTTGCCGACAACGGATGGAGCTTCGACGCCACTGCCGATGAAGCCGAGCCGGTGATTCTCCAACTCGCTGCCGGCGAGATGGAGAAGGCGGCGCTGACGGAGTGGGTGCGGGCGCATTGTCATGAGAAGCCTCACTTGGAGTTGCGCGACTTCTTGCGAAGTCTGACGTGGGAACAGATTCGAGACATGGTTCGATCTGTGGTCGAGGGCGCGAGCGAATCGGAGGCAACGTCTACGTCCGCCGAGGCGACTCTCGCCATTCCGCTTGTCGGCGGACTTCAGGAAGCAGTACTCACGGCTCAAAAGGAAAAGTCCGCAGAGTATCCTTACTTGAATGCCATCATGATTTTCCTCATTGCAGTCTACAGAGTCGCTGAGGATTCTGGCTACGAATGGTGACAGTCATCCCTTCTTCTTCATGATGAACAGATAGTTGAACCCGCGCAGGAAAAAATTCCCTTCATCCGCGGCCTTGCGGTAGTTGCCCATCTCCAGCGTCTTGTTGTGACGAGTCACCGCAACGATATCCACCGGCTCAAAATGCTTGCGCAGGATCGCAAACAGTTCAAAACCGATCGGATAAAACCCTTTGCCCTTCACGAAGGAGTCGCTCACGTAGAGGGCCATGTGTTTACCGGGCTTGAGCACGCGATGGATTTCACGGATGACCTGTTCCATCGCCTCCGCGTAGGCCGGCGTCGCGGCATCGAGCTTGCCGATGCAGCGCGGGTCATCGCTGTAATCAATGTGCGTCGAATAAGGCGGATCAATGAAAACGAAATCCACCTTCGCCGTCAGCTCCGCCGGCAGCTTGCGGGCATCGACTCTGAAAATGTCCTTGCGCGTCGGGGCAATGTCGTACCCAAGCGCCTTGCGATTCAGATCGCGCGCCACATCCAGCGTTGTCCCGCTGCCCGCGCAGGGGTCGATCACCAGATCCTTCTCCGCCGTGTAGCGATGCAGCAGATTCCAGATGATGTAACTGGGCGTCGCGCCCTTGTAGTGGATATCACCCTGCTTGCCTTCGTAATTCTGCGAAGGGTAATCCCAAAGCGTCGTCACCTGCGGCCGCAGCGCGGGCTTGCCCCCGGCAGCCGCTTGCGGCTTAGCACTCCGCCCCTGTGGCGACCGCTCAAACTGTCTTCCTCGTTGAGTCATGGCCGAATGATACGTCAGCACGCTCCCCTTCTCACGAACCGCTACGATGCCCCCAACTCGGAACCCTGAATCCGAAACCCGAAACCCGCCATGCCCCGCGTCACCGACAAACAACTCGCGCACCTCAAACATCACGGCTACGCCATCGTCCCCCGCTTCCTCTCCCCGCGCGAACTGAAACAGGCCCGCGCCGGCATGCTGCAATATTTCCCTTCGCCCGAAGAGCTTGCCGTCAAACCGCTTCGCTACGCCGCGATGATGGAGGCCGCGGATTTTCTCCAGATCGAGTTCCCTTACGACGAACAGGTCTTCAATCACCTGGCCCTGAATCCGCGCATTCTCGACTTCATCACGCGACTGCTCGGCTCCGATGAGATCACCTTGTCCCGGTCCAGCCTGTGGGCGAAGTACGCAGGCGCCGGCGAGTACGAACAGGAACTGCACGTCGATTACGAAGGCAACACGCTCGTCGTCCCGCGCGATGATGGCGACTATCGGCAGGTCAACATCATTCTCTACTACAGCGACGTCGATGAAACCCTCGGTCCGACCGAAGTCCTTTCGCAGCAACACTCCAAGGACGATCCACTCTGGCCGCCCTTCCGCTCGCGCGACGACTGGCCGCACTTTTACGAGCATGCGAAACAGGTCCACGCCAAGGCCGGTGACATGCTCATCTTCTCCATGCGCACCTTTCACCGCGCCACGGCCATCACCGCGGACTTCGGCGCCCGCTTCACGCAGCATCTTGTTTATCGTTCGCGTCAGCATGGTTTCCAGGGGCACGAATTGTGGTCGAGTCACGGCGAGAAACATGAGCTGCATCGTTTCATTGAGATGGCCTCGCCGCGGCAGCGAGAGGCATTGGGCTTTCCGAAGGTTGGCGATCCGTACTGGAATGAAGTGACGCTTGCGGGTGTGAAGCGAAGGTATCCGAAGATGGACCTGCGACCGTACCGGAAGTGAATTGAGCCGCTTGCGGCTTAGCAGCGGACGCCCGCTGCGTTACTGATTTCGCCGGCGCTAAGCCGCAAGCGGCTACGCCAGATGCCGCGCCTGCCTGCGCGGGCCCTTCGAGGTGGGGCGAACATTCTCGCCGGCGTCTTGGCGCAGGTACTCGCGCAAAAACGGCGGCACATCACTGCGATTGCCCCGCTGATAATCCTCCAGCAGCACCGGCGCGACCGAATGCGGATCGAGCGACAATTCCTGCGTTAGATAAGTAAACAGATACTGCACCAGATTCGTCAAGGCGATGCCGTGCGTCGTCGTCGCCCGTTCGTGCAGCCACTCGGCGAAACGCTGAAAACCGGCGAACGGCGACGGCTCTTCCGTCCCTTGGCCCTTGGCCCTTGGCCCCTGCACCTCCCAGATCAGCGCCGTCGTGCGAAGAAAGTTCCCGCTGTTGGCGACCATGTCCCAGTACCGCGCGAACCTTCGCATCCGTTGCATGGTGGTGAAATCAATCGCCTTCGTCGCCAGAATTTCATACGGCGGCGTCGGGCTGTACACCATGCCCCATTCCTCATCATGCCTCACGATCGGCGTGCCGCGCAACCGTTTGAGCATGCCCACCTGAATCTCCTGCGGCTTCAGCGACACCAGCCGATCAAACCCGCGCCCGAAGCTCGCCACATCTTCTCCAGGCAACCCCACGATCAAATCCGAATGCACATGCACACCCGTCTCGCTGCGCAGCCAGCGCAGGTTGTCCTCCAGCTTCGCGTTGTCCTGCCTGCGACTGATGCGATCCGACACCTCATCATTAAAGGTCTGAATGCCCACCTCAAACTGAAGAGCACCAGGCGGGAACTGCCTGATCAACTCGCGCAAGCCTTCGGGCAGGCGATCGGGGATCATCTCAAAATGCAGGAACAGGCCCGCCGCGTAATGCTCCAGGAAGAACGCGAGGATGCGTTTGCCGATGGACAGATTTAGGTTGAAGGTGCGATCGACGAACTTGAACTGGCGCACGCCGCGTTCCAGCAGCGTTCTTATCTCGCCCAGGAAGGCATCGAGCGGGACGTTACGGACGGGGATGTCCAGCGAGGAGAGGCAGAACTCGCATTTGAACGGGCAGCCACGTGAGGCTTCGACGTAGATCACGCGATGGGCGACATCGCGGTCGTCGTACTCGTGATAAGGCAGGGCGACATCCTCCATCGTCGGCAGCGGCGCTTCGATCACCTTCGTCAACGGCTTCTCGCCGCGCAGGAGTTGCTCGCAGAGCTGGGCGAAGGCGAGGTCCGCTTCGCCGGTGATGGTGTAGTCGGCCAGGCGAATGATTTCCTGTTGATCGGTTTCGTAACTGACTTCGGGGCCGCCGAGGATGAGAGTGAGATCGGGGCGCACGCGTTTGAGGTCCGCGACGAGTTGCGTGGCGTGGGCAATGTTCCAGATGTAGACCCCGATGCCGACGATGCGTGGTTCCCGCGCGAGGATCGCTTCGACCATATCCACGCTGCGATGGTTCAGATCGAATTCGAGCATCGTCGCCTGCCCGCGGAGGGAGCCGAGGTTGGCCAGGAGATAGCGCAGGCCGAAGGAGGCGTGCGGGTACTTGGCGTTGATGGTGGTGAGGAGGATGTCCATGGCAGCGGTCCGTGTTACCAAGCTATCAGCGATCAGCGGGGCGGGACGATAAGGAGTTATTGACAGGTAGACAAATGTCTACCATACCCCCTACCCCCTGGTGGCCATTTGGCTGTAACTCATGTTGTTGCAGATGTTTGTCAAATGGCTACCTCGTGTCTACCTCGTGTCTACTAGACACGGGGTCTGGCAGGAAAAAGAGCGATGCTGCGCGGACGGATCGACAGGGTCGCGGGAAACGACACGGGACAGGCCGGGCGAAGGGATCGCGCGCGGCCGTGGCGGGATGACCGAACATTATACTAAATTACAAAACGGCGTGCGCGACCAGTTCCGCCAGTCGCCTGCCGCCGAGGCCGGTGATTCGCAACGACGTGTCTGATTCATCCATGCCGGAATTGTAGCATCGACTCACAGCCTTGAACTGACATGCGCGATGGCGACCAGCACGTTCATGGCCAGGAACAGAATGAACAGTTGAAGCAGAAACGTTCCCGCGAACAGGAGGCACCCGATGCCGGTCTCGGCCATCGAGCGGCCTTCGATGATGACCAGCACCTCCTTCGCGCGGGCGGCCAGTTCGGAAGATCGGCCGAGGGAGACGATGAAGCCGATGAAGAATCCGAAGGCGGCGCAGCTTAAGAGCGATTGGCCGACGTTGGGGTCGGTCAGCAACAGGCTGATGATGATCATGGGCAGGGAAAAGGCCGCAGCGATCAGGGAGGGAACGAACATCTGAAGGCCCACCATGCCGGGGCGGAGGCGTTTCAATCGAAGCAGATCCACGATTCGCCGACGATCGACGGGCGTGCCGCATTCAGGACAGGTGACGGAACGGTGACCGCGCAGGTCGTAGCCGCATTGGGGGCAGTGGAGGTGGATCACACGCATAAGTGCGCGCCACGAACTAGGCGGTCAGAACCGTACCGAAGCATGCGAAACAGGAAACACCGCTGTCAGTTCGAAGTGGAATTCGCGAACAATCGAAACATTCAATCAAGGTCGGTTGTAGTTTCGGCTCGGACAAGGATATCAGATGAAACATATCGTTGACCCATCGTGAATGCAGTGGGCTTACCTGTCTTGGACCGCTTGTCATTCGGAATTGGACGAGTAAGTTTGAGCGTATCAGAGGAGTCGGGTGACGACAGTAACATAACCTTGTTCATAACCCCTTCAGGTCGCCGTCCCTCCTTCACGAGTCGGTTTACTAACTTTCCAAGATCGCCTTTGTGTGCATCAATGCGCATTTCAACCTCGTCGTAAGACTCGCGGATTTTGGGCACACACGCATAAATAACACCAGCCGAATAGAAGCCCATTCGGCTGACCCTTTGAAAGGTACGATTCGGCTGACACACATACGCATGCAATTCGTTATATTCCGGCCATGCGTTACGTGCCGCAACTATAACTACGTCGCTGGTATTGCCAAGTAGTCCCTCGGCTGTAAACATGCTTTGCAATTCACGCAGCAAGTATGCCTCGCGTTCGGAAATCACTTCATACTTGTCTTCAAGAATCTCGTCGATTGCCTGATCAACTCTGGCAAATGACGCCCACACGACTCGATGATCGTTCATCTGATCAACTGCGAGAGGCCGCTCCGCATCGGGCGTGAGAACCAGCAAAATCTTTACCGCTTCGCTTGCGGAATTTAGACGGTCCCGGTGTCTTTCCAATTGCGCTGTGCCCACTCCACCTCGAACCGCTTTCGTTTCCAATAATACGCGAAGGCTACTCTGAATGATGCCGTCCGGCACACCCGTACCACCTTTTGATGGTTGGTTCTTGAATCGAATCAATTCAAATTCAGATTGTTCGAGTATGGCACCGAGGAGACGTTCCATTCGATCGAGTGAAAGGGACCGAAGGACGGCCAAGAATGATGCCGTAATCCGGTTCTCACCAGTCGAGTATGTCGAAAAGATGCTTGGCATTCACTCGCCTTGTTTTCGGGTAAATTCGCGACATTAAATTACGACAACGGTAAAGATCAAAGCTTGCGTCCATCCTCACCCCAGCCCGCTCTCTTCCAGCGACAGCGGGCCGGAGTCTTCGCCCAGGTCGTCGCCGAGGAGGTCGGGGGGGATCACCGCGCCGGGGGTTTCGCCTTCGCGCATGAAGAGCGGGAAGAATTCCATCAGGCCGATCATGGTCCGCACGCTGCTGTGCATGTGATCGATCAAGGTGAGAATGATCGAGTCCTTCGGGTTGAAACTCTCTTCTTCGACGATGGAAAAATAGCGATCCTCCACGCGCCGCCAGTCGCGCCAGAGTGTGTCGAGAATGCTGGCGGTTTCCTCGCCGGTCAGGAGCGGGCTTAAGCGCACCGCCTGATCCACCAGCGTGTCCAGGTGCGGCATCAGGGCAGCCTGATGGGCGCGGTAACTTCGGCGCCAGGGGTTATCCATCAGTACGCTGGCGCGGTGGAAGACGTGGGCCGGGCTGTCAGCCGAGCGCTGCTCGATGTAATGATCAAACACCTCCGCGCCCAGTCGCTGCTTGATGGCGGCGAACGCTTCCATCTTGTCAGACTTGACACATTCCTTCGCGCCGGCGAGCAGGCTGGAGAGATCGGTCTGAAGTTCGAGCAGCGCGGCATAGAAACGGGCCGCGACGCCGGGCGTGGCGCGAGCGCGGCGGGTCGGGCGGGCACCGATGCGCAGCTCCTCGCGCTCCGCGGTGCGCAGGCCTTCAAACTCGACCAGCACGGTGGTGATGTTGTCCGGCCCGCCGCGGCGGTTCGCCTCTTCGACGAGAGCTTTGCACGCATCCTGCAAATCATCATGCCCGGTGAGGATCGCTTCGATAACAGGATCGCTGACCGGATCAGTCAGACCATCGCTGCACAGGAGCAGGCGATCGCCTTTATTGAGCGGCAGCGCGATGACTTCGGGAACCAGCGGGCGACGGATGCCGATGAACTGCGTGAGCAGTCGCTGATTGACGGTGACGAGGCCGGGGTTGGTGATGGTTTCGTGCGACGTGGGCGGACGGGAGCCGATGCGGAAGTGATCGGTGGTCAGCTTTTCCAATTTGCCTTCGCGCAGGAGATAAGCCCGGCTATCGCCGGCATGCAGGATGAAGGCGTTGCGCATGTCGATGACCAGGGCCGAGAGCGTAGCGCCCATGCCGGCCAGGGCATCATGCAGATTGCCCTGTTCGCGAAGGCGCTGGCTCAGGTCAATGGCGATGTCAGCGAGAATGGCCTTGAGCGTGGGTTCATCGAGCTGTTTGAGATGGCGAAGCTTGCGTTTGATGAGGTGACTGAGTGACAGGGCGACGATGTGCGACGCCGCTTCGCCCGAGGGCCTGCCGCCCAGACCGTCGGCGACGACGAACAGACTCATGCGCGGATCGCAGTGACAGGCATCTTCATGCGCCAGGCGCACACGGCCGACGTCGCTGTGGGCAGCGAAGCGAAGATTGGGGAGGACCACGGGCATGAGTGAGATGATAAGGGAAGACGGGAAGGGGTTCCGAGTTCAGGGTTCAGGGTTCAGGGTTCAGGGTTTAGGGTTCAGGGTTTAGGGTTCAGGGTTCAGGGTTCAGGGTTTAGGGTTCAGGGTTTAGGATCCCGATCTGAACCCTGAACCCTGAACCCTGAACCGTGAAACCTTCCCCTGCTACACTCGCCACATGCACACAGCCGACATCGCCATCATCGGCGCGGGGCCGATCGGGTTGGAGCTGGCGGTCGCGCTGAAGGATGCGGGGCTGGACTATGTGCAGTTTGATGCGGGGCAGATCGGGCAGACGATCACGTGGTACCCGAAGCAGGTGCAGTTTTTCAGTTCGCCTGAGCGCATCGCGATCTGCGGCGTGCCTCTGGTAACGCAGGCGCAGGCGAAGGCAACGCGCGAAGAGTATCTCGCTTACCTGCGCGGCATCGTTGAACAGTTTGATCTTCCGATTCAAACCTACTCGCGCGTGACTTCGATCAAGCGTGACGACGAAGGTTTCACGCTCACCCTCCAATCCTCGCGCGGCGAAGAACAGTGGCGAGCCAATCGCGTCGTGCTCACCATCGGCGACATGCACCGCCCGCGCCTGCTGGAAGTCCCCGGCGAAGACCTGCCGCATGTCACGCATTACTTCGATGACCCGCACGCCTACTTTCGGCGCAAGGTTCTCATCGTCGGCGGGCGCAACAGTGCAGCGGAGGCGGCGATCCGCTGTCACCGCGCGGGGGCACAAGTCACGCTGTGCTGCCGGCGTGAAGACTTCGACCGCAGGAGCGTCAAATACTGGATCGCGCCGGAATTGGACTGGCTGATCAAGACGCGGCGCATTGCGTTTTATCCTTCGATGCGCGTCGCGCGCATCATGCCTGCCCAGACAGCCCTTTGCCAGATGTTTGATACCCAGGCTGCGGACCGGAGCGATGAGCAGATCATCGAAGCGGATCACGTGCTGCTGCTGACCGGCTACGAGATGGACACCAGCCTGCTGGAGCAGGCGGGGGCGGCGATCGACGGGCTGAATCGCGCACCGCGACTGGATCATGGCACGATGCAGACGACGGTGCCCGGGCTTTACGTCGCGGGGACAGCCGCGGCCGGGACGCAGGTGCGGTTCCGCCTGTTCATCGAAAACTGCCACAGCCACGTGATCCGCCTGCTGCGGGCCCTGACCGGACAGCCTGACGCCAAACCGGGCCATATCAATGGTTTGGCGTGGGAACGGTTGCGCGAAGATCCGACGGGGCAGGGCGGGGAGGTTGCGCCCGCAGGTCCGGGACAGGGATCAGCCGAAACCGTCGCGGGGTTGGAGCAGTGAATCGGTGATCAGGTTGGAATTCGGTGGTTGGGGCTGGAGTCCTCGGAAGCCCCGGCCCGATGGACCTTGTGCGCACCTGAGGCCGGGGCTTCGCAAAGCCTCAGCCCCAGCCACCCCAGCCAATACCAGGCAGTGAAATAGGTTTGGCTCGGCCGGCGTTAAAGCTTAAGATGATTTGACCTCCCGGCGCAAGGTGTGCAGACGCCGGGCTTCGTCTATTGCACCGATTCTCTCTCGGAAGGTTCACTCATGCACAGCCCCCTCCGGATCGGCAGTCTTGCCCTCATCCTGCTCGCGTCCTGGTCTGCCGCGGCTTGGGCCGTCGAATGGGAATCCGTCAAGAACGCCAGCGGCACGGTCAAGAACACCGTCGTCAAAACCAAGAACAACAACAAGAACAAGAACAACAATAAGAACAATAACAAAGGCAACAACAGCAACTACCGCGAAGTGCCGCAGTACGTGAACTTCGAAGTCTCCGGCCCCGGCATGCGGATCAAGTTTGAAACCAAGGAAGCAGGCGACCGCGCGGACCTGGCGATGGAACTGCAAAAGCAGATCACCAAGCCCAACGGCGACAAGGACTGGCAGCGCGTCGGCATCGTCGGCCGCAGTCGCGGCGACGGGTCGGGTGAAGCGGCCTTCGCCTCAGGCCCCGGCAACTACCGCATCGAGATGACCGGACAGAACATCAAATACACCTTCAATATCGAACAGCCCGCGAAGAAGTAGTCGGCTGCGGCCTACGATGATGAAGCACTGATTCACAAGGATTCACCAGTTCCATAGAGTTCCCTACTCCGCTCGCAGCGGTAAAAATTCGATCCTCACACCCCCTACCGGGAGTCCCTCCTCATGACAATCAAGCTCTGGTCCACCTTCGCGGCAATCATGCTTCTGATCAGCTTCAGCGCTTCGTCCGTGCTCGGTGCGGACGAGAAGGAAGATCCCAAGGAGAAGTCGCCGCCGAAGAAGTCGAAGATCGCCTGGGAGTCGGTCAAGAGCGCCAGCGGCAAGGTCGAAAGCACGCGTCCGCGCGCGACCAATGGGCGGGTCTATGGCGCGGAGAAGCCGGTGTACGTCGAGTTCACCATTGCATCGCCCGCGGCCTTCCGCATCAAGTTCAAACTCGAAGGCACCGAAGACCGCGGCGGCAAGCTGAAGGTCGCCCTCGAAAAGGAAGAAGAGCGCGGCAAGAGCAAAGACTGGAAAGGCAAAGGCAACCTCCCCGCTCGCGTCGGTCAGGAAGGCGAACAGGTCTTCACGCTCGGGCCGGGCAACTACCGCCTGGAACTGACCGGCGAAAAGACCAAGTATGAATTCAACGTCGAGGAAGCGGTCAAGGCGACGGAGTGAGAGGAAAGCTCCAAGCTCAAAGCTCCAAATCTCAAACAAGTTCCAAAAGACAAAACCTCAAAGGGTTTAGATTCTTAGCCTGTAACTTGCGCGTACCGTGCGCGCATCTTTGGATTGCCCCTTGGCCCTTGGCCCTATTCCCTTGGCCCTTGCGGTGATTCCTTTTTGCAGCTTGAGTTTTGTGATTTGTTTGTGATTTGGATCTTTTGTCTTTGAGATTTCACTTCTTCTCCCCTGGCACCTCGATCTTCAAATCCTTCACGCGCTTCGATTCGTACGTCTCCACCTCTTTGCCCGGCTCGCGCAGGATGATCGCCGCCACGCCTTCAGTTTTCTCCACCAGCTCCAGTCCCTTCGTCGGGCCCAGCACGCTCACGGCCGTCGCCAGCGCGTCAGCGGTGAGTGCGTCCTTGGAGATGAGTGTGACGCTGCTGTGATCGGTCAGGCCCAAGCCGGTCTTGGGATCGACGATGTGCGAGTAGCGTTTGCCGTCGATCTCGATGAACCGCCACATGTCGCCGGAGGTGGTGATCGCGCCGTGGGTGAGAATGATGTACCTGCTGGGCGGACCGTCCTTGGCATTGAGCGGGGCGACGCCGATGCGCCAGCCCTCTTTGCCGGGCGGAGCATCGCCGACGAGGATGTCCCCGCCGCCGTCGAGGAGCACCTGCGTGAAGCCCTTTTCCTTGAGGCTCTTCATCACGTCGTCAAGCGTCCAGCCCACGGCAATGCCGCCCAGGTCGATCTTCATTTTCTCCGCCTTGAGCGTGGCGGTCTGTTTCTCCTCGTCGAAGGTGATCTTGTCGTAGCCCACCGCTTTGATCGCCGCGTCGAGCCGGTCCTGCGGCGGCATCTGCCGGTTCCTTCGCGCCCAGCGCCAGACATCAACCACCGGCCCGACGGTCACATCAAACGCGCCATCCGTCATGCGCGCGAAGCGGTCCGCCTCGCGCAGCATCTTCCACAGGTCATCGCTCAGTTTCACCGCCCGGTCGCCGCCCGAAGAGGCGGAGAGTTTGCTCACTTCGCTGTGCGGGTCGTAGTCGCTGAAGATGGCGTTGAGTTCGTCGATGCGATCGAACGCAGCCTTCGCCGCCTCCTTGGCTTTCGCTTCATCGTGGCTGTAGAGCACGATGCGGAAGTAGGTGCCCATCTGCTGATGGGTGTATTCATACCGCTTCGGGTCGGGCGGTGCCTTGGCGGCGCTGGCGCAACCGGCATTCAGAAGAACCGCCACGCCTGCAAGAACTGCCGGGATGGTACGTCGCGCGATTAGCATCATGTGGATTGCATCCAACGGTTACAGAGTCACCCGCACAACCCCGACCACAGGAGGCTAGGCGATGAACGGCCACGGGACAACTCTTGCGATTCTACTTCTGACCGCGCTGGCGTCGTTCGCATCTGCACAGGCTGCACAACCGGAGCAGCCCGATGGCGGCAAGGCGGGCAGCGAGAAGGAAATGAAACCTTACGCGCAGTTGATCGCGGATACGAAAGTGAAATTTGACATGGTGCCGATCCCTTCGGGGAAGTTCAAGTTGGGTTCGCCGGACGATGAGAAGGGTCGCAAGAAGGATGAAGGACCGCGGTTTGAGGTCGAAGTCGAGGCGATGTGGGTCGGGAAGTACGAGGTGACGTGGGATGAGTTTCTGCTGTTCAGCCGAGAGTACACGCCGGCCATGCGGGGCCGATGGAAGGATGGCAAGCGAGTCGAAGTGCCCAAGGACCAGACCGCCGACGCGGTGAGCATCCCCAAGCCGATGTGGGAGCAGGAGATGACGCCGATCCTCAATGCAATGGGTAAGAAAGATGGCTACCCCGCCTGCTCGATGAGCCAGTTCAGCGCCCAGCAGTACACCAAGTGGCTGAGCAAAAAGACCGGGCGCTTCTACCGCCTGCCCACGGAAGCGGAGTGGGAATACGCCTGTCGCGCGGGCACGAAGACAGCCTTTTCACACGGCAAAGACAGCGAAAAGCTGGATGACTACGCATGGCACTATTACAACAGCGACTTCGATGAGAATCTGGACCTGGGCCACCCCGACTGGGGCGCAGCCTATCGAAAGGTCGGGCTGAAGAAGCCCAACGCATGGGGCCTCTGCGACATGCACGGCAACGTGTCGGAATGGTGCATCGATCAGTACATCGCCGACCACTACGCTCAGTTCAAGGGGCGTACCGTGAAGGCGAAAGAAGCGGTGGCGTGGCGCAAATCCATCTATCCCGGCGTCACGCGCGGCGGCGATTGGATCTCCGATCAGGAAGAATGCCGGTCCGCAGCACGCTTCGCCGCCACGAAGAAACTCAACGAGCAGGATCCCAATCTCCCTCCGAGCTACTGGTGGCTTACGAACGGTTACCACGTCGGCCTGCGCGTCGTCCGCCCGCTCGACGAGCCCACAGAGGAGGAGAAGCGGCGATACTGGGACCCACAGATCAAAGACCTTCTCGACATGGGCGTTTGGCAGCGGGATCGGGAAGTGCAAATCCTTGTCGACCCGCCCAAGGAAGGAAAATAGAGCACTCACCGCCCCAACCGGCTCGCCTTCGGGGATCGGCCTTCTTCATCGAAGATCATCAGCACGTTCGCCGCGTCGGTCTTCAACCAGGCATCGGGCAGGAGCAGCCGCTGCGGGTTGGCGACCGCCTTGCCGGCGATCGACTGCCAGTAGCCGCCGACGTGTCTGCCGTTGAGCAGCACGTGGCCTTTGCTCAGGCCTTGTGGGTCGAAAAAAAGCGGGGCCGTCGCATCGGGCAAGCGAAACTCGCTGCGATACCAGCGGGGCTGACTCGACCGCGAAGCCGTCTTCAGCGCTGCAAACGCTTCATCCTTCGGCTCCTTCCACGGCGCGAAGGCCCACTCCGCTTTCGAGGTGAGATTCGCGGTGATGTCGAACATGGAAACGAACTTGCCCGCATCGGTCCTGGCCGCGAGGGTGTCGAAGGCCGCGAGCACGAGGGCGTTCCTGCCGCCGGTGATGTGGGCGCCGACTTCGAGGAAGGTCGTAACGCAGCCCGCGCTCTGCACAGGGTCGTACACCGCGACAGGTTCATCATTGGCCAGCAGCACCGCACGGAACGGCAAGCCCTTGATGCGAACGATCAATCCTTCGCGCGATTTCGGCTTGACGGTCCACTTCCAGGTCGAACCCACGACATGATCACCGAAGGCAAACTCGCTGAGAAACGCGCAGAAGGAAGAGACATCAGGCGTCGGCGCGGTGGAGGTCGCAGCCTTGCCAAGGCGAACGGGTTTCACGGCGTAAAGGTCACCGACGGGGCCTTGCTGTTCCCCCTGCCGCCAGCCTTCGCACAGCCGGCCGGGGCTGTCCGCAAAGAGTACGAGTTCACGAGCGGCGGGCAGCTTCAACGGTCCGGCGATCGCATCGGCGACATCACCGATCAGCGCGACCGGTTGCCCCCCTGCAAACACACGAACGCGCCCGCGCCACTTCGGTGCCATCACCTGCGGGGCCGCCTTCGATGCGGGCAGGGCCAGGCGATACCAGCCGCACGGCGCGCCATGCGCGAGCTTGTCGAGACTGGCGAGTTCCTTCAGCGCAGCGAAGCTTTCATCCTCACCCTTAAGCATCGCATCCAACTCGGGGCATGCCCACGCACCGAGCTTCGGCAGTGCACCGCTCCTGCGCACAGGCGGCGGCGTGACCTTCGTCATCTTGCCTTCGCTGCTGACCAGCGTGACGTGTTTGAACTTCGCGTGAAGGGTCGGTTGATCTTCCTCATCCAGCTCGCTCGCGCCGATCAGAAGTCCCGTTGAAGTCACGAACGCGGCGTCGAGTTGTTCATCGTTGAGGATGACAATGGTGAGTGATTCGTGCTGGGTGATGAGTGGCGAGAAGCCGCCGGGCACTTTCAGTTCGAGCAGGGCGCCATCGATGGAAACCACGCCTTCGCTGCCGGCCGGAGCGAAGAGCACAAGCATGCGCTGATCGAGAAAGGCCCACGGGCGCAGGTTGGTGTAATCGAGCGTCGCCATGCCCTCGAGGTTTGCATTCACAAGTACCCACGCAGCCCGGTCTTTTCCCATCGGCACGCTCAGCGTTGAGCCGCCGGGCAGGAGCAGTTCCGCATGCTTCGCGCGATTGCCTTCGCCGCGCAGGATGAAGACCACATCGCCCTGCGTGCCGGTCTGGGCGATGACTGAGATTTCGCTGCCGCCTTCTTTGGATTGCAGGGCAGCCGGTTGATCTTCGGGGGAGAGATGGGCGAGTACCTGTGAGAACTGAGTGGCGAAGGTGCTGATGCGTTTGATGGCGTGGAAGGAGTCGTTGATCGCGCCGGTGGAAGTGATTGGCGCGCCGGGGGCGTAGTCGTG
>JBBDXA010000191.1:0-18226 GCA_040902585.1 Phycisphaeraceae bacterium
CCCCCCCCCCCCCCCCCCCCCCCCCCCCCCCCCCCCCCCCCCCCCCCCCGACAAATGGCCACTTGGGCGGATTTCCTGCGATAAGTCGCGGTTCATGCAGGGGTTCGGGCGTGGCTACCGGCGTGTCTACCCCGTGTCTACTAGACACGACCCGCGCCGGTTGGCTGAGCCTTCCCGGCGAATTGCCGAGCGATTGGCTCTTTGCTACACTCTTCGTTTCCACCAATTGCCGCCCGGTCCGGTCGCGGAGTCAAGAGCTTCGCGCAATCGGATCCCGTGACTCGACGCCCTGGAGATTGACGTGTGTCGATCTACCGTCGAGCCGACCGGGCTGTTAGGGAGTTTAGAATGTCTGATGCCCCCACGAGTCTGTACGAAGGTTTGTTCCTGATTTCCCAGAGCGCTGCCGCCGATCTGGACGGCGCGATGGATCATGTTCGCTCCATCCTCGGCCGCGCCGAGGCGGAAGTCATCGGCTTGCAGAAATGGGAAGAGCGCCGGCTGGCGTACCCGATCAAGGGTCAACGTCGCGGCACCTATCTGCTCTCCTTCTTCCGCGCCAAGCACGACAAGCTCACCGGCCTGGATCGCGACTGCAACCTCTCGGACAACATTCTCCGCAGCATGTTCCTCCGCGCCGATCACGTCGGCGAAACCGAACTGACCATGTTCAAGGAAGGCAACTTCCTCTTCGCCAAGCCTGAGCCGGTGAAGGAAACCGAAGGCGTCGGCGAAGTCATCGATGAAACGGACCTCAGCGAAGGCATTGAGGAATGATTCGCTGAATCTCAAATCTCGAATCTCACATTTGAAACTGAGATTTGAGATTTGAATTGCCTGACTCCTGACCCCTGACCCCTGACCCCTGTCCCGGGAGTACCGCGATGCCGAATCTCAACCGCGTGATGCTTATGGGCAATCTCACCCGCGATCCGGAGATGCGCTACACGCCCAGCAACATGGCGATCACCAAGCTGGGCCTGGCGGTGAATCGGCGCTGGCGCAACCAGCAGGGCGAGCAGCAGGAGGAAGTCACGTTTGTCGATTGTGACGCTTTCGGCAAGACGGCTGAGACCATCAACCAGTACCTGAAAAAGGGCAGGCCCATCTTCATCGAAGGGCACCTTCGCCTCAACCAGTGGCAGGACAAAGAAGGCAACAACCGCTCGAAGCTGATGGTCGTGATTGATAACTTCCAGTTCATCGACTCGCGCGGCCAGGCCGATGGCGAAGGCGGCGGCGGCAACTACGGCGGCGGCGAGAATTACGGCGGTGGAGGCGGCGCCGGGGGTGGAAGCGGTGGAGGTGGACGCGCCCCGCAGCGAAGTCAGCCGCGACAGAACAGTGGCGGCGGAGCAGGTGGCGGTGGTGGCGCTGGTGCCGGCAACGGCGGCGGTGACTACGACGGCCCGCCCCCCAGCGACCCGCATCAACCGATGGATGATGACAGCATTCCGTTCTGAATGAAGCTTTGAGCATTGAGCTATCAGCTTTCAGCTTTCAGCCAGAGAAAACCCTGAACGCTCCAAGCTGATAGCTGATAGCTGACCGCTGATAGCTGCTTCCCATGCTGGCGTACCGCTGTGAATCGTGTGCATTCGCAGGCTGACGTCTAACTAAGAATCGAGCGATGAGCAACGAGCTTTGAGCCTTGAGCCAGAAACGAATGCGAACCATTCTGGCTCATCGCTCAAAGCTCATAGCTCAAAGCTCAAAAGGACAACATGAAAACGATCTCTCTGCTTTTGACTGAAACCGTGGACAACCTTGGCATCGTCGGCGATGTGGTCGAGGTGCGGCCGGGTTACGCCCGCAACTTTCTCCTGCCCCGCAACCTGGCGACGACGCCGACGAAAGGCGCGATCAAGGCGCTCTCCTCCCGCCGGGCTGTGGTCGAGAAGGAAATGAAAGTGCTCCGCGGTGAGCGCGAGGCGATCTTCGAGAAGCTCAAGGGCCACGAGATCACCATTTTGCGTTCGGCCAACGACCAGGGCATTCTGTACGGCGGCGTGAGTCAGCACGAGATCGCTGAGGCGCTGCGTGCCGATGGTTTTGCGATTGATGATCGCGCGGTTCGCATCGGCGAGCAGATCAAGCGGCTGGATTCGTATCACATTCCGATCGCGCTGGATGCGGACCTGAAGTGCGAGATCAAGCTGTGGGTGGTTTCGGATAAGCCGCGTGAGGATCTGGACGGCGAGAAGGCCGGCGAAGCCGAGGCCGAAGCCGCCGCGCCGGTTGCCCCCGGCGAAGCTGAAGAGAAGCCCGCGCGAAAGAGCCGCAAGAAGGCCGCCGACGCGGAAGTGGAAGTTGTGGCCGCCCCTGCGGAAGAGAAGAAGCCGAGGAAGTCTAAAGCGAAGGCGGAGTGATTCTGGGGAAGCTATGAGCTATGAGCTATCAGCTATGAGCTTTGAGCCAGAGGAGGCTGACTGCTGAGAGCTGAAAACTCCACCCGCCTTCGCCAGCCCATCACGACTGCCAACAGTGCGATGATGGCGAATGTCTCCAGGTGATAGCTCTGAAAGAGGGCATCGGTCGATTTACCGACGATGCCGCGATTCAGGATCACGACGACGAGCACATACCAGGAAAGCAAGACCATCATCCACAGCCTGAAGCGCTGGCCGCGGAGCAGGCGGTCGCTGATGAGCAGGCAGGCCGGCAGAACGCCGACGCAATGCTGGCCCCAGGTGATGGGCGAGAGCACCAGCAGCAGGAGCGACACGGCGGCGCACTCCCAGATGATGCGCGGGTCATCGCGCCCGCTCGGTGCCTTCCGCATGGGCCAGGCGACGACGAGCAGCATGGCCAGCGTCGCCAGGCGGATGATCCATGTGGTCGCCGCCGGTGAGAGGGAAAGGATCGTCACGTAGCCCGGATGCGAACGGTCCGTCTCGCGTGAGCCGTCGGCCCTGAACAGGGGCGCACGCCCGGCGTGACCGATCGGCAGATCCATCAGATAGCGCACCAGCGTCGAACGCAGCGACATGTTCTCGAACTGTTCATCTCCCAGCACGCCCACCGACGGATCCTTCTGCGACAACCCTTCCACGATCCGCCCGCTCCACGCCTTCATGTGCTCGACGTAACTCGTCGGCCCGGTGCGAAGCATGGGCGAAAGCGTGAACAGCCCTGCAAACAGAATCGCGGAGCCGGCCAGTTTCCACTGCCGCTTGAGCAGGAAATAAGGAATGAAAAGTCCCGCGGTCATCTTCAGCGCCACGGCAAGTCCGAGGCACGCGCCGCCCAGCCAGTCGCGGCCCTTCGTCCATGCGTACACGCTGAGCCAGGCGAGCAGGACGAGCGTGGTGTTGATGTAAAGTTCCATGCCGTCGCGCAGGAGATAGCGCAGGCAAAGGAGCACGGCCAGCATGACTGTCCAGAACTGCACATCGTGTCGCCGCTGGCCATCGCGCCGCATCAGTCTGCCGAGGATGATGATGAGGCCGAAGACCGTGAGCAGGCCGAAGGGATAGTAGACGACCTGCGCGGTGCTCGGGGACATGAGCGTGAACGGCGTGTGCGCCAGGGCCCAGAATGGCGGGTAGGGCCAGTGGAAGCCGAGCGTGTAGAGGAAGTCGCCCTTGATGAAGTGCTGAGCGAAGAGGTAATGAAGATCGAAGTCATTGTTGGGCGCACGCATGATGCGCACCCATTGGTAGATGATCGCCGTCGCTGCCAGCAGGATGCACGCGATGCGGGCGGTGACCAGCCACGTGTCGCGACGGGATCGCGAGATGGCGGTTGATGGAGCGGAACCTTCGGGCATGGCCCGGATTATAGGGATGCCCGCGAAAGGCATGAGAATCGCACTTCGGATCAACCTCATTCACACGTAAACTGACACTATGAACACCACTCGCCGAATCGTCATGTTGCTTGCACTCGTGGGCACGGGTTGGTGCAGCGTGACTGCCGCGCAGGCTGCGGAGAAGGCCGTCGCGGAAGAGGCGAGAAAGCTCGCTTTGCCCTTCGTCGAATCCGGCTACGTTCAAGGCATGTCGATCGGCCTGATCAAGGGCGATGAGCGCATCACGCTGCACGTCGGCAAGGTCCGCAGCGATGGCGATGCGAAGCCTGATGATCGCACGTTGTATGAGATCGGCTCGGTGAGCAAGACGTTCACCGCACTGCTGCTGGCGGAAGAAGTGACGCGCGGCAACCTGAAGCTCGACACGCCCGTTGCGGAGCTGCTGCCGGCGCATGTGAAGCTGCCTGCGGGCAAGGATCGCGGGATGACGCTGGGTGATCTGGCGTCGCACACATCAGGGTTGCCGCGCATGCCGGGGAACTTCACGCCGAAGGATAAGGATGATCCCTACGCGGACTACACCCTTGAGCAGTTGTACGAGTCACTCGGGCAGGCGAAGCTGGGCAGTGAACCGGGCAGGTTGTACCTGTACAGCAACCTGGGCGCGACGGCCCTTGGCCAGGCGCTGGCGCATCACCTGAAGCAGGATTACGATGCGCTGCTTCGCGAACGCATTTTTAAGGTGCTCAAGATGGACGACACGGCAACGAAGCTCAGCGCTGAGCAGCAGAAGCGATTCGCACAGGGACACACCGGCGATGGTGAACCGGCCAAGGCGTGGGAGCTGAATGTGTTCAACCCCGCGGGCGGCATCCGCTCCAACATGGTGGACATGATGCGCTACGTCGAGGCGCAGCTGGGCAAGCGGAAGAGTTCACTCGACGAGGCCATCACGCTCTCGCACGAGCAGCGGCTGAGTCTGGGCAGCGGCGGCATCGCCCTGGGCTGGCATGTCTCGGCGGACAAGGTCACGCGCTGGCACAACGGGCAGACCGGCGGCTATCACAGCTTCGTCGGCTTCAACACGGATATGGGTATCGGCGTGGTCATCCTCACCAACACGGGCAGCGGTGAAGTCGATCGCCTGGGAGATCAACTCATCCGCATGCTCGCCGGCAAGAAGGAGAAACCGGTCACCTTCGCAAAGGTCGCGCAGGTGGATCGCAAGACGCTGGAGAAATACGTCGGCACCTACGCGATCGTGCCCGCCTTCCAGCTCACCGTCACGCTGCGGGGCGATCGTCTGCGCGTGCAGGCGACGGGGCAGGACGCGTTCACGATTTACCCGGAGTCCGAGACGCGCTTCAACTACCGCGTGACGAAGGCGGCGATCACGTTCGACGTGGACAAGGACGGCAACGTCAACAAGCTCACGCTGCATCAGAATGGAATGGATATGCCCGCGCTGCGGGTGAAGCCTTGATTGGAGCACCATCCCGACAGGGTGGGTGCTGGTGGCGCACGTCGTGTTTGTTGCCTCGGTCGCGATGGAACATTGTGCAGTAATAGCACCACCCTGTCGGGATGGTGCTCCCGGATGGTGCTCCTTCTGACTACGCGCGGGACGCGTGTTGAAGCGGGGCGGGTCTGGGCGCGGGTTGCGTCGGCCCTTCGCCCGCGGCCTTGGGGTAAGCGATGCGGCCGTGGTAGATCGCGGTGAGCATCTTCGTGACGGACACTTCGACCTTGTGCAATTCCTGGAGCGTGATGTGACACTCATCGAACTGGCCATCCATGAGCCGCTTGTTGAGCATTTTGTGGACGAGCTGTTCGAGGCGGACGGGCGTGGGTTCGGGCAGGGCGCGGGCGGCACCTTCAACGCAGTCGCACAAGAGGAGGATGGCCGCCTCTTTGGTCTGCGGTTTGGGGCCGGGGTAGCGGAACTCGAACTCCGTCGGCATCGGGGCTTCTTCGTGCTCGCTCTTCTTTCGGGCGGCGTGATAGAAGTATTCGACGAGCGTGGTGCCGTGATGCGAGTCGATAAAGTGAACGACGGATCGCGGCAGCTTGTACTCGCGCGCCATTTCGACGCCGTCCTTCACGTGGCCGAGGATGATCAGCAGGCTCATCGCCGGCGAAAGCTTGTCGTGCTTGTTGGGGCCGCCCGCCTGGTTCTCGACGAAATACATGGGCTTGTTGATCTTGCCGATGTCGTGATACATCGCGCCGACGCGGCAGAGCAGGCCGTTGGCGCCGATATTTTCCGCGGCAGTCTCCGCCATGTCGGCGATGCGAAGCGAGTGCTGGTAGGTGCCTGGCGCTTCCTCGGCGAGACGGCGAAGCAAGGGATGCGACGCGTCGTTGAGGTCTTTCAAGGTCATCGCGGTGGTGACTTTGAAGGCTTTCTCGATGGCGGGCAGCAGGCCTTGGACAAGCAGGCCGGTGACGATGGCACCGGCGGCGGCCCAGGCGGCGTTGCGGAAGAGGGCATCGAGCAGGTCGGTGTTCTGGAGGGAAATACTTTGCAGGCCGACGAGGAAGGAGGCGATGAACATGCCTGCCGCGGTCCACAGGCCGGCGAGTACGAGCGACGAACGGTGACGGACATCAGGCAGTCGGCTGGCGGCGATGGTGACACCGGTGAGCAGGACGATGGAGAAGCCGACGGTCAGTTCGAGGCTGACGAGAATGAGCAGACTGGTGATCGCGCCGACGGCCAGCGCGAAGCGGCGATCGTAGGCGATGGCCAGGACCATGGTCGCGAGCACGGCAGGGAAGGTCGCGGTGGCGTAACTCACCGTCGGCCAGGCCACGGTCAGCGCCACCGCCAGGCCCTGCGACATGAGCAGGAGGACGACCAGCGCGCCGCCTCGAACGGGGTTTTGAAGGATGCGCGGGTTGTAAGCGGCGACGTAAACCCACAGCCCGACGGCGATGAGCAGGATCAGTCCGAGGTTGCCGCCGCGGATCAGCCAGCGGTACACGCCCATTTGTCTGTCATACTCGGACTGCTCTTTCTCCAGCAGCAGGACGAGCTGCGGCGAGAGCTGTGTCCCGGCGATGACGAGCACCTGATTCGGCTCGCGCTTCATTTCGATCTCGCCGACGGATTTTTCAGCCGCGGCGCGGCGACGATCCGTTTCCGCCAGATCAAACACGTAGGTTGGCTGAAGGTCCGACATGATGATGTCAATCACCACGCGCTGCACGGCCTGCGGCAGTCGGGTCGCCAGGAGCGATTCGAGACGAAGCTCCAGCGGCTTGAGATCTTTCTTGATATCGATCAGGTCTTCATCTTCGCGCGCCACCAGTCCGCGCTCAGGATTCGGATGTCGGACCAGGATGCGGCTGGCCAGGTCGGAGCGGTTCTGTTCGATCTGGGCCCGCTCGGTGCGCAGGATCGCGATGCTGGTCAGCCCGGACATGATGTGTTCGACCTGTTTGTCCCAGAGCAGGTTGCTGGGGTTGGCGAAATAGCGCTTCAGCTCGGCGAAGCGTTCGTAGCTACTCAGCATGAGGGCGTTGCGGGTTTCCGTGGGAATCTGATCCTGGGTTTCGATTTTCTTGTCGGCACCGAGTCGGCCGAGCGAGTGCAGGGCGTTTCGCACCTTTTCGATGTAGGCGAGATTGGCGTTGTAGACGGCCGGCTCTTTGCCGCGAGCGATGTTGCGTGCTTCGAGCGTGCCTTCCTGGTCGACCGCATCAAACGCCACTCGGGCGACGACGGTGCGATCGATCACCTCGCCGATCTGGTGTTTCTTGCCATCGTGACCGCCCAGGGCGATGAGACTGGCGAAGAAAGTGAACCCCAGTGCCCAGAGCCCGGCCCAGAGCAGCGGCTTACTCAGGGCGCGCAGCCACGGATGCTCACCACTGCGGGGCAGGGTGCGACGTACTTCACGTCGGCGGACCGATTTGCTGCGAGAGAAGATCATGTAGTGGGTTGCGCGGGCGAGGGGGATCAGCTTCGGAAGTGGTGGACCGGTGGTTGAGACCGGGAACTCGAAGCCGGTGCCGAGGAACGGATCAATACCTTGGCCATGACGGTCATCCACAATCGCCGCAGGGGCGGGTCCAGTGCGGCCACTCGCCGCTGACTGGGAGGTCGCGATAGGGGAACTATCGGCTAACCTCGCATGCTCTATTGTAGCGGATCAGATCGTTATCAGGACGTGGGGCGAAGGCCTGATTTGATCGGGGATGGGGATTACGGCGTAAGCACTGGATTATAAATAACTTAAGGATCAAAAATGGCGAGACTGACTGCGGCTGCAAGGGAGGGCCCCCGCGCTTCTATCGCTTGATTTCAAGGGCAATCAGGCCTCAGACTCTTCCGTTACCTGCGGCCTTGGCTTCTGCGTTGACTCATAAGCATCCACAATGCGCTGCACCAGGTTGTGGCGCACGATGTCGGTTGCCCCGAGCGTGACCATAGCAATGCCCTTGACGCGGCGCAGTCTGCGGGCCGCGTCGATCAGGCCGCTGTCGCGCGGGTCGGGCAGATCGACCTGTGACGTGTCGCCGGTCACGATCATCTTCGACCCGTGTCCCAGACGTGTGAGGAACATCATCATCTGAGCCTTGGTCGTGTTCTGTGCTTCGTCGAGCAGCACGCAGGCATCGTTGAGTGTCCTTCCGCGCATGAAGGCGAGCGGGATGACTTCGATCAGGTCGCAGGCGATGAAGCGCTGGATCTGTTCGAAGTCCATCATGTCATGTAAAGCGTCGAGCAGGGGGCGCAGGTAGGGATTGACCTTCGCCTGCATATCGCCGGGCAGGAAGCCGAGCTTTTCACCCGCTTCGACGGCCGGGCGGACGAGGACGAGCTTGCGCACCGCGCCGCGCTTGAGCATGGACGCGGCACAGGCGACGGCGAGGTAAGTTTTGCCCGTGCCTGCCGGGCCGCAGCAGAAGGTCAGGTCATGGTTGAGGATCGCTTCCAGGTAGGCATGCTGGCCTTCGGTGATGGCGCTGATGCGACGGCCGCGGGCGTAGACATCGAGGCTGCCATCGTGCAGGGCGGGTGAAGTACCCGCGCCGCTGCGGCCGCGCTGAGGCGTGCTGCGGGCGACAAGGTCCAAGACCTGCTGGCGGTCCAGCGAGCGATGGGCGCGGGCGGCCTCGGCGAGGGATTCGAGGACAGCCGCGGCCCGACCGACGGCATCGCTCTCGCCGCTGAGCTTCAGCGTGCCGTTGCGCGCGACAATCGCCACACCCAGCGCTTCGCGGATGATCTTCAGGTTTCGCTCGGCTGAGCCGACCAGCGCCAGACGCTGGTCACCTTCGGGCAGCGTGATCGTCAGTTCCAATGTGAGGTATCCTTGTGTTCACCCGGCTTCCCGGCCGGCGCTTTGAGCCCCATGCTCAAGGGGTCTATTGTAGCCCGCTGATGTGAAATGACGCGGGCCATCGCGTCCAGTCATTTTGAATTGCCATCGCCATGCGTCTACCGCTGTTGAGTCTGTTTGTGTGCCTTTCGCTTTTGGGATGTGAAAGCAGTCCCGTATTACAGCCTGTCGAACGGGCCTCGCTGGCGCATGCGGAGGAGTTGCCGCCCGGCGCGGTGTTCGCCCGGTGGAAGGCGGATCCGAACCGGCTGGTGAATGACATTCCCCGGGCTGTGTCCCGATGCGACTGGGCGATCTTGAACATGGAGCCGCGTCCGCAGCGTGGTAAGCCGGTGCCGCTGTCCGTCGATACGCCGGTCAAGGCGATGGCGCTGTTGCCTGATGATCGCGAGGCCAGCATTTTGGCGTGGAAGGTCAACGATGAAGAGGTGGCGGCGGCGGTACGCGTGGGCCTGCTCGGGGACCGCGACCTGGAAATGCAATTCCTCAGAGCCTTGGCATCGGTCATGGCGGATCGACCAGCACCGCGAAGGGGCGGCCTGTTCGAACTCCCGCCGCTGCCTAATATTCAACTCGTGCCCGGAAAAAAATAGAGGCAGACCTTGCGGCCTGCCTCTGGTGACTCGCCCCAGTCGATCTCTTTCTCTTCTCCTCCGCCCCGCGCACCCCGCGGGAGTGCTTCCTCCCCTGCATTCTTCCCCTCTGCCACCAGAATCGGTTGAACGCAGGCGGACCTTGAAGCACTTCAATGCCAGGGAAAGCGAATAGGGTTTTCCTCTTGGGTCGCTTCGCTTATCCTGACCCATCCGCCACGCGCTCAACACACAGTGGAGATAAAGCAGTGACGATCCATCGCCTATCAACGTGCCTTTTGCCGGCCCTGTTCGCGCTCGTGCTCAGTGCCTGCGACTCGGCACCCAAGACCAGCGACGAAGACCTGCGGCACCTTTCTTACAAAGGCCTGCGCGAGATCATGGCCGACGCCGGGGGAAAAAGCCCGCTGATGCTGATCGATATCCGTCCGCCCGCCGACTTCGAGAAGGGGCACATACCCGGCGCGACGAACATCCCTGACCCGCAGCAGTTCATGCACATCGGCGCGACCGATCCCAGGCTGACCAACGCGTCGCACGTGGTGGTCTACGGGGAAGATTTCCGCAGGAACTTCGCCGACCCTGCCGCGAAGAAACTGATCGGTCTGGGCTACGACAACATCTACAGCTTCCCCGGCGGCTGGGGGGAGTGGCAGAAGAATGTCGCGCTGGAGCAGCCGACGCCGGAAAAGTGATGAACTGGAGCACCGTCCCGGCAGGGCGGTGCTTGAGGGCTGCTTCAACTCAAGCAGGCACCACCCTGCCGGGATGGTGCTCCAACTTTCTCACACGCTCTTACTTCGCGGGTAAATCCTTCACTTCACTCTTCGCGAAGGTCTGCCAGCGTTCTTCCAGTTCATCGCGCGTGGGTGCGCCGCTGTGAACGAACAGCGCGTAGCGCAGGCGCAGCGGTTTCTCCGGTGTGACGGTGATCGCTTTTTCCAGCGACAGGCAGGCGCCCATCCAGCCGTCGGCCCTGACGTGGAAGGGCGTTGGGTGATTCACATTGGAAGGGTGATCCATCAGCGTGATGCCTTCGACCACTTCGTTGGTGATGCGGCCTGAGTAATCGCACCACTTCGCGGGCTTGCGGAAGCAGCCGTTGTCACCCTGTTCATCGATGTTGCCTTCGCTGTTGCGGATCGTTCCGCCACCGTCGTTAATGCCGATCGGCTTGGCCATGCGCACGCCGACGAGGCCGAAGGCGTTCTGATTGAACGTCACGGGTTCCTTGCCGGGCGCGTTGAACTGAAGATCAATCACGATCATCGACTCGCCTTTCGCCAGCGGCCGCAGCGTCATCACTCGTCGTTCGATGAGCAGCACCCTCGCCGCCTGCGGCTTCGCATCCTTGTCCTTCCCCAATCCCGTTACCTTCCAATGGTTCAACGCGAAGATCGAAGCTTCCTCTTCGCCATCGTCGTACTTGAGGATGCGCTGATGTTCGATGATGCCGTGCCTGCGGTCGGACCAGAAGTCGATGCCTTCGACATCGTTGTGTGAGATCCAGACGGAGTTGTGATGACTGTGACTGACCGGATCGTGCGGATGGCCCATGCGCGTGAGCGACCTGCCCGCGGGGCCGGTGACGGGATAGAGAAACGGCCGCTCCTGATCGCGGTCGAAGTAGTAGCGAGCGAGTTCCTTGCCATCGATCTGCATCGAGGCTTCGCGCCGCGGCAGGGGTAGGACCTGCACCCGGGGGACGCGGGGGACGGGCGGCAAGGGCTTGTCGGGCAGGTCGGCACGCAAGGCCCCTAGAAGGAGGCTGATCAGGACCACGGAGATCACGGAGGATCGACGAAGGAGGTGGTTCATGCCCACAGCATAAACGACAACCCCCGCCTTGCGGCAGGGGTTGGTCGTACACTCTCGGGTTTGGAATTCTGTGGGAGCACCATCCCGACAGGGTGGTGCTATTGGCGCTCAGGTTTTCAGTTGCTTCGATGGCAACATGCATTCGTTGACGAATAGCACCACCCTGTCGGGATGGTGCTCTCACTTCATGCCGCGGCGACTTTCACCTTGCGCTTGCGGCCGACCGTGCGCTGGTCGCTCGCCATGCGGCGCTCGCGCTGGCGGTCCATGACCTGGATCAGCTCTTCCGGATCGCGTGCCCAGATATCAGCACCGATTTCCTCGGCGAGGCCCTCGGCTCGGTTGAACACTCCGCCACCCACGGCGATCTGTACCTTCGGGCACACGTCAATGTCATGCAGGTGATCGATGAGCAGCCGGGTGTAGGGCACGGTGCTGGCGGCGGCACCGAAGATGAGCAGGACATCGATTTGATTCTCGCCGATGGCGGCAACGATCTCGTCGTTGGCGACGCCGCCGCCGCAGAAGAAGACGCTGTAGCCGTCGGCTTCGAGCATGTCGGCTGCGATCTGGCCGGTGAGCTCTTCACTTTCGTCCGGACCACAGGTCAGCAGCACTTTGCGGTTGCGGCTGGGCCTCTGCTCGAGGCGAAGCTGCATCTGATCCGCCAGGTTGCGGAGTAGGCGCGTCGAGTAATGGTGAGCGAGATTGGAGAGCTGATCGGCGCGGAAGAGCGTCTGGATGTGTTCGAGCGTAGGCCAGAACAGGCGGGTGAGCACCTTGTCAGCGGGGCAGTCAGCCGAGATGACCTCGTCAACGATTGCGCGGGAGCCGGGGCGGTCACCGCTGATTAAGGTGGTGAAGAAACGTTCAATCAGGACGTCGCGTTGCATGGGGCGTACTCCGACACACTGGGACAAGCCGGGCTTCCTCGCCGGGGCGGGGGCGGCGAAGCGGGGAAGCAAGGCCCATCGGGCTGGCGAGTCGGTCCGTCCTGTGCCGGCTCGCGGGGTTGGCGTCAAGCGAGGCATTCCGGTGCCCATGCTTCCCGGCGGCCATTGCCGGGACTGGTGACACGTTGTTCATCGGCCTTGCCGGCAAAACGCTTGACTATCTGGCGCGACCGTCACAGGCGAATGGGCCCGTTCCGGACGCTGTGATGCAAGTCATGGTAAAATCGTGGCTTAGCGCGTTTTGAAGGAGGCCCGATAACGTGATTCGCCCGATTCAGCCCAATGCGTCCGCAGGTGAAGCTGCGACGGTTATCGGCATCCTTAAAGGTGCGATACGCAAGGGGGCCGGGCAAGGCTGGGCTGAGGTTGATTATCAGACGCGCGTGAAGCTGAAGGGGATGTAACGCCGGTTCGCTATGATGCGGCCGACTTGGGTGCAAAGCACCCGATCTTCACCTGCATTGAAAAGGAATGACATGAAGTCACTATTAAAACTCACCCTGCTCTTGCTCCTCGTTTTCACTTTCGCCGCGCCGACTCTCGCCGCCGACGAGTCAGCCGCGAAGAAGAATGATCCGACCAAGTGGGAAAAGACCATCGCCGGGTTTGAAGCGAAGGACAAGGAAAGCCCGCCCAAGAAGGGCGGGGTGCTCTTCATCGGTTCCTCCAGCATCCGCATGTGGAAGCTCGACAGTTCGTTTCCCGATCTGGGCGGACTCAACCGCGGGTTCGGCGGCTCACAGATCGAAGACTCGACCTACTTCGCCGACCGCATCGTGATGCCTTATGAGCCGCGACTGATCGTGATCTACGCCGGCGACAACGACCTGGCGGCCGGCAAGTCGCCGGTGACGGTGGCGGAGGATTTCCGGGCGTTCGTGAAGAAGGTGCGGGCGAAGTTGCCGAAGGTGAAGATTGCTTACATTGCGATCAAGCCGAGCATCGCCAGGTTGAAGCTGATGGACAGCGTGTGCCAGGCGAATCAGCTCATCGGGAAGGATTGCGAGGCCGACGAGCTGCTTGCGTTCGTGGATATTGCTTCTCCGATGCTGGGTGATGATGGCAAGCCGCGCGAGGAACTGTTTCTCAAGGACGGGCTGCACCTGAATGAAGAGGGTTACAAGGTGTGGACGAAGGTGCTGTTGCCGTTTCTGAAATAGCCGCTTGCGGCTTCGCACGGACTTCTGCTCGATCTCGTTTCATTCGTTGCTAAGCCGCAAGCGGCTCATACTATGAAGACACTCACTCGCGCCCAGCATCGTGAAGTGGATCGCCTCGCCATCGAAGAGCTGGGCATTCCCGGCATCGTGCTGATGGAGAACGCCGGCCGCAACGCCACGGACATCATCCTCGAACTGCTCGACGAGATCGCGGAGGATCACTACTTCAAAGGCGATGAGCCGCGCGTCGCCATTGTCTGCGGCGGCGGCAACAACGGCGGCGACGGCTACGTCATCGCCCGCCATCTCTACAACACCGGCATCGAGGTCGCTGTCTTCGCCCTGAAAGACCCGAAGGAACTTGAAGGCGACGCGGCTGTCAACGCCAACATCGCCGTGAAGATGCAGCTCGATCCGGTGCTGCTTCTCGATGAAGGCCAGTTGAAGGAACACGAATCGGAACTGGCCGAGGCGGATGTGATCGTCGATGCCATGCTGGGCACAGGCTTCACCGGGCAGGTGCGCGGCCACGTTTCTGCTGCGATCCACCTGTGCAACGCCCTGCGCGAAGACGGCGCGACCATCGTGGCGATCGACGTGCCTTCGGGGCTCGACTGCGACACGGGTAAGCCTGCCGACGCAACGATCATCGCGGATGTGACCATCACCTTTGTGGCGAGCAAGACGGGTTTCAACAAGCCCGGCGCGGATCGTTTTGTCGGAAGGATATTTGAGGCGGACATCGGCGCACCGCTGGAGCTTATCGAGCGCGTGCAGCGCATGTGAAACGTCGGAGGCTTAATAACCAGTCATCGCTGGCGAATGTAGGGATCGTAGCGGCGGATATCGGGAGTTCCACGTCTTCACTTGAGCTGAGTTAATACCTGTTGGTCGAACGCCCGATGGTCCGCACTACGGCCATCAGTTCGTTGGACGAAGCGGAGATTCCGTGTGAATCGACCTCAGCAGAATTCAGGGGGCATTAAATCGCTTCGACTCTCGCAGCGCGAGATGGCCGGTGTCCTCGCCGAACTGGACCACCAGTCCGGTGCCGAGGTAGGCCGGCAATTGCGCTCCGAGCCGCGGCTGCCGTTTGGTGACGGATCGCCCGTCCTGATCCGCGTCAACCATCCCGGCGGCTCATCCGTCGAGTTCGTCGTCCCTGTGCGAAACGTCAGTTCGTGCGGCCTGGGCTTCATCCACGGAAGCTTTCTCTACTCCGGCACGCCGGTGATTCTCTTCCTCCGGCGTCTGACGGGGGACCTCATGGCCGTCACCGGCTCAGTCGTGCGCTCGACGCACGTGCGCGGCGTCGTGCATGACGTCGGCGTGCGTTTCGACAATCCGGTCGATCTTCGTGAACTTCTCGATGATGGCGATGGTGGTAACTCGCTCGTGCCCGGGCGCAAGAAAGTCGTGCTGCCCCAGTTTGAAGGTTCGGTGCTCTATGTGGACCACTCCGTCGATAATCGCGAGCTGATGGAGTTCGTCCTCTCCCGCCTGGGAATTACTGTTGAGTCGTCTACATCGGGGGCTGCCGCATTTGAAGCCGTCGCCAAGCGGATGTACGACGCGATTGTCGTGAACATTCGCCTGCGGGATATTGATCCATTGACAATGCCGGCGCAGCTGCGCAAGCGCAGCTATCCGGGGCCGATCGTCGCCGTCGGGCGTAACGACGATTGCAATGACGATTCACTCATTCGCGAGCACGGTTACAGCTTCCTGTTGCCCGCTCCGCTGCGGCAGGAAGGTGTCCAGCTCATGGCGGACCGTTACCTGCGCCGCAAGCTTCAAGGCCCCGCGGAGGGTGCCAAGCCGACGCTGAGTCGATTCTGGTCCGATGTCGAGATGAGGCCGTTGATCTTTCGCTTTCTCGGACGCCTTGAGCAATCCCTTGGCAAAATCGCCCGCTTGATGGGCGAGCAGAATCTGGATGAACTGGGTGAGTTGTGCGATGAACTGTCGGCATCGGCGGGTGGTTACGGCTACAGCGAAATGAGCGAGCTCATGAGCAGCCTTCAAGTGATGTGCAGTGTCAAGAGTCCGCCGGATCAGATCAAACGCCTCATCGAAGAACTCATCCGTGTCTGCGAGTCGGCCATGATGGTGAAGCAGGCCGTGCAATCGAAGTAGTGAACCACCGCCCCGGCCGGCATCGATCCACACGCATCACACTTCCGCCTGAAGCTGGAGCACCTGTTCCTCCGCGTGATAACTCGAGCGCACCAGCGGGCCTGACTCGACGTGCCTGAAGCCGATCGCTTCGCCCCAGTTCTTGTATTCGATGAACTGTGTCGGCGTCACCCAGCGATGAATCGGCAGATGCTCGCGCGTCGGCTGAAGGTATTGCCCGACCGTGAGAATGTCGCACGAACCGTTCGCCGTCATCGAGCCGGCGGTCACGTCTTCCATCAGCTCCTGAATCTCTTCATCTCTTTCGCCGATGCCGACCATGATGCCCGTCTTGGCGACGAGGCCGGCTTCCTTGGCGCGGGCCAGCAGCTCGATCGAGCGTTCATACTTCGCCTGCGGGCGCACCACGCGGTACAGCCGCTTCACCGATTCCATGTTGTGATTCAGGATCTCCGGGCGTTCATTCATCACCACCTGAAGCGCATCCCAGTCGCCGCAGAAATCAGGGATGAGCACTTCGATGCTGGTCTGCGGTGAAGCCTTGCGGATCTCGCGAATCGTCTGTGCCCAGATCGCGGCGCCGCCGTCAGCGAGTTCATCGCGGTTGACGCTGGTGATAACAATGTGCTTCAAGTTGAGCAGGGCCGCCGCTTCGCCGACGCGGCGCGGTTCGTCCCTATCAAGGATTGTGGGCTTGCCGGTCTTGATGTGGCAGAATCCGCAGGAGCGTGTGCAGACATCGCCCAGGATCATGAGCGTGGCGGTGCCGCGTTCCCAGCACTCGCCCATGTTCGGGCACTTGGCGGATTCGCAGACGGTGTGCAGGCCGTGGTTGTCGATGATCTGCCGCAGCTTGGAAAAACCAGGCCCGCCCGGGAGCCTGGCGCGGAGCCAGTCAGGCTTGCGGCGGCGGACGAAGTCGCCCGGCGCGTTTTCGATGATAAATGGAGTCAGGCTGATCTGCATAGAGTCGGATAAGTGTAGCGGCCTCGATAAACATAGGGAAACAGGAGCGGCATCGGACCGATAGTATTCGAGTAGCGATGAACGGGTTGGAGCACCGTCCCGGCAGGGCGGTGCTCAAACGCGGCGTGAACACAAGCAGGCACCACCCTGCCGGGATGGTGCTCCAGGCTTCTCCCTGCGCATCGAACCCTTCGCGGATACGATTAGTCACCATGAAGCACACCGGCTTCATCCTGATTCTCCTGCTGCTGGCGGGCTGTGATACGCCGCGACATCGTCAGGGCAATTTCGATTCACCCGATCCCGCCTCCAAGCTCTACGCCATCCGCCGCGCAGGCGAGGCTAAGGACCGCAACCAGATTCCGCCTTTGGTGGAGCAACTCAAGAGCGATGACCCGGCTGTGCGCGTGTTCGCCATCCAGGCGCTCGATCGCATCACCGGCGAGCGGTTGGGTTACAACCCTTACGCGGACCTGCTCGAACGAAACGAGAAAGTCTTGGTGTGGGAGGAAGCGGTCAAGCAGAAGCGATTCGCCGGTGCGGGCGGCAACACGCCCTAGTTTTCAATGTTGACGGACGATTGACGATGTCAGAAAAGGATTCGGTTGAGATTCATGTGCTGAGCGACCCTTGCAACCTGTGCGTGGTGCGGGCGGCGGTCAGCGCGGCTGCCGATCGCTTCGGGCTGGATGAGCCGGCACGCGACAAGGTGGTGCTGGCCGTCGACGAAGCCATGACCAATGTCATTCGTCACGGCTACAAGCAAAGGACGGATGGCGCGATCGACGTTACACTGTCACGGGTTCGCGACAACGGCCGGTCCGGCATCCAGGTGGTCATCGAAGATGAAGTCGGCCCCGTGGATGTGGAGCGCATTGCCCGCAGATCGCTCGATGAAGTTCGCCCGGGGGGACTGGGCGTGAACATTATCTACGAATCGTTTGATCAAGTGGAATACTCGCCTCGGCCTGACGCCGTCGGACTGAAGCTCACCCTGCGTAAGTACCAGCCCGTGCCGCGGGCGAAAGAATCAGCGGACCGACAATGACTGATCGGATACCACTCATGATCGATACTCAGACCATCGCCGATGGCATGATCGTGCGCGTCAAGGGCGATATCGATTTCAGCCGATCGCCGGAACTGCGGCAGGGCCTGCTCGGCGCTCTGCGCGATGGACTGGATCGCATCATCGTCGATCTGGCCGGGGTGCAGTACATGGATTCATCGGGCGTGGCGGTGCTCGTTGAATTGCTCCAGACCCAGCGGAAGCGCAGTCAGAAGCTGGTGCTGTGCAACATGCAGCCGAAGGTGAAGGGCATTTTTGAAATTGCCCGCCTGCACCTGGTCTTTACCATTGTGAACACGGTGGATGCGGCGATGGAGGCGTGAACCAGCGTCCCGACTGAGCGCGCGGGTGGCTGGGGCTGGAGTCCGCGCAAGCCCCGGTCCGATGAACCTTGTGCGCCCCAGAGCCGGGGCTTCGCCGAGCCTCAGCCCC
>JBBDXA010000192.1:0-18195 GCA_040902585.1 Phycisphaeraceae bacterium
AGTCCGCGAGGCCCACCTGCGGTGCGACGAACGTCACGCGGCGTTGCGGCAGGAACGGGTGGGCCTCGCAGACTCGGCCCGACCGCTAACCAGCGACCGCAATCACTCTTCCCCGCTCGCCCACGCGCTCTTCAGATTCAACGCTCTGCATGCTTCATCGATCCGCATGCGTTCTTCATCGCTGAACGTGAGCTTGTCCGCAGCCTTCACGTTCTCCTTGATCTGCTCCGGCCGACTCGCGCCGATCAGGGCTGTGGTCACGCGCGGATCGCGCAGGACCCACGACAGCGCCATCTGCGCCAGCGACTGTCCGCGCTGTTTGGCCACATCATTCAGCTTGCCCACCGCGGCGAGCAGATCAGGTGTGAGTTGCTTCTCACGCAGAAAGCCCTCAGGATTCGCCGCCCGCGAGCCCTTCGGTACGCCCGCCAGATACTTGTCCGTCAGCACGCCCTGATACAGCGGGCAGAACGCGATGATGCCCAGCCCCTGCTCTTGGCACGTCTGCATCAAGCCTTTCGTTTCGATCCACCGATTCAGGATCGAGTAGTTCGGCTGATGAATGATCGGCTGGGCGAAACCATTCTCGCGGCAGATGAACATCGCCCGGCGGGTCTGCTCCGCGTTGTAGCTGCTGATGCCGGTGTATAGCGCTTTGCCTTGTTTTACAGCCGTGTCCAGCGCGCCCATCGTCTCTTCCAGCGGCGTGTTGGGGTCCCAGCGATGGCTGTAAAAAATGTCGACGTACTCCAGGTCGAGCCTCTCCAGAGACTGTTCGAGCGACGCGAGCAGGTACTTGCGGCTGCCCCATTCGCCATATGGCCCCGGCCACATGAGATAACCTGCCTTGGTGGAGATGATGATTTCATCTCGCGGCATCTCAATCATGATTTCTCCGACGCGCTCTTCGGCACTACCTGGCACCGGCCCGTAGTTGTTGGCGAGATCGAAGTGCGTGATGCCGTGATCGAAGGCGGTGAAGAGCATCTGCCGGGCGTTGTCTTCATCGGCGTGGGTGCCGAAGTTGTGCCAGCAGCCGAGACTGATCGCGGGAAGCTTCAGGCCCCAGCGGCCGCAGGGGCGGTAGAAGGCGGGGTTGTCGTAGCGGTTGGCGTCGGGGGTGTAGTCGGTCATATGTACAGGGCGGGGTGTGGGGTGTGGGGGTTTGGGGTGTGGGGGTTTGGGGTGTGGGGTTCAGAGTCGGGTTGTTTCATGAACCCCACACCCTACACCCCAAACCCCATACCCTAATTTACAAACGCCGCGTAGATCGCACGCATCGCGTTTTCAAAATCCTTCGAGTCCACGCCGACGATGATGTTGATCTCGCTCGAGCCCTGATCGATCATGCGAATGTTCACGCTCGCTTGCGCCAGCGCCCCGAACACTTTCGCCGCGGTGCCCGGCGTGTGGACCATGCCCCGGCCCACCACCGCGACCAGCGCCAAATCCGGATACACCTCCAGCGTGTCCGGCTCGCAGTCCACGCGGATCTGCTCCAACACTTTTTCCATCTTGTCGGTCAGCGATGCGCTCTGCACCACCACGCTCATCGTGTCGATGCCTGTGGGCGTGTGCTCGAAGCTCACGCCATGATCCTCCAGCGCGCCCAGCAGCCTGCGTCCGAAGCCGACTTCCGCGTTCATCATCGCCTTGTACAGCGTGATGACCGTGAAATCCTTGCGACCGGCGATGCCTGTGATCGTGCCCTTGTGGGCGATGGGCGAAGCCTCGGGCGTGATCAGCGTGCCCGCATCATCAGGCCGATTCGTGTTGCGGATGTTGACGGGGATGCCCGCCTTGCGCACGGGGAAGATCGCTTCATCGTGCAGCACGCTCGCGCCCATGTAGGCGAGTTCGCGCA
This sequence comes from Phycisphaeraceae bacterium, assembly GCA_040902585.1. Taxonomy (GTDB): domain Bacteria; phylum Planctomycetota; class Phycisphaerae; order Phycisphaerales; family Phycisphaeraceae; genus JBBDXA01. Next base: position 1,865 of record JBBDXA010000192.1, read on the forward strand.
GCTCGCGGTAGGTGACGACATCGATCGGGCGCGGGTTGTCGACGATGCGCGGGTCGGACATGAGCAGGCCGGACACATCGGTCCAGTTCTCATACACCGAAGCCCCGGCCCCGGCGGCGACGATTGCGCCGCTGATGTCGCTGCCGCCGCGGCTGAATGTTTTCACCTGTCCATCAGGCGTCGAACCGTAGAAGCCGGGCACGACCGCGTGCGATGTCTTCTTCAGGCGGGCACTGAGCACCTGCTGCGTCCTGTTCATGTCGAGCCGGCCGCGGGCGTCGAAGAAAATCACCTCAGTGGCATCAATGAACTCCCAGCCGAGCAACGCGGCGATGATCAGGCCGTTGAGATACTCGCCCCGGCTGGCGGCGTAGTCGGGCGGCGTGCCGTTGTCGTGGGAAGCGATCGTCGCCTTCACCGTCGCCAGCTCGAGCTCCAGGTCGAGCGTCACGCCCAGGTCCGCGGCGATCTGTCGATAGCGATCCGCGACGACTTTCCACACGTCATCAAAAGGCAAGCGCTGACTGGCGTGGCTGTGGCAGAGGTAGAGCAGGTCGGTGATCTTCTGATCTTTGCTGGTGCGTTTGCCGGGCGCCGAGGGCACGACATAACGGCGGGCCGGATCAGCCGCGATGATCGCCTGCACTTTACGAATCTGATTGGCATCGGCGAGCGAGGTGCCGCCGAACTTGCATACTTTCATACCCATGACGAGTCTCCGAAGCGGCAGAGTGTAGCGGGAGACGGGTAGGGGGAAAAGACAGGGGCGCGCCGAAGCCGGGAGCACCGTCCCGATAGGGCGGTGCTGAATGCGTACGACGAAAAGGGTGCGCCGTGGCGTCGAAGGTGAGCCGTGGCGCAGCAGAAGTACGTGCGCTAATAGCACCACCCTGTCGGGATGGTGCTCCGCCCAACCCGTCATTTGTCGTAATCTTCCGACCCGATCGTCTCATCCTTCACCGGATCGAGCCAGCTCGTCTGGGCTGCCGTGCTCACGCGTTTGCCTGTTTCCTTGATCGCTTCATTCGGCGACTTCTTCAGCGGCGTGTAGCAAGGGTGATGATGTTCCTTCACCGGGTTGTTGTGCTTCGCGTTGTAGCAGCAGATCATCGCCCAGCGCGAGGCGTCGCTGTTGTTGGGAGCGGAGCAGTGGAGCGTGTTGCCGTGGAAGTAGAGGCCGGTGCCGGGCTTCATCTCGGCGAAGACCACGGAGAGTCGCGTGAGGATTTCTTCGATCCGCTTCGGGTCGGCCCCGGTCTGTTTGCCGAAGCGGCCGTGCTCGATGCGCCCGAGCTTGTGGCTGCCGGGGATGAGCTGCATGCAGCCGTTGGCTTTCACGGCCGGATCGAGCGCGATGTAGCAGGAGACCATGTCAGGATAGAGACAACCGTTCTGATACCAGTAGCCATAATCCTGATGCCACTCCCACGCTCCGCCGACGCGCGGTTCCTTCAGCAGCATCTTCGAGTGATAGTGATACACCTCATCTTCCAGAAGCTGCTCGCAGGCATCGACGATCTTGTGACACGACGCGACCTTGCCATAGATGTCATCGCCGGGATGATTCCACAAACTCATGCGCGTCTTGCGGCCGGACGTGTCATCCACGCTGAACGCATGGTTGAGCATCTCGTGATCCTCGCGGGCGGCGGCGAGCACAAGGGCGGTCTCTTCCGCATCGAGCAGGTTCTCGACGAAGAGATAACCATCCTCGTTGAACTTCGTGATCTGGTCCGGTGTGAGCGGGTGTGAATTGTCGGCCGGCAGGGGATGGGACATGAGACGCTCCGTACAAGGGCGGCGGTGTGACCTCCAATTGTACGGGGGCACCGTCAGAGCACCATCCCGACAGGGTGGTGCTATTGGCAAGCGGAGTAGAAGGTGCGACGTGGCGCCACGGGCTGAAGTGCGTGAATAGCACCACCCTGTCGGGATGGTGCTCTGAGATGGTGCTCACTTCAGCGGCCGTAGCCCCAGATCCTCGCGCTCTTCGAGCAATCGCCAGAGCACTTCAGCTTTGATCGAACCCTCGACCGCGAAAGTCTGAAACATGAGCTTAGGCACGCGGCCTTTGCCGGCCATGCCGTAGACTTCGACATCCTTCTGAATCTGCTCATCAGGCCAGCCGGATTCGATCATCTTGTCCAGCGCCTCAGCTCCGACGAGTTCGACCGCCTTGTCGCGGGCTTCGCGAGCCGTGCGCGGAAAGGGATCGCCGAAGAGCCACTCGTCGATCGCGGCAAACTTCGCGGGATCAATCTTCCACACCGCCAGCGCGGTGCGAGCCAGCTCACAGGCATACGCATGCTGCGGATACGTCGTCTTGACGTGGCGATTGCAGTCGGCATTCAGCGGCATGGGCAGAATCATGAAGGCGACCTGTTCGCCGTAGCGGGCGAAGGTGCCGGGGAACGTGGCGTGCAGCTCGCGGCAATGCGGACAGGTGTAATCGACGAGACAGACAAAGAGAAACTTCGCCTTCGGATCGCCCTTGATCGGGAAGGCGGATCGATCCATGAGCACGCCCGCGCCGTTGGGGGCTTCGGGCAGGTTGAGTACGACGTATTTGGCGAAGTCGACGTCGGGAGGCGCGGGTTGCGCGTTGCCGTCCTTGCCCGTCGCGTCTTTGGTCGAGCCGTCCTTTTCGATGCCGTCGGTGGTGTGTACAGGCGGTTTCGGGTCGCCGTTGAGCGCGGTGAACGGGCCGGTGTTCTTGTTGATCGGCATTTCGGTGACGGTGTGCGTCGCAGCGGGGTACCTGATCTGACAGGCGATGAACAAGACGATGACCGCGACGGCCGCGACGGCTGACTGCATCGCGCGGCTCAACGAAAGCACCAGCGGCGAGCGCACCTTTTCGCTAAGCCGTTCACCGCGCTTCAGCGGCACCTGATACCAGACGAGCCCGGCGATGATCATCCCGCAGACGTGATCGATCATGCAGTAGGGGCAGAAGCTTTTGAGGACGAAGGCTTGAATGATGATGAACCACAACGCGCCGAGCCCGGCGAAGGTGGCGAAGATGAGCAGCAGCAGCCAGCCGTCGCGGCGTTTGGCGTCGGGCAGCGAAGGGCGGACACGGAAGGAGGCGAAGAAGATGCCGGCGTAGATGAGCAGGGCGGGGACGCTGACGGGCACGCCCCAGAGGCTGGACCAGCGGCTGGCGAGCACGGTGCCGCAGCCGCCCGCGCCGGAACAGCCGGCCGGCTGCTTGTCGAGGATCGCCATGAGGGCGAGATAGCCGGCGATGAGAAACGCGATCGCGCTGAGCACGCGCACGGCGATGATCGGTATCTGCGTGGCGTTGCCCGGCGCGGCCTTGAGTGAAGCGACGTCCAGTTCGCAGCCGCACTCGGGACAGAGCGAGGCAGCGAGGTCGCGCAGGTTGGTCCCGCATGAAGGGCACAGGACGTCGCTGTTCTTAAGGTGCTGCACCAGCGAGCGCGAGACTACCGATGGGCCTGTGGATGGGGTGGGGGTTTCGGTCATGGGTGGGTGATACCGCGGCTTTGAACGATTCTATCCGAGTCATCGTCACTTTCGCTTCGTTGCGATCTTTGTGACCAATCGGGCGAATGAATTCTCTAAAGAAATAATGAAATAAGGAACATACAGGAATGCTACTTCATCGAGTTTGCTGATTCCTCCTTTCCTCATTTCCTCATTTCCTTAGAGGCCTTCTTCTCCTGCTTGCAGTATCGCACGTATTGGCCGACGACTTTGAAACCCAGCGACTCGAAGAACGGCCGGCGTGAGTCAGCGGGGTCGAACCTTGCGATCACCTGCTCGAACTGGGCTCGCATGCAGTAGTCAACCAGGTGCGAGGCCAGCGTGTTCAGGACGGCCGGGTCATCGCAGGTCGGCGCGGTGAAGAGGTCCAGCACGACGCCGATGTTGCCCAGCGTGAGCAGGCCGGTCAGGCCGACGGGTTGGCGATCGCGGCGTGCGAGGAAGAGGTCAACGCGCGGATCATCGAGCTGATCGACGCGGGCCTTGGCGGCGTCTTCGGGCGATCCTGCGCCGGTGGCCTGATAGCGCTCGGTGTAGATGCGATGAAGTTCGTTGTAGGCGGCGCGGCCGGGGATCACCTGAAGCTGATCATCCACCAGCGCAGGCGGCGCGTAGGCTGCGAGCTGGGCCATCGCCAGCGTCTGTGGCTGGTAACCGCGCGCTTCCAGGGCGGCAGCAAGCGGCGCGGGCCATTCGGGTTCAGAGGCATCACACGTGAAACACGTCGAGCCGGCTTCAGTGAATTTGTTGATCAGGGCATCGACGATCTGGGCCGCATCACCGCCGGGTGGAACACGCAGGTCGTATGCGCCGTTTGCCTCAACCACCTGCGGGTGCGTTTCGCTGAGGTAGACCGTCGCGCCGTCAAGGTAGGACTCTTCGCCAACCATGCGCAGGAGAATCACATCCGCCCGCTTGGCGGCGCGGATCAATCCTTCGAGCGACGTCTTCTGGCCGGGTTGTCGGGCGAGGGGCAAGTCCATGATCGTTCTCGTTGCAAGCGGACTTCACGCCGCTCTACATCTACAGCACCGGGTCCTTCATCCCCAGTGATTCGAACGCCCGCTTGCGGAGCAGGCACGCATCGCAGTGGCCGCAGGCTTGCGTCAGTTTTCCATCAGCACCAGCCTGCGGATCGTAGCAGCTATGCGTCAGGCCAAAGTTCACGCCCAGTTCCAGCCCGCGCTGAATGATGCGCGGCTTGCTCCAGTCGATCAGCGGCGTGTGCAGGCGAAGCGGGCGGCCTTCGACGCCGGCCTTGGTCGCGAGGTTGGCCATTGTTTCAAAAGCCTTGATGTACTCAGGTCGGCAGTCGGGATAGCCCGAGTAGTCCACCGCGTTGACGCCGATGTAGATATCGCCGCACCCGAGCACCTCCGCCAGGCCCAAGGCGTAGGAGAGAAAGATCGTGTTCCGCGCAGGCACGTAGGTGACGGGAATGCCATCGGACATCTGACCCTCGTCGCGGTCCTTGGGCACGGCAATGTCATCGGTCAGGGCCGAGCCGCCGAAGGCACGCATGTCGATCGTGACCATGCGATGGGAAAGGACGCCGCCGTGTTTCGCCACGCGGCGCGAGGCTTCGAGTTCGGCCCGGTGTCGCTGGCCGTAGTCAAAGCTGATGGCGTGACACGCAAAGCCTTCGCTGCGGGCGATGGCCAGGGCGGTGGCGCTGTCCAGACCGCCTGAGAGCAGCACCACGGCAGTGCGCTCACCGGGCGGGTGCCCATCATGACGGGTTGGCTCGCTGCGGGCGTTCACGTTCACTTGGGGGGATTTCGCGGCTTGTCGGACCGCGGGTCCAGTGGCTTGGTTTCGTCGGAGCGTTTGCCTTTGTTGAGTTCATCATCATCACCATCGAGATTCACCCGGGTAACGATGACGGTCCGCGCGACGACATCGCCAAGCCTCTGCCGGCTGGGGCTGATGATGGCGAAGATGATCAAGGGCGGGGCGATCATGTCCAGTGCCTTCAAGCCGTTGCGGCTGAGCACCTGCCAGAGGTCCGGCGGCTCACCCTTGAGCCCCGTCACGCGCAGGCCCATGATCGCTTTGCCGATGGTCTTGGCGAAGAACACCTCGGCGACGAAGGAGTACACGACGAACGAACCGATGACGACGAGCCCGGGGATCATCCGTTCCCATCCGCCGCTGTTGCCCGGCCAGGCGTCGACCAGGTCCACGACCGAGACATCCCAGAAGAAGACAACCGCGCCGACGCAGGGCACCAGGTCGATCACGGCGGCGACTGCCCGCAGCGGCAGATCGCCCAGACGCAGGGTGCCGGGCAGTTGCACGATCGGGGCCGAGGGATCGCGGCGAAGCATGAGGATGAGCATCGGCGTCGCCAGCATCAACACGGCGACGAACACAAACAAGTCAGCCACCGGTCCCAACGGCGGCGGCTGCGACTTGAGCGAGATCGGCTCCGGATCGATCACCCGACCCTTCACATCCATCCGCTGCATCACCAGCTCTTCGCCCGCCTGCGCAATCAGGGCGACGCGATCGCCCTGCGTCGTGAGCGACCAGCCTTGCGTCGGCTCGGGCAGACTGAGCGTGCCGATCTCCGCGACGCCCTCCAGGCGCACGCCGCTGAGCGCGACTTCGAGCTTGCCCGGCGTGTTCTTGCGGCGGGCGATGATCAGTTGCTGCGAAGCGGCGGTCGGCGGGAGGTTCACGACCTGTTCGATCGCATGTTCCTGGCGGGTCCACAGGCCGGCGTCGGCGTCGTGCGGCGGAGCCCAGCGATAGGAGCGGATCGCCCGCGGTGTGGCGGTCATCACCACCAGCATCGGCCGGGCGTCCGTCGAAAGCGTGTGGACGATCCAGCCCTCGGCATCCTCGGGCCAGTCCGTCGGCATGGCCGCGCTCACCCAGCGATCCTGCTTCAGGTAGAGCAGTCGGTCGGCCTTGACCTTCGGCTTTGCATCGGCGGGTGGCGCGGTGATCGCAGGCTGCGCTTCGGGCTCAGCCTTCTTGTCATCCTTGCCCGCTTCAAGCGTCGCGGGTGGCGGCGAAGGTTCAGGTGCAGGAGTTGGCACGGGGGTCGGCGCAGGAGTCGGCACGGGGGTCGAAGGCGGTGCCTTTTCCAGATCTTTCATTGCCGGCTTGCGCTTCTGAAAGATCGATCGCTGCTCGGCGGGATGATCGATCGCTTCCAGTACGGCCGGGTCTTCGATGCGCACCAGGGCCCAAGGCCCGCTGGGCGTTATCGCCAGCGAACGCAGGGCAGCCCCCGCAGGCAGGGAGGGAAGAATCAGATCGGTGAAGCCACGTCGGCCTGCCGTGTCATCCATCGCGCGGAGGGTCTGCACGGTGCGGTCTTCATAGACGATTAGAAGGTAATCTTCGCCTGCCGCGAGGCCTTTGGGAGCGATGCGGCCGTGGATGGGTTCAGGCAGCGGCGTCAGGCGGGTTTCGGGCAGATCGATCGGCCGGCGATGCAGGAGGGTGAAACTCTTGCCGTCGTCGCTGGTGCGGACGATCCAGAGGTTGTTCGCATCGCCCACCGCAGACATCGGCTGGACCTGGGCGACAGCGGGAAGCGCCAGCGTCATCATCGCCAGAGCGAGGCCGGCGAGAGCGAGCGATCGACGAGAGTCAGGCTGAGAATGCTTCACGAGGGACACGATAGTGCATTGGCATGGCGCAGCAAGCGAAGCCGGTGATTCCTCCTCTCGCCACGCGAATCTTCCCCGTTGCTACGATGCCGCCATGCTCCGCCATCGGCTGATCTTCGGTGTGATCATGTGCGTCTCGCTCGTCGCCCTCATCTGGGCGGACGATCGGCTCGGCCGCATCTCGATCGAAGGCACGTTTCTCCAGCCGGTGCTGGCGGGGCAGCCGTTCATCCCGGCAGGGCTGCCGACGTTTCTGGTGTTCCTCGTGTTATCGCTGCTGGGCGCGCGCGAGCTGGTAGGCATGTTCCGCGCCAAGGGCGCAGCGGTCAGCAACGGGCTGGTCATGTTCAGCGCCGCCGCGGGTTTTACCATCATGTTCCTCTCCCCGCGCACGGCTGCGGGCACCAGCGTCGTCGCCTGGGCCATGACCGCCGTCGCCCTCGCCTTCCTTTTCACCATGCTCCGCCACGCCAGTCACGGTCGCACCGAAGGCGCGCTGGCCGCGGGCGGGGCGGCCATGCTCGGCATGATTTACCTGGGCATCGTCCCCGGCTTTTACATGCTCATCCGCGAGACCCACAGTGCGTGGGTTTTGCTGGCGGTCATCCTCATCACCAAGGCATGCGACATCGGTGCCTACACCGCCGGCCGAGCCTTCGGCAAACATAAGCTCATCCCCTGGCTCAGCCCGGCCAAGACCTGGGAGGGGCTGGCGGGGGGCATGCTGTTCTCCGCGCTGGTGGCGGTGGTCTTCGTCGCGATCAGCAATCAATTTGAGCTGGCGATTCGCTGGGTTGGCGAAACGGGGGAGAATCTGCCGCGGGCGATTCCCCTCTGGTATGCCGCGGTCACCGGTTGCCTGCTCGCCGTCCTGGGCCACTGCGGCGATCTATTGGAGAGCCTCTTCAAACGCGACGCCGGCGTGAAGGACTCGGGCAACACCATCCCCGGCTTCGGCGGCGTGCTGGATGTGATCGACTCGCCCATCCTCATCGCCCCGGTGGCGTACTGGCTGTTGAGGATGGCGCCTTGAGGACGGGAGAATGCAAAATGAAAAGCATGCAAACGTAAAGAGACAATGCTGACCGGCCCGGGGTTCCGTATCTTCATTGCTCCTTTGCATTTGCATGCTTTACATTTTGCATTTTCCCCCTTCGCCCTCGACTTGCAAAACCCGGCTGCATTCGTCATAATACTGGGCTCCCTACACGAATTGGAGTTGAATCGATATGGCTCATTCTTTGACCGCCAAGAAGCGTATCCGTCAGAACATCAAGCGCCGGGCTGTGAACCGCTGGCGCAAGGTCCGCTTCCGCGCCGCCATCAAGGGCTACCGCGAAACCCTGCTGCACGGCACCGTCGAAAAGGCCACCGAAGAGCTTAAGGGCCTGTACAAGCTGCTGGACCAGGTCGCCGCCAAGGGCACCATCCATAAGAACACCGCCTCCCGCTACAAGAGCCGGCTGACGACCCGCCTGAATCACAAGCGCGCCGGTGCGAAGCCCGCGGCGTGAGTGAGCCTGGAGCTTTGAGCGATGAGCTTGGAGCTTTGAGCTATCAGCCCGAAGAAGTCAATAGGCCAACCCCGCTCTCGCCGGCGGGGTTGTTTGTTGTTCCCGGCTTGGCTGGTTCCCGCCCCGACGGGGCGAAAGTGTGTAGCCACGGGTGAAGCGCTTCGCGCAACCCGTGGTAAGCGAGTGTCGTTTTCACTTCCTTTGCCCCGAAGGGGCAACAGTGAGGCCGTCGCACCGGACGATTGAACGATGCCGCGACCTGTTCGATTGAATCCGTGATCACTGCCGCCCCCCCGGGGCGGAGAACACGAACGACGTCCGTTCCACGGGTTGCGCTCGGCGACTCGGGTCGCCTCGCTCCACCCGTGGCTACACACTGTCGCCCCTGTCGGGGCGGGAGTCGGCGTCTGGAACTCAAGTACACACTCACCGGATGAGCCGTAAATGCGCTTCCGCACGTCATCTCACCACGGCAAGTGATCCACATCCACATTCCCGCCGCTGAGGATGATGCCGAGGTGTTTGATGCCTTCGATCGCTTTCATTTCACAGCCCAGCACCGCCGCCAGCGCCACAGCCGAGCTCGGCTCCACCAGCAGCTTGGCGCGCAGCCAGAGCAGGCGCATCGCGGCGATGATTTCCTCTTCCGTCACCGTGACGATGCGCTCGACGTGATCGCGAATGATCGCGAACGTGAGCGGCCCCAGGCTGGTGAGCAGACCATCGGCGATGGTCCTGGGCGGCGAAGGCTGCGGGACGATGGTGCCTTCCGCGAGTGAACGGGCCGCATCATCGGCATTCAAAGGTTCACCGGCGAAAACGCGCACGCGCGGCGCCAGGCCTTTCGCGGCGATACACGTGCCGCTGAGCAGGCCGCCGCCGCCGACGGGGGTGATGATCGCGTCGAGGTGGGGTACTTCCTCGATCAGTTCCATGGCGGCAGTGCCCTGGCCGGCGATGATGTCGGGGTGGTTGTAGGGATGGATAAGGGTCGCGCCGGTTTCCTGCTGCACCTGTGCGGCCATGCCTTCGCGCGAGGCGGAATCAGGCTCGCAGAGGATGACGCGCCCGCCGTAGCCTGCGACCGCTTCGCGTTTGATCTTCGAAGCGGTGCGCGGCATGACGATGTGCGCCGCAATCCCGCGCAGCTTCGCCGCCAGCGCCAAAGCCTGGGCGTGATTACCCGAACTGTGCGTTACGACGCCGCGCATCGCGATCGTCTCTGAAAGCTTCATCACCGCATTGCACGCCCCGCGAAACTTGAACGCCCCGACCTTCTGCAAATGTTCACACTTGAAATACAGCCTTCGCCCCGCCATCGCATGAAGCGTCGCGCAGGTCATCACCGGTGTGCGATGCGCATACGGCGCGATGCGCAGGGCCGCCGCCGCGACATCGTCAAGGCTCGCCGCGTAGGCCGCTTGCGGCTTCGCACTCGGCTTCAGAACTTTATCGTTCACTGTGTCTTCCTCATGAAGTATCGCAAGCGTCCGCCCGGATAGGTCAGTCGCTGTTTTCCTTCGACGTGCTGCCGCCGCCATCGCGGACAAACCCCGGCACATCATTCTTCCACGGAATCTCATTGACATCGAGAAAGCGCGCGGCGATTCTCGCCATCGCCTGGTTGAGAAAGGCGTACCAGTCCTTCTCGATGCCCATGGTGTTCACCATGTCCTTGAACCGGCGAAACGCGCCGCTTCCGCGGATGGAGTTTGCAAGAATTTCAGCGTCGCGCTGTGGCTCGACCTCGTCGATGAAGTCCTCCATGATGCGGTACTCGTTGATCTCGAATTGATCAGGCAGGGCGATCCACGCGTCATCCTTCGCCACCATCCGCGCTTCAGCCCGCGCCTCGATCTGCCAGTCGTCCAGGTCCTCCTCGTCCGCATCGTCGTCCTCATCGAATCCATCTGGAGCGAGTTCGACGATGCGCCCGTCGTGCTTGTGGATGTAGCTCGATGCCATTTCGCCCTGCATTTGCAGGGCATCGATGACTTCTTTCAGCGATGCGGCGGTTGCCGGCGTCTTGCTCATGTCGTGCTCCTTTTTCACGGAACCATTGCCCGCCATTTTACCGCGGCTCGGTGCGATGCACATTAAACGCATCGGGCAGGATGGTCGCCAGATCGCGGGCGGTCAGGCCGCTGGTGCCGTGGACCTGGGACCACATGTCCGCCGCCAGGCCGTGCAGATGGGCGGCGAGGACAGCCGCGTCGAAGGCCTGCATGCGCTGGGCCAGGAGCGAGGCGATGATGCCGGTGAGCACATCGCCTGAGCCGGCCGTGGCGAGCGCGGGGTTGCCTGTGGCGTTGGTGAAAACGCGCGAGCCATCGGAGGCGATCGTGTACTGCCCCTTGAGCAGGACGATCGCGCGAAACGCCTCGGCGAGCTTCGCGGCGGCGACGGGCCTTTGAAGTCTGTCCGTCGGGCTTTCGGTGACGTGCGCCCGCGCCGCCAGTCTGCGGAACTCGCCGGGGTGCGGGGTGAGCACGAGCGAAGGCAGATTGCGGATGGCGGATTGCGGATTGCGGATTGATTCAAGAGTGAGCGTTGAATGCGCCAGGAGGTTCAGGCCATCGGCATCGAGCACGATGGCGCGCGGGCCTTGGAGCAGGGCGTCGACCAGCTCGGCCGCGCCCTCGCTCTGCCCCAGGCCGGGGCCGACGGCGAGGATGGCGGTGTGATCCGGGTCGGCCTTGTCGAGCTGGTGCAGTGTGGTCTTGACGTCATCGCCGATGAGGATGCCCGTCGCGCCGGGTTCGATGGTCAGGGCGGCAGTCAGGACGTTCGCGGGCGCGGCGATCTTCACCAGGCCTGTGCCGCTGCGCAGGGCGGCGGCGGCGCACAGGGCGGGCGCGCCGATCATGGTGTCACATCCGCCGACGATGATGACGGTGCCGAACGTGCCTTTGTGCGCGTCAGCGGGGCGAGGCGGGACATCGGGGATGGCGGCGATGGGCTGGAGGTCGGGCATCAGTGAGAGTGGCGAGTGGCCTCGAGTGTGGAGCACCGTCCCGGCAGGGCGGTGCGAAAGGCGTGCGGTCACGCTGGCATGCACCACCCTGCCGGGATGGTGCTCCAGCCTACTCGCCGTTCTCTCACTCCGCCGCCTTCGTCTCGATCACCTTAATCTCAATCCTCCCGATGATCGGAATCAGCTTCACCATGTCGTTGCTGCTGCTGGTATCCGACAGCGAACTGACCGCCAGCGTGATGTGGGCAGCATCAAACGGCCAGTCCGGCAGCGTCGCGTCCACATCAATCCATGTCCCGCCCGAAGGCTTGTTGTCTTTGTCCACATCGACCCACGCCTGGGCCCACATGTGATAGCCCCAGATGTTGCGCTGACCCGCGAAGGCGTCGGCGTAGACGAGGCCGCTGACCGTTCGACTCGGAATGCCTGCCGCCCGCAGCATCGCCGCCAGCAGCACCGCATGCTCCGTGCAATCGCCTTGCCGCGTGCGCGCCACCTCACTCGCGCCCGCGAAACCCACGGACAGATCCTTCTTATGGATGTAGCTGTAGACGAACTCGCGCAGCTTCTTGGCCTTGTCCTTGGAAGTCATGTCCGCGGGCGCGCCCTTGAGCGCCTTCTCGACGAGCTTCTTGATTTCCGGGTCATCGCTGTTGAGCGTGCTGCTCGCTTCGCGATTTTCCTTGGTGGGCAGGTCATCGCCGGGTGCGTGGAACTGCGTCAGGTCCATGATCACCTTCGCGGTGTCTTCATCGCCCCAGACCACCTTCTGAAAACCGGCCTTGGGCAGCTCGGGTTTCACTTTGTCCTTGGCCTGGCCCTCGTGCGGCTTGAACTTGATTTCGTACACAGCCGAGATGAGGTGCCGGGCGTCTTTGATCGGCGTCTTCACCGCGATCAGCGTGTTGGCCAGAACCTCCGGCGGATCGACCTGCGCCTGTGCCAGATCCTTGTCCGCCAGGATCACCGTCATCTCAAAACCGGGGATCGGCGTCATCGACATCTTCAGCATGTGCCCTTCATCGTTCACATAACTCTTCATCACGATGCTCGGCAGTATCGAGGTGCGCGTCTCAGCCACCAGCGAAGGCACTGTCTTGCCCAGCACTTCGATGTCTTCCTTGCCCGTGATGGTGACTTCCGTGGAGAACGGCGTGGGATCGTTGGAAGGATCCATCGTGATGAACTTCACGACCTTCTCGCCCTTGGCGAGCTGCGCCTCGACATATCGCCCAGCCGCGGCCGGCGTCAGCCAGGCTTCCTTGGGAAGCGGGATCGTTTTCTTCAAGGACTGTTTGTTCTGCACGGTCTCGACCTCAATGCCATCGTCTTTGAAAGTGAACGTCTTCTTCGTGCTGCCGAGGATGCCCATGTTCGTATCGCTGACGGCCTTGATGGGCTTGCCGTCGGACGTCTCAGTGAAGCTGCTGGCGACGTCGATGGTGATCGCCAGGGCATCGCGTTTCATGACCATGTGCATCTTCGAGCCGCTGGTCAGCGTCTTGCCGTCCTTGGATTCGGAGGAGAACTCCATCATCCAGCCGGCGGGCTTGCCTTCGATCAGGAGCATGTACCAGCGCTCCTCCTCCGCGCCGGCGGCGAGAGCGCGCGGGGCGAAGGCGAAGAGCGAAGCCAGCAGAGCGAGAGCAGCGAATCGGACGCGGGCGGAAAGGGAAGTGTTCATGTAGGGATTGTACCCGGAGAGGGAGAAGGGCGATTATGGCCGCTTGCGGCTTAGCAGCGGACCGCCATTGACCCTCACATTGCCAAGCCGCAAGCGGCAATCCCGAACGGCGCAATCAATGCACCCGGCAATGCAGCAGCACATCGTCATCGATGCGCGTCACATCATGTATCGGCAGCGGCTTGGCGTCGGCCATGCGAGGGACGTTCTGGCCCATCGCGCAGGCGCGGCCGTACTCATCGCCCAGGATCTTCGGCGCGATGTAGATGAGCGCTTCGTCGATCATGTCTTCCACCAGCATCGCCCCGATCAGGTGCCCGCCGCCTTCGAGCAGGATGTTGGTCACATTGTGTTTGTCGGCGAGATGTTTCAGGAGCGGGCGCAGGGCGAGTCGGCCGGTGTTCATGTCGGCTACAGGCAAGGGCACGATCTCGACGCCGCGCGATTGGAGCTGCTCCATGTGCGGCGGATGGGAAGCGACCACCTCCGCCCGCGCCCCAATGATCACCTTGCCCGCGCGCTTGTCCTTGCCGACGGAGTCGAGCACCTGGTGATCGACGGCAAGACGAAGGAGTGGATCGATGATCACGCGCAGGGCGATGCGCTTGAGTGTGACATCCCGCGCGGTCAAAAGTGGATCATCCTGAAGCACGGTGCCGATGCCCACGAGAATGGCATCGACGCGGGCTCGCAGCTCATGCACCATTTGCCGACTCTTCGCGCTGCTGATCCACTTGCTGTCGCCGGTGCGGGTGGCGATGCGGCCGTCGATGGTCTGGGCCCACTTGCCGATCACCCAGGGCAGGCCGGTGGTCACGCGTTTGATGAAAGGGCGATTGAGTTGCCGCGCTTCATCCTTGCACAGGCCGACTTCGACAGCGATGCCTGCCTCGAGCAGTTTGGCGATGCCTTGGCCATTGACCTGCGGAAAGGGATCCTGCATGGCGATGAACACGCGGGCAGGTTTGGCGGCGATGACGGCATCGATGCAGGGCGGCGTCTTGCCTGCGTGAGTGCAGGGTTCGAGCGTGAGGAACCAGTCGCAGCCGGCGATGTCGATGTTCTTTTTCTTCGCCGATTCGATGGCGTCGATCTCGGCGTGCGGGCCGGCGAACTTGTGGTGAAAGCCCTGGGCGATTGGTTTGCCATCGCGGGCGATCACGCAGCCGACCATGGGATTGGGTTCGACGCGGCCTTGTCCGCGCAGGGCGAGCTTCAGCGCCTTGCGCATGAGCTTTTCGAGTGTCTTGTTGGTTTTGCTTTCACTCATCCGTCACGCAAGGTAGCAGAGCTTGGAGCGATGAGCTATGAGCTATGAGCTGAAGCATGGACGTGCGATCCCGAATGCAAAGCATGCTTCTGAAAGCAGAAGCATGCCACGAAGTGTTTTGTTTTCTGGCTCATAGCTCAAAGCTCATAGCTCATAGCTCAATGAGCCACGCCGTGTTCGATCGTCGCGAGCACCGGCTTGGAGTCGATGTCCGCCATGTCGGCGATGGTGGTGCGTTCCAGTTCGGCGCGGATGGAGTGAGCGACGCGGTTGCACGCCTTCTTGAGTTCATCGATGGGCTTGGCCAGGCCGTTGCCGTCGGACTCGACGGGGATGTCGCCTTCGATCGGGCCTTCGACGGCTTCGACGATCTGAAGCAGCGTGACGAGGCGGGGCTCGGTCTCAAGGAAATAACCGCCGCTGCGGCCCAGGTGGCTGCCGATGATGCCGCGACGCGAGAGCGCCTGGAGCACCTTCAGGGCACTGTCGGTGGGAATGCCCAGGTAGTCGGCGACCTGCCGGGCCTGGATGTGTCCCTCCCCGCGGCGTTTGGCCAGGTAGGACACTGCGAGGGCTGCCATGGTTGCGGTCTTGCTGAGCTTCACGATCCACCTCCGAGAAACCGGCGAACGACATGCCGTGTGTTTGAGTTCTCTCCCTTCGACTCAAGACGTATCGGCATGAAAACGGAGCAAGGTAAGCGGTGAACACCCCGAATCAGGAGAAGCGGGAAGTCTAATCGATGATTAGACGGTGCGAATGGTCCTATAAAGTGCGGGCTTTGCGATCGCTCACCAGAATCACCAGCGTGATCAAGCCCGCGCCGATGTAGGCCAGCGCGTAGGAGAGGTCGTGCCCGGTGAAGAGCATGTCCCAGAAACCACTGGAGGCGCTGGGGTCGCCCTGATCGATGAACGTGCTCGCTGACCCGTAGGCGAGAATGATGCCCTGCACGAGGACGATGAGCGAGCCGATGGCGGCGAGGGCGGCGAAGAGGCCGGTGGTGCGCTTGAGCCAGAGGACGAGCAGGTTGAGCGCCCCGATGCCGATGGCCAGGAAAGCCCAGACGAAGTTGAGCTTGATGTACTGCCAGACGCCGGTGACGACGAGCATGAGGTTCAGAAGATAAGCGACAGCGATCAGCACAGGGGCATGATAGGGGAGCGGAGGGAGAGGGGCAGGGGCAGGGGGCAGTCAAACAAAGCCCACCCACTCCCGTGGGTGGGTTCAGCCGCCTGACTTCACCGTATCCTTCTGACAATGCGGGCAGACCGTGCTGCTGGTACTGGTCCGGTAGATTTTCCTGCAATGCGGGCACAGGCTTGCGGGCACCGCGCCTGCTGTGCCGCACTTGGGGCAGGGGATCGGGTCGCCGTAGTGATGTTCGTGATGATCGCTCAAGGCTTTCATCGAGAGATTGAACTCATGCTTGCAATCAGGCTTGGAGCAGATCCAATAAGTGCCATCGGGAAAGTTGGCGTTGTTGTCACCGTGGCCTTCGCCGCCGGAGTTGTAGATGAAGAACGCGCCGAGGATCAGCAGCGCGGCCACGGAGAGAATAGTGATCTGCTTAACGTCCATGACTTGTCGGCTGGCGGCTAAATAGGAAACGGTGATTCTGTCAGTGCATTGATTGGGTGCCACGGGTCGACGAGTCTGCGAGTAGACCCGTGCCGCCCGCCCGCGATCACCGTGTGTACGGTCGCCGCGGGCCTTCGCACGGGTCTTCGTCGGCGGACCTCCTCGACCCGTGGCA
>JBBDXA010000193.1:0-18130 GCA_040902585.1 Phycisphaeraceae bacterium
GGCTACGCGCGGGATGAAATGGTCGGCCACAACGTGAGCATGCTCATGCCCGCGCCGTATCGCCAGGAGCACGACCAGTACCTGGACAACTACCTTCGCACAGGCATGGCAAAGATCATCGGGATCGGTCGCGAGGTGTTGGGTTGTCGCAAGGACGGCAGCACGTTCCCGGCTGATCTGGCCGTCAGTGAGTTTGAAGGTGAACAGGGACGCATGTTCACCGGCATCCTCCGCGATATCACCTCGCGCAAGCAAGTGGAACGGCACCTTGTGCAGGGCCGGCTTGACGAGCAGCAGCGCATCGCCCAGGAACTGCACGACGGAGTAGGCGGCCTGATGACCGGCATCGGTATGCTTGCGAAGACCGTGCAGATCTCGCTCGAGCGAGCCGGATCATCGCAGGCACCGCTGATGGCGGAGGTGATTGGACACATCCGTGACGCGCACGAGCAGCTCCGGCAGGTCGCCCATGGGCTCGTACCGGTCGAGATGACGCCGCAGGGCCTAAAGGAAGCACTGGAGCAACTGGCGGCACGCAACGCTTCGCCGGACTTGCAATGCGAGTTCGTGATGAGCGAACCTGTCATGGTTAACGACACCCACTTCGCGACGCAGCTCTATTTCATCGCGCAGGAAGCGATCAGCAACGCCATCCGGCACGGCCGGTCATCGAAGATCACCATCGGACTGACGGCGGTTGACGGCATTGGCCAAATGATCATTCGCGACAACGGAAAAGGATTTCAGGGATCCACCGATAGCGTTGAGGGCATGGGGTTACGGACAATGCGTTACCGTGCCACGCTGATCGGAGCAGCAATGACCGTGGATTCGGCTCCCGGGCGCGGCACGACCATTACTTGTCAGTTCCGCAACGAGGCAGACCATGACCGCTCCTGAGCGACCCGCATCTGTGGCCAAGGCGAAAATCCTCATCGTGGACGATCACCCCATCATCCGCAGCGGGATGCGTTACCTCATCGGGCTCGAAGGCGATCTGGAAGTGTGCGGGGAAGCGGACTCTGTCCAAGGTGCGCTGGCGTGCTTCGACGACCTGTGCCCTGACCTGGTGCTGCTTGATCTGTCCCTTCCCGACGGCACCGGCTGGGACGTGATCCAGCATCTGCGCCAACACTGGCTGGGCACGAAGATTCTCGTCGTCAGCGGGTGGGATCGATTCAACGCCACCGCCGCGATCGAAGCGGGCGCGATGGGCTTTGTATCCAAGCATGACGCCAACGAAAAGCTCATCGAAGCGATCCGGACGGTCTTGAACAATCAGACCTATGCGGCGCATTCGACAACCCGCGGCGCAGGCGGAAGGAGCTGACGGTTGCAACCATCCATTCCTGGAGGTGTCCCATGATCGGCACAACGACTCGAAAATCAATGCGACTGACTCAAGTTCTCCTTATCGAAAGCCAACCGAACGTTCGACGCACGCTCAGCCAGTTCATCGCACATGAGAAGGATCTGGCCGTGTGTGGCGAGGCGGAAGACGTGACCCATGCGATGGAAATGCCCGACGACGTCATGCCGGACATCGCGGTTCTGGACCTGGCGCTGGCGGACGGCGACGGCGTTGAGCTTGCCCATCGCATCAGGCAACGCTGGTCCAGCGTCAGGATCATCATGATCTGCGCATGCGGTGAGGCGCTGAGCTGCGCGGACATGGTCGAAGTCGGTGCGATGGGAATCGTAAGCAAGCATGAAGCGTCGGAGCAGATCGTCGAGGCGATCCGCAGCGCGATGCATGGCCATGTGTTCTGCGGCGAGCTGGTCGACCATGCCGCATCGCACTGGTTCGGATGATCGCTGTTCGTCAGTTCACTATTTTCGATTGACCACGTCATGACTGTTGCCAGAAAGAAGACCTCCGTTGTGACGCCGCGGAAGATTCGCGTGCTGATCGTCGATGATCATCCGGTCGTCCGGCACGGCTTTGCCCAACGGCTCAACGTCGAGACGGATATTGAAGTGTGCGGCGACGCAGGTGCGGCCCACGAAGCGCTGCGCCAGGCCGATGCCCTTCAGCCGAACGTGATCATGGTGGACATCTCGCTGGAGGAAGGCAGCGGGCTCGATCTGATCAAGGACCTCAAGTCGCGTGGCGATGATGTGAGGATTCTGGTTGTCTCCAGCCACGATGAGGATGTTTACGCCGAGCGTTGCCTGCGGGCCGGCGCTCACGGCTATCTGCACAAGGGGCAGGCCATCGACCGGATCGTCGAGGCGGTACGCCAAGTTGCCAGAGGCGGCTACTACCTCAGCAGCGATGTGGCATCTCGGGCCCTGAAGCTTGCGCTGGTCGGCAACGCCGCGCCCGCACCTTCATCTTCGCCGGTTGACCTGCTTTCAGATCGCGAGCTTCAAGTCTTTGAGTTGCTCGGCCAAGGTATGACTGTCAACGGGATCGCCGACAAGCTGTTCCTGAGTCCCAAAACGATCGAAACCTATCGCGCCCACCTGAAGCTGAAGCTGAACCTGGCCAACAGCAGCGCGTTGCTGCGTCACGCGATGCAGTGGGTGCTGGAGCGAGCCTGATCAACCACTCGAATCGGGAGACCAGCGACGCAAGGCGGCTTCATAAAGATCCGCGTCCGCCAGCTTCTTGATCGAATCGTCAATACCTGCCTCAAGACATGTCTCCGCATGACAGTGGATCAGGCAGGCTTGCACGATGTCGGGCGACAGGCGGTTTCGAGGATTTCGATCGGGAGACAAACATGGACCTTGAAACCAACTACCTCGGATTCAAGCTACCGCATCCCCTCACGGTGGGCGCATCGCCGCTGTCCGACAGTATTGACTCCATCCGTCGGCTCGTGGATGCCGGTGCGGCCATGATTACGTTGCGATCGTTGTTCGCCGAGCAGATCGCGATTGAAAACGGGCAGGCCACGATCGCCACCCATCACATGCGGTCCGATGGCGTTGACTTCGTGATGAGGCCTCACGAATACCTCGAGCACCTCCGGCGAGTGCGCCAATCGGTACCGGAGTCCGTGCCGATACTGGCTTCGTTGAACGTCGCGCGCCTTGATCAGTGGATCGATTACGTTCGGCTGATCGACGAATGCAAGGCGAGTGCCCTGGAACTGAACATCTATTCGCTGTCTTCGGATGTCACCCGACCTGCCGAGGCGGTGGAGTCGGATCTGATCTCTCTGGTCCAGGCAGTCCGTCGTGAAACGGCGATGCCATTGGCCGTGAAGCTGCTTCCGTTCTACACGTCGCTGGCAAATCTCGGATTACGTTTGTCGCAGGCAGGAGCCAACGCCTTGGTGCTCTTCAACCGACTCTATCAGCCGGACATCGAGCCGGCTGAACAGCGCGAAGACTCGTCAATCAACTTGGGCGAACGAACAGAATTGCTCCCGCGACTGCGGTGGCTTGGCCTCCTCTACGGTCGAATCCCTTTG
Organism: Phycisphaeraceae bacterium; assembly: GCA_040902585.1. Lineage (GTDB taxonomy): Bacteria > Planctomycetota > Phycisphaerae > Phycisphaerales > Phycisphaeraceae > JBBDXA01. Next base: position 3,423 of record JBBDXA010000193.1, read on the forward strand.
GATCTGGCGATCAGCGGCGGAGTTCATTCCGCACAGGACGTACTCAAGGCCGTGATGTGCGGTGCCCAAGCCGCTCAGCTTGTGTCGGCATTGCTCGACCAGGGGGTTTCCAGGTTGCAAGTCATTCGCGACGACCTCTCGCGTTGGTTGGAACAACATGGCCATGGCAGCCTTGCATCCGTTTGCGGCAGCATGAGCCTTTGCTCCTTTCCCAGTCCGGAACTGCTTGAGCGGAGCTTTTATGTCCGAATGCTTCAGGGATGGAACGGCTAAGCGCCGTTGACGCTCATGTCGGCACACGTGGCGGCGGCGTGATTGGGAGGCGATCGTTCATGATGAACTCTTTGCGAAAGGCGATGGTTGAGAGAGCCGGCGACCATCGACAGAATAGCAACACGATACCTGGCTTCGGGTGGTCACGCCCCAGCCGGATGAATCTCCAAGCGTCCTTGAAGCCGGCTCCTGTTCGATCGAAACCTATCGTGCCCACCTGAAGGTGAAGCCGCAGATGACAAGCGGCAACCAGCCAACGCGTCACGCAATTCAGTCGGTGCTGGAGGGAGCCTGATCAACCACTCGAATCGGGAGCCCACCGACGCAGGGCGGCTTCATAAAGATCCGCGTCCGCCAGCTTCTCGATCGAGTCGTTCATGCCCGCCCGCACGCATTTCTCGGCGCTGATGTCTCGTGAGGTAGGTCGCATGCCGATGATGCGCACTGCGGTATTGTGACCCGTCGTGTTCCGGATGTCGCGGGCCACGGCGAGGCCGTCTTCGCCGCACAGAAGGCAGTCCAGGAAGATGATGTCAAAGGATGTCCGACCAACAGCGATCAATGCTTCGGCACCGCCAGACGCCGTCACCACCTGACAACCGAGTTGCTCAAGGAATGCCTTCAGGCCCTTCAGCACGATCGGCGCATCATCGACGATCAGAATGCTCAGCGACACGGGGTTCCTGTGGGATTGAAGCGAGGCATTTTCCATAGGAAAGACTACTTCCCACTCCAGCGCGCTGGCATCGGCGGATCATCGGATCGCGCCAAGGCAGTCGCCGAATGAAAGATGCAACCTGGTCAAACGATTGCGCGCCTCGCGGTATCACATAGCGGGGGCATGGGTCTCTCCCCGCTCCGCGCGTGCCGCCATTCGCGCCAGTCCAGGGACGACGATGACCGGACACGTCGCCTTGCGAAGCACACCCTCACAGACGCTGCCGACAAGCATGTCGTACAGCGCACCGTGTCCGTGCGAGCCGATGATCACGAAGTCGGCGTTCAGCCGTTCGATCTCATGCAGGATGACCGGAACGACCGGCCCTTGCAGGATGAGTGCATCCGCCTCGCAGCCGCGCTCGCGCAGTTCACTCGCCATCGCCTGTATTCGCCTGAACTCGTTGGGATACCGCGCCGAGAACTGGCTCTGGGCGTGCCGCATCAAGTCCCACTCGCCCTTGTCGGCAACCGACGGTACGACGTGCAGGTAGTGGACCGTGCAGTCGAAGGCTCTGGCAATCGATTCGACGGTCTGAATGATCGGGGCGGTCGTATCGGAAAAGTCGATGGGGACGAGCAGATGCTTCATGGCGATCCCTTTCAGTGTGTTGCACGGCAGACTTCACCACATCATCTGAAAGATACGGGCGTGATTCGGCACTCGGTATCGGCGGGGGTCCGCGCCATGGCATGAGCAATTCCCCGAGGACTGCCTGCGCGACGGCGGATTCACGGGCGAGCGCTGCGCAGCGTCAGGACTTGAGATTCTTCAGAAACGCGACGATGTCGATCAACTCGCGCACGGTCATGGTCTGGCTGAAGTCTCCCATGCGCGAGAGGTCGCCCGACTTCACTCCCGGTAGCGTGTCGGACACCTTGTGCGACGGCATCATGATCGACTCGGCGAGCTGCTCCCGCGACTGATCCTGAAGCGGTGAAACCATCATGATGGGAACCGGCGGGTCAACGAAAGTCCTCGGAAAATCCTCGCCCGCCACTTCGTGACAGGCCCAGCACTTGAGCCGATGGAACGCCAGCTTGCCCGCCCTGGGATCGCCCTCCGGGAGGAACAGACCCTTCGGCTCTGGCTTGACGGTGATCGGCGCGCCGACCTTGCTCTGTTCGTCGCCGCGATTCTGCTGCGGGGCGGGCGCGCGGCTCAGCGGCTTGTCAGACTCGCAGGCAATTAGGCACAAGAGAACAACGAGGCTCAGCAGGTACCGCATGATTCATCCTTTCGTTTCGGGACTGGCGAAATCGAATCGACGACATCATCATCCCTTTCATCCGTGCGAAGCGGTATCAGCATGCCTCGGATCGATAGACCGGTGATTCCCTGATGGCGGGGCCGAACACTGCTCGTTTGAATGGAGCACTGCGAAGAAACCCTGGTCGGCGCAGAGCAACTGTCCGCTTCTTTCCGCGAGGATAACACCATGATCGTTCGTCCCTGTTCGTCAGCGCACGAAGGCCCGCCTGTTCAGTGCCAATTGGACAAGCGTTACGCCGACACCCCACGCGGCCACGCCGTACTCGTGCTCAATGGCGGCTTGCTCGTCGAACCGTCTTTTGCCGCCCTGGCCGACTATCGCATCGTGGAAGCGACCGACGAGGAGCGCCGACAACTCAAAGCAGCTGGTTACGAGATGGATGATTTCGTCCCCCCAAATGCGCCAACCCCGGCGCGGAGTCCAATACCATCCGGTGGCAAAGCGAAATTGGACAAAGCCCCGGACGCTGGCAGCCGACGCTGACTCGAATCATCATCTCATTGAGCTCGCGGGTGTCCCGGACGTCGGTTCCGATATTGCCCCTACCGAGGTCTCTTAGCCATGCTCTCCTCGATGGATTACGTCAAGATACTGGTGTCGCTGATCGTTGTCCTGGACCCGATTGGAACGATCCCGCTCTTCGTTGCATTCACGCGCACTCACAACCAGGCCGAGCGTCACAAGGCGGCCCGCACCGCTGCCGTCACCGTCGCGATCGTGCTCGTGATCGCAGTCACTGTCGGCGACTGGGTTCTGATGCTCTTTGGCATTCAGATCGCGACCTTCCGCGTGGGCGGCGGCATCCTCGTACTGCTCATGGCGATCTCGATGATGCACGCCCGCATCAGCGGCGCGGTGCAGACCGAGGAAGAAGCGCGCGAGGCCGAGGAGAAAGCCGCGGTCGCGGTGGTGCCGCTGGCGATTCCATTGCTGGCCGGGCCGGGCGCGATCAGCGCGGTCATCATCTTTGCGAACCGCGGCACGGGCCTGACGCATATGGCGATCCTTTGCGGTGTGATCCTGCTGGCGTCCGGCCTTACCTGGCTGGCGCTGCGCCTGGCGACGGTCCTTCAGCCGAGGATGGGCAAGATCGGCATCAACATCGTGACGCGCCTGATGGGCCTGATCCTGGCAGCCGTCGCGGTTGAATTCATCGTCAACGGGGTGCGCGAACTCTTTCCGATGCTGGATGGCCGCGCGCCGGTTGCATCGCCATGACCATGCGGATTGAAGCTATTCCTCCGAGTCGCACCCAAGATCAGGAGTCAACCATGCCAACCCTCCAATCGACTTCATCCGCAAACGCGACCTCAGTCATCCGCTGGTTCAACCAGGTTGGCATCGATGATGTCGCGATCGTCGGCGGCAAGAACGCATCCCTGGGTGAGATGGTGCGCGAGCTGTCGGCCCAGGGCGTGCGCGTGCCCGATGGCTTTGCGATCACGGCCGAGGCATATCGCCAGTTCCTTCGCGCCAGCGGCCTTGACGAAGTGATCCGTCGCATCCTCAGTGATCTGGACACGCGCGACGTGAGCAATCTGCGTGCCCGCGGCAAGGCGGTCCGCCGCGCGATCATGGGGGCCGAGCTGCCGAAGGCGACGGGCCAGGCGATCATCCAGGCGTACGACCAGCTCAGCACCGAGCGCGGCGAGCCGGTCGATGTCGCCGTGCGCTCCAGCGCCACCGCCGAGGACCTGCCCGACGCCAGCTTCGCCGGTCAGCAGGAGACGTATCTGAACGTACACGGCCACGCCGCGCTGCTGGATACCTGCCGCCGCTGCTTCGCGTCACTGTTCACCGACCGCGCGATCTCCTACCGGCAGGATAAGGGCTTCGATCATTTCCAGATCGCCCTCTCCATCGGTGTGCAACTCATGGTGCGGTCTGACCTGGCTACCTCCGGCGTCATGTTCTCGATCGACACCGAGAGCGGATTCCCCGATGTCGTGCTCATCAACGCGGCGTACGGCCTGGGCGAGAACGTCGTGCAGGGTTCGGTGAATCCGGACGAATTCCTCATCTTCAAGCCGACACTGAAAACCGGGCACCGGCCGATCCTCAAGCGCACGCTGGGCAACAAAGAGTTCAAGCTGATCTACGACGAAGGCGGCGGGCGCATGACGCGGAACGTGCCCGTGCCGACTGCCGATCGTGCCCGGTTCTGCATCAGCGATGACGAAGTGCTCCAGCTTGCGCGGTGGGCCTGCGTCATTGAAGATCACTACTCGCGCAAGCGCGGCAAGCCGACGCCGATGGATATGGAATGGGCCAAGGATGGCGTGACCGGCGAGCTTTTCATCGTGCAGGCGCGGCCGGAGACCGTGCACTCGCTCAAGTCGCACGACACATTGGAGACCTACCACCTCAAGGAGCGCGCACGTGTGCTCGCCAAGGGTCGCAGCGTGGGCGAGAAGATCGCCGCGGGCAAGGCGCGCGTCATCCGCGAGGCCGCGCAGCTTCATGAGCTGGCCCAGGGCGATGTGCTGGTCACGGACAAGACCGATCCGGACTGGGAGCCTTTCATGAAGAAGGCGGCGGCGATCGTGACGAATCGCGGCGGGCGGACGTGCCACGCGGCAATCGTCAGCCGCGAGCTGGGCCTGCCCGCGATCGTCGGCACGGAGACCGGCACCGGCGCGATTCGCGACGGGCAGATGATCACCGTCTGCTGCGCCGAAGGCGATACGGGGAATGTCTACGAAGGCAAGCTCTCGTTCGATGTGACGCGCGTGGACCTGCGCGAGGTGCCGCGTCCGCGCACGAAGGTGATGATGAACGTCGGCAACCCGGAGCAGGCGCTGACGCTGTCGTTCATCCCCAACGACGGCGTCGGCCTGGCGCGCGAGGAGTTCATCGTCACCAGCACGATCAAGATTCACCCCATGGCACTGCTGGAGTACGACAAGATCGAGGATCGCTCCGTTATCGCACAGATCGACGCGCTGACCGCCGGCTATGACGACAAGCCCGCGTTCTTCGTCGATCGTCTGGCCGAAGGCGTCGCGATGATCGCCGCGGCGTTCTACCCCAAGGATGTGATCATCCGCCTGAGTGACTTCAAGACCAACGAATACGCCAACCTCATCGGCGGCGCGAAGTACGAGCCCGTCGAAGAGAACCCGATGATCGGCTTCCGCGGCGCATCGCGTTACTACGACCCGCGATACCGCAATGCCTTCGCGCTGGAATGTCGCGCGATGAAGAGGGTGCGCGATGATATGGGCCTCACGAACTCGAAGCTGATGGTGCCGTTCTGTAGGACCATCGAGGAAGCGAAGAAGGTGCTTGCCGAGATGGAGAAGCACGGCCTCAAGCGCGGCGAGAACGGGCTGGAGGTCTACGTGATGTGCGAGATTCCCAGCAACGTGATCCTTGCGAAGGAGTTCGCGGAGGTCTACGACGGCTTCTCCATCGGCTCCAACGATCTCACGCAGCTTGTGCTGGGCGTGGATCGCGACTCGCAGATTGTCGCCCATGTATTCGACGAGCGCAACGCGGCGGTGAAGACGATGATCGCCAACGTGATCCGCGACGCCCGCGCCTGTGGCCGCAAGATCGGGATCTGCGGCCAGGCACCGAGCGACTACCCGGAGTTCGCCGCGTTCCTCGTCGAACAGGGCATCGACAGCATTTCCCTGAATCCCGACGCGGTGCTCAAGACGACGCTGACGATCCTCGATGCTGAAAAGAAGCTCGCCGCCGGTTCGCCCAGGTGACCGCGGCCGGCCTGTTGCTTTGACCACGCACCAAACCACTATGAATGAAACGGAATCACTTGATGCGCTCCTGCCCGCCCAGATCGCCCGCAAGGCTGAGGACATCGGCGTAGCCAAAGGCAACATGGATGCGCTGTCGATGTTCCTCCTGGCGGTGCTCGCCGGCGCGTTCATCGCGATGGGGGCCGTGTTCTCCACCACGGCCGTCACCGGCGCTGACAGCCTCCCTTGGGGAGTGACGCGTGTGCTCGCGGGTCTTACCTTCTGTCTGGGCCTGATCCTGGTGGTGATCGCCGGCGCGGAACTGTTCACCGGCAACAACCTGCTGGTGATGGCGTTTGTCAGCGGCAAGCTGCCGGCGCGGAAGCTGCTTCGCAACTGGACGATCGTCTATGTCGGCAACTTCTGCGGCTCGGTGGCGACGGCCGGCCTCATGTTCGCAAGCGGGCAATACAAAATGCTTGACGGCGAACTGGGCGTAATCGCCCTGAACATCGCGCAGAGCAAGTGCACGCTGCTGCCCATGGAGGCGCTCGTGCGCGGCATCTACTGCAACGCCCTGGTCTGCCTGGCCATCTGGCTCTGTTTCTCGGCGCGAACCACCACAGGCAAAATCGCCGCGATCCTGTTCCCGATTACCGCTTTCGTCGCCGCAGGCTTCGAGCACTCGGTCGCCAATATGTATTTCATTCCGATCGGCCTGTTCATCAAGTCCGGTGCGCCGGCCGCGTACTGGCAAACGATCGACGGCTCGACTGTCGCCGTCGATCAGATCACGTGGGCGGGATTCATGCTCGGCAATCTGCTGCCGGTCACCATCGGCAACATCATCGGAGGCTCGGGTTTCGTCGGCGTGATCTACTGGATCATCTACGCGCGCAAAGCCGATCCGCGTTAGGGATAAACCACTTGGACGCTTCGCTCGCCAACGCCCGCCTGATCGCGCGGTCGGACTTGAACGCCGACTTGTGCATCGTGCGCATTGCACCGGACTCGGGGCAAGTGCCCGCTTTCGAGCCCGGGCAGTTCGCCACGCTCGGCCTGCCCGAATCGGACGAAGCGCCCGGCAGGCTCGTTCGCCGGCCCTATTCGATCGCCTCGTCGCCCGACGCGCGCGATCACATCGAGCTGCTGCTGGCGCGCGTGAAGGAAGGACATTTCACATCACGCTTCTGGCCGTTGCGCCCGGGCTCGCCGATCTGGCTTGATCCGCACATTCACGGCAGGTTCACGCTTGCAGCGGTGCCGCCCGACGCTGACCTCGTCATGGTCGCCACCGGCACGGGGATCGCGCCGTTCATGTCCATGCTCCGCACCTAATCCGGGCAACGCCGCTGGCGTCGGCTGGCGATCCTCTATGGCACACGGCTTGCCGCCGACCTGGCCTATGGTGATGAACTGGCGCGACTGGCCGCGCAGGATTCCAATACGACCTACGTGCCCACCGTGACGCGCGAACCGATGGAGTCATCATGGACCGGCGCGCGGGGCCGGGTGACAGCCCTACTCGATCCTCACGCCTTCGAGCAACGGATCGGCTGGCCGCTCGATCCGGCGCGCACCCATGTCATGCTCTGCGGCAACCCCCAGATGATTGACGATGCCCAGGCGATTCTCGTCGCGGCAGGCTTTGTGCCGGACCGTCCGCATGCACCGGGCGATTTGCATTTCGAGCGCTACTGGTGATCGTTTCGATACAAGCCGCAACGGTCGATGCGCGCCGTCGCTGACGCAGCGCACCAGGCAACGCCCCGACAGCTTCTCCACCGTGGCCACGCCCCGATCAGCGGCTTCGTGACGGGTGCCCGGAAGCCGCCGATCGGTCGATTTGGGCCTCCGGAAAAACTCTCAGTTCGAACCTCGGGCGATAGGCTGCATCGACAAACCCGTCAGTTGGACAACTCGATCGCGTCCCACCAGCGCGCCGCCACTTCGCGCGCGACATCGCGCCGGACCTCTCAAAACGCGCGCTTTTCACTTTCCGGTTTTACCACCTAACCCATTAATGTAACCGGGGTTCCATCAGCCTCAATCGCGCCGGATCAACCTGCGGGTTAACTCTCAAACAGCGCGCGAGTTTTTCGAGATTTCCATCGCTTGACGGGTTTGGAACAGGGAGCGTCTGGGTCCAGTGGGATGACGACGACTGGCGGCACCCCGAGGGTGTGGCCGAGCAGTTCAAGGCGATGGGCGACGCCGGCGCGGTGGCGCTCAAGAGCCCGGTGCAGCTACCTCGTCCGCCTCGACCAGTCATGGGTGGTCAGCCGTACGCGCGGCATCGAGGGCACCGTCATGGCCCGCAAGAATCGTGCGATATCCGGCGATGCCCAAGGCCGAGGACAGCGTCTTCCGCGACCGGATGATGCGCTGCGTCGAGTGGCGCGTGTGGGAAAACCCACCGCAGATGTACGTGCGGCTGATTCATGGGGCTAACACGTGGGGGAGGGGCATTTTGTTCGTTCAACCGAGGCGTTGCCTTTGGGTACTCCTGTCGGCATTCGCGTGATCGGGGAGGCCAGCGCGCCACACCGCGCCCGCTCGGCTAGTCGCGTCGGCCGCGCCCCCTCTTCCTACCGCGGCGCATACCTTGGTTTTCGTCTTCTCTTTGCTATGGATTGACGCTATCGATATGGGCAGGAGTAATGGGTATCGCATTATCTATGGGAGAAACGCGGGGAGTGACGGACGCGAAGGTGGAGTATCTGCCGCCGTACTCAACGGTCGTGAACCCGAACGAACTGACGTTCACCCGATTGCCGTCGAGATTCTTCCGAGCAGATCGATCTGGACCTTGAGGAACCGGGCATCGCGGCGGACCGATCACGCCTCGGCGAGCATCGTCAGGAATAACAAAAGCCAGGTAGGCCAAATCGTGGCGGGCTCCGTAAGTCGACTAATGACAAGTGTCCGACATTTTGGACCCCCGCCTGCCAAATGCAAGTAGCCGACACTTCGACAGCGCGCCTACCTCGGGCCGGCACTTCCCCCCTTGACGTACCGCGCTCTCGACGAAGGTGCAAGCTTGGACGAGGCGACAACCGAGGCAAAGATCGTTGGCCGGAAGTCGTTGGAGCTCGAAAAGATGGCGGCCCACTACGTGTGGAGGCAGAAATGCGGGCAGTGATTGGGGGCCATCGGGCCTGCTAAATCGACTTCTTCTGAAGGACGTGTGATGAAACTCGATGCCATGTTGATCGTGACGGGCGACCTGTTCACGAACGGCGATGTTCATTCCACGCGCAGCACCCGCGCTGTGACCGAGGCGCGGCCGTTGGCTGCATGCCGCTCATAAACGAGCAGGAGCCCGCCATGGCGGTCGGCCGCCAGCGCGGGCGAGCGTTCTTCGGCATCGGAAACCGCGATGGGAATACCCTCGGGGTCGAGCGACTGAAAGCCATCGACGCGTGCGGCGATCAGGTCGCAGTTCTCGAAGTTGGTGAACTTCTCCCCGGTCAGGTGATGCCGCTGCCAGACGACGATGACGTGCTTGCCATCGGAGGCACAGGCATTGGGTCCCCACGGCCAGGTTCCACCGCTCTTCTTCGCCTGTCCCAGGTCGAGCCACGAGTCGAGCTGACGGTTGACGCCGGCCGGTTCCTTCGCCGCTTCCTGGTTTACGAGTTTGCCTTCACTGTTGACTCGCGCGGCGCGAATGGCACCGGGACCGCCCCAGCCCCAGGGGTCGGGCATCGAGCGGTGGCTGATGACCAGCCAACCGTCCCCCGGCGCTGCGGAGATGGAGAAGGCGGCGTTTTTCGTCCCGCCGATCACCGTTTCAGGTTTGCCCACGGGTTGGCCGTCGGCATTCAGACGAACACTTCTCACTGTGCCCGCGAACGTGCCGGCCCCGCCACCGGCCGCGAGGAAGAATGATCCATTCCACGCCACGCGCGGCTGCGGCGTGACGCCGGTTTCGACCGCGCGGCCGACTTGCCCCTCCGTTGACACACGAGCGGCGAAACCGCGGTAAGCCGTCTCCTCACCTTGTAATCCCTGCCAGACGACGACGAAACCCTTGTCGTCGCCTGCGACATCCGGCAGCGCTTGTGTGCGGGGGCCGGCGGCAATTTCGATAGGGTTGGCGTCAATTACTTTTCCGTTGACATCGATGCGCGTCGCCAGGACGTCATAATCTTTGCCGTTTCGAAAGTCCTGCCAGACGACCAGGTAGGTATCGCCCGCAAAGGCGACGCGCGGGGACTCCTGCACACCCCGACCAGTCGGAGCGACCTCGATGCCGCGCGGGTCCAGCACCTTGCCATCCTTCGATACACGCGCGGCGAAGATGCGGGCCGAGCCGCCCTTACCGTGCCAGCCCTCGCGCCAGACGACGAGGTACGCATCCCTCCCATACGCCACCGCGGGCGTCGCCTGCAGACCTTTGCCCGGGCCGTCCGGGAGCAACGGCAATGCTTCGCCGACCTTGATCGCGTCGGCCCGCGCCCCGCCGGCGATGAGCAACGGAATGAGGAATACCGCACATGCTCTCATGGCTTCACCTCCTTGCGGTTGTAAGCCCGCCACAGACCGTTGGGAAGTTCCGAGCAGTTCAGATACACCCTGCCCATCGCATCGACCGCGACCACGGCGTTCCACGTCAGCTTCACATCTGCAGCCGGCACGCCAACCCCGTCATGCGGCCAGTTGCCTTTCGGCTTGGCACCGATCACGGTTCGAATCTCGCCATCCTTGAGCCAGCGAAATCGACTTTCATCCGGTCCGCCGCACCACAGCGCTTCATGCACAGGATCCCAGCAGACATACGCACAGCCTGAATTGAAGCTTGCCCAGGTGAGGGCGGGGCCGTCGCTGTTGGCGTTGAATCGCTGCTCGCGCGGTGATTTGCCCGTCGGCTTGGGCATGCCCGCCATGGTGGTCACGTTGTTCGCCTTCAGATCGATCCGGCGGACCGCGAAGTTCCAGTGATCCGAGAGGTACAGCACGTCATCGTTCTCACCAAGGCACAGGTTGCCGCCCAGGCCGATCATGTGGAACTTCGCCTTCTCCACGGGGCCATCGACAATCGAAGGACCGGCGCTGACCGAGGCGTTGAGCGTACTGACCTTGCCGGCTTCAATCCGGCGGATGCGCTGATTGCCGTCGAGGACGAAGATGGTGCCGCGACTGTTGATCACGATGCTGTCGATGCGGGTGAAGGTGGCGTCGCCGCAGGAGCCGTCGGCATAGCCCGGCTTGTTCGGCGTGCCGGCGATCACCTCGACCTGCCACGGCCCGTCAGGGTGCTCGACCAGTCGGCGCACGCAGTTGGGGCCGGCGACGTAGGCGTGCTTGTCCTCTGGGTTGTAGGCCATCACCGCCGCGGTCACCTGACCGGTCGTCGGAAAGAGAAAGCGTCCTTCGGCCACGAGCCGGATCGTGCCTTCCACGTCGAGCTCGGCGATGCCTTCGCTGAATGGAATGAGCACGCGCCCGTCCGGCAGCGGGCAGGCGCCGCATCGTCCCAGGCCTCCCACCTCGCGGGCCGGCCCTTGCGTGAACCGCGGGCCGGCCGAGCCATTGCCCGCCAGCCGATCGACAACCCAGTCGATCGACGAGGGGTCGGGAACGATCGGCGGCAGATTGGACTGGGCCTTGAGCGATCCCGTTTCCACCACCACACCAATGACGAAGATGGCAGCAAAATGGAGTTTCATCATCCGATCGCTCCGGCATACGCCAGCTTGAGAAGTGCCGCGAGAACGGCGGTGCCGCGGCTTAAAGGCTTGACGCTCAAACGACGCGGGTAACTCAATGAGCGGCAGGCGAATCAAGTAACTGCTCTGCATGCAAGGCCAATACTCAAGTAGGTACTGCGACCCTTCCCGATCTGGAACAGCTGGCCGTGACGGGATTCAACTCCATCTTGCGGCTTTCGCTCGCCAGTGCGGTGGGGATTTCGTTCCTTGCCGCGCCGGGAGTGGCCGCCGATCCGGCTGCGGCTCAGGGGCCCGTATTCAGCCGGCATATTGTTCCTCTGTTCAGCAAGCTCGGCTGTAACGCCGGGCAATGTCATGGTGCCGTGCAGGGTCAAAACGGTTTCCGCCTATCTCTCTTTGCTGCGGATCCGGGCTTCGACCATCAGAGCATTCTGCGCGAGCATGGCGGGCGGCGGATCGATCCGCTCAACGCCGACCAGAGCCTGCTGTTGCGCAAGGGACTCGCAACGATTCCGCACAAGGGCGGTCAGCGCATCGCCCCCGGCCGCTGGGAGCATGAGTTCCTCCGCGCCTGGCTTGCCGGCGGCGCACCGTTGGACAACCTGGAATCCTCGCGTGTCACGACGCTGATCGTGACGCCGGCGCAGAAGACACTCAAGGTCGGCGACAGTTATGACCTGCGCGTCGAAGCCCGCTTCGCCGACGGCAGCAGCGAAGAGGTGACGCGATTCTGCCTGTTCGAGGTACTCGACCAGGACATAGCGACGGTGACGGCTGACGGGAAGGTGATGGTCAAAGCCGCAGGCGATACGGCGATCATCGCGCGCTACGGTGCCGAGCCGGCGCTGGCGATGGTCGAGGCGCCTCGCCAGGGCAGCGAGCCGCTCCCTGATGTCAAGCCCGCCAACTTCATCGATGAGCACATCCTTGCGAAGCTGCGCCGCATGAACGTGCCGCCCTCGGACCTGTGCGATGATGCAACGTTCCTCCGGCGGGTGTCGCTGGATGTCACCGGCTCGCTTCCGCCGCCGGAGGAAGTGCGGGCGTTCCTCGTGGACAAGAGCGCCGACAAGCGGGCGAAGAAGATCGAAGAGATGCTGGCCCGGCCGGGCTACGCGGCGCTGTGGGCCACCAAGTTCTGCGACCTGCTGCGCGCCAGCGGGTTCGACGGCAACTTCGCGATGCACGAGGCGGCCGAAAATCGGCGGTTCTACGAATGGATCCGCGCCCGACTCGACGAGAACACGCCCTACGATGAACTGGTCGAACGCATCCTCACGGCCACAAGTGACGACGGCCGCTCCCACGAGGACTGGCTCGTCGAGTCCATGGCGCTGGGCGAGGAGAACGCCAAACAGTCGCCCGACCTGCCGCTCTACCTGAAGCGCCGTACGCTCGATCTCTACTGGCAGCGCAAGGAGTCAACAGGCCTCAAGGGCACACTGCAGGTCGCACACCAGTTCCTGGGGCTGCGCCTCGAATGCGCCCAGTGCCACCGCCATCCCCACGACACGTGGAAGCAGGACGATCTTCTGAGCTTCGCCAACTTCTTCATGCGCGTAAAGGGCGCCGCGTACCCCGACAAGAAGACGCTGCCGCCGAAGTACGGCGACATGCTCAAGTCCATACCGGAAGAAGCGAAAAAGTTGCGGGAGGAGGCGAAGAAGCTGTCGGAGAAGGCCAAGGACAAGTCCGTCGCCGAAACCGAGCGCGAGAAGATGAAGCAGCAGGCTGCGGAGCTGGATGTCAAGGCCCGCGGGATGGAGAATGGCACGAAACGCTTCGGCGTGGACATTCGCCATCAGGCCGACAAGATCAGCTACGCTTCGATGACCAGCCCGCTGGGGACGCAGAAATCGGAGAAGTTCCGCCTGCTGGGCCAGAGCGAGGTGATGAAAGTCGCCAAGGAACAGGACCCGCGCAAGATCGTCGCGGACTGGATGCGACAGCCGGATAATCCCTGGTTCGCCCGCGCAATCGTGAACCGGGTCTGGGCGCACTACTTCGGGCGCGGGCTGGTCGACCCGCCGGACCAACTGTCGTCGTTGAACCCGCCGTCGCACCCGGAGTTGCTCAAGGCCCTGGCGGATGGGCTCATCGCCAGCCGATTCGACCTGAAGTGGCTACACCGAACGATCCTGTCGAGCCGGGCCTACCAGACCACCAGCGTGCCGACCACGGCCAACCGCGCTGATCGCCGCAACTATAGCTACTTCTACTTGCGCCGGTTACCTGCCGAGCAGATCGTCGATGCGATCAACCACGCCACGGCCGGAAGCGAGACGTTCCCGGCGAAGCTGTATCTGCCCGCCAACGCCAAAGCGATGGAAGTCGCCGGCGTCACGACCGCCGAGGACGCCCGCGCGTCGGTCACCTATCCGTTCCAGATCTTCGGCCGGCCCGTGCGCAATGCGCAGGTGCAGTGTGACTGTGAGCGCGAGTCGAATCCCACCATCGTGCAGACGCTCTATCTGGCAAATCATCCCAGGGTGCGAGAGAAGATCGCCAGCCCCGAGGGGCGCGTCGCGCAGGTCATGGAACAAGAGAAAGATGCAGCGAAGCAGGTCGAGCTGATCTATCTCTGGATACTGAGCCGGCCCCCGGAAGCGGACGAACTGAAGACCTGCCTGGATTACATGAAGGAAAGCGAGTCGCCGAAGAGGGGACTCGAAGACGTGATGTGGAGCCTGCTGAATACGCGCGAATTTTTGATGAACCATTGACGGGAGCAATCGCCCCGTTCACTCCGTTTCGGAGCGCATTCATGAACACCGCCTGTGAAAACTACCGTGACTTGCCGCGTCGCCAGTTCTTTTTCACCGGCGGCCTTGGGCTGTTCGGACTAACGATGCCCGCGCTGTTCCGCGCCCGCGCCGTTCAGGCGGCCGCCGCCGGCACTCCTGTCGCACCCAAAGCCAAGGCTGATCACATGATCGTCATCTGGCTTGGCGGCGGGCCGCCGCATCAGGACATGTTCGACATGAAGCCCGATGCGCCCACGGAGATCCGCGGGCCGCTCAACCCCGTCAAGACCAACGTGTCGGGCATCGATATCTGCGAACTCATGCCAC
>JBBDXA010000194.1:0-17880 GCA_040902585.1 Phycisphaeraceae bacterium
GTCACCACCGTTGCCGAAACTTCGGACGAGGAAACCGCCGAAGTCGCGCTGGCAACGGAAGGAACGGAAGAAGAGGATGAGAAGGAAAAGTCGTGGCTGCCGCCGACGATCACGCTTGCTGATGGCCGCGTGATCGAGACGGGGAAGGGAACTGTACCGAAGCGATCCACATTCACCTGCCAATCGTGCGGACAGCAATCAGATTTGCTCGACGCCGTGAAGAGCTACACGGATCGAACGCGATTGGATACCGGCGATGCGACGGCACAGCGCTCGCTACCCGTGACAGTTTATGTCTTGCAGTGTTTCGATCCGCAGCGCGAGGCCGAAGGACATCCGTACGGCGGGCGATACTTCAAAACGATGGACAAGCCAGACGTTGAAAGACTGATCGCAGCAGAGGGTGAGTGGACCGACCGACGCGAGAACGACCTGAAAGACTTCTGGCCACGCTCGGCGCTTCCCTACACATGGATGACGCATCACCTCAATGGAGGTATCCCTAACTGGGGCTTCACGCATTGGTACAAATTTTTCAATCCAAGGCAGTTGACCACACACGCGCTGCTACTGCGCTCGATCATTGAAGCCAACGCAAAACCCGCGATCCAGGAGTTTGTGCTCGGCGCGATGCAGCAATATCTTCGCAATCAGAACATGATGTGCTTTTGGAACTACGGCGCGGACAAGATGGAGCCCTTCTTCGCCCAAGCACACTATCACCCAAAGCAGTTGGTGATCGAAAACAGCGTGTTCGGCGCGCTTGGACGCGGAAATTGGTTGTCGAGCGTTGGCACGTTACTCGAAGCGTCGGAGTGGGCGAGCGACCCGTGGGAGAAGGTCGAAGTTGCTGGCGATGCGACCAAGGGAGATCACGCGAGGATCGGTGACCCGATCGTGGCTGAGTCATCCACAGTCGTGCGCGGCTCGTCGACGGAAATGCCCGCCGACTGGACCAGCTCGTTCGATAGCGTCATAACCGATCCGCCGTTCGGCGATAACGTCTTCTACGGCGACCTCTCAAATTTCTTTTACGTCTGGCTGCGCCTTGCACTCAAGGATCGCTACCACGAGCAATATGGCTCCGACTTTGTGCCCCGCTCCCAGGAGGCCGTCGCCGATCGATCGCGTTTCCCGAACGCCGACACGGACGAAGAAGCGGCGATGTCCGCTGCAAACGCTGCATACCAAGGCTTGATGACAGCGTGCTGGGCGGAATCACGCCGCGTAATGAAGGACGGCGGCGTGATGGCGTTCACATTCCATCACAGCGCCGATGAGCCGTGGATGTCGATCCTGCAAAGCCTCTTCGACGCTGGGTGGCTGTTGGAGGCGACCTATCCGATTCGTAGTGACGAAACGAAGGGCGAAGGTGGACAGTTCGGTTCGCGCAAGATCGAGTACGACATAATCCACGTCTGCCGCAAGCGGCTGGAGGAGCCGAAGGCGGTGTCGTGGCCGAAGATGAGGCAGTGGGTCAAGGGTGAGCTTTCGCGGCTGCGTCCGTTGCTCGAATCGTTCAAGAGTCGCGGGCTGTCCGATGCCGACATCCGCGTGATCCTGCGCGGCAAGGCGCTGGAGTTTTACAGCAGGCACTACGGCAAGGTACTGGTCTCTGCGCCCGGCGGCGAGGAAACCGTGCTCTCGATCCGCGAAGCGCTCATGGGCATCAATCAACTGCTTGATGAGAGCAGCGGTCAGCCTGGTGAACGCCCGCCGAGCATCGTGCAGCCGGTGGTGTATCAGTACCTGCGATTGTTCGGCTCGAAGGCGTCGTATGGCCGTGATGAGGTGAGCAAGCTGCTTCGCGGCACAGCGATTCAGCAGCGCGATCTGGAACGGGCCGGCACGACTGGTGGCGCTGTTTCAGGTGGGCCGTGGATTGTCGAGAAGGACAAACTGGTTTGCCGGGTGCCGATTTATGAACGGTTTCAGATGATGCGCCAGCGAACTCGGCGCGAGCTGCGGACCGAACTGGATCAGGCGCACTTTCTCATCGGCGCAGCAATGCCCAGCCGCGAGGGCAACCTGCTCACGGCAGGCGAGCCGACCGTGAACATCGAGAGGGAGCTTGAACGTGACACGTTCCTGATCCGCCCCGGTGTGGAAGCCCTGCTGGACTGGTACAGCAAGACATTGCCTGCGGCCGATGAAGCAGATGTTCCGCGAGCGGCTGGCGTGGCGTTGCAACTGCTGCGGGCGGCATTCGAGGCCAGGCGTGCGCGAATGCGGATGGAGCAGCCGAGCTTGTTTGAGGAATGGGAAGCGAGCATGCAGACGGTCGCGTGATTGGCATGACCGGCGTGATGGCGTAATCCGCCTCCTAAATAGGGAGCGCGGCTCCGGAGTCCACCTATGCAGGAAATGACGTCCACCGGTTGGAAGCGTCAAGGCAGCAGCCTGGTGTGGCACCCGTTGCTGCTGGGTGAACTCATCCGTGACATTGAACCGACGCCACTGCGGACGCTAGTGGGCTGGCTCAAGACCGGCTTCCCCGACAAGGTGCCCAGCGGCAAGCGCACGGTATTGATCGGCGGCTTGCAGACGACGGTGGAAACGATGATGCAGATGCAGACTCCCAGTACCGTCGCTGACTGGCTGAGAAATCATGCACTGGCGGCGGTAAGGCAGTGGAAATCACATTGGCCGGAGGTTGGACTGGTGTTCGTGATGGATGGGCCGGTGAACCTGTTCGAGTTCAACGAGGGGGATGAGATCGTGTACTTCGGGCGCGGTAAAGATCGGAAGAAGAAGGTGAAGCTGTCGCAGGCGATCTGGAACGGGGCGGCATCGGGAGCGGGGGCTTATCAGCTTGTGGTGCCGGAGACGAAGGAAGTGGGCGGGTACTTTGTGAGGTGGTTATCCTGAAATGACGAGCGGACCGAACACAACTTCAACGCCGGGTCGCCGCGCAGGCAATGCGCAAGGCGCAGCGGGCATTGACGGCCTTGTCGCCGGTGATGGTGTCGTTCATGATGAACTGGGCGATGGTGTATTGCTTGGGCTGGAAGGCGGCGGCTATGCCCGCGTGTTCTTCAAAGGACACGGCGAGCGGCAGGTTGTGGCGGGCACGTTGACACGGTCATCGACTTGGAACGAGCAGGTAGTATCAAACGTTCGTCCCGCGACACCGGAGGCGGTGAGAAGGCTGTGGCTGGCGATTGAAGCTGAGCGGTTGCCGCTGATGGAAAGCTCAGCCACGCTGACTTCGGCGAAGGTTGATCTTCTGCCGCACCAGATCGTGCTGACTTATAAGGTTGCCAACGCATCGCCCCGGCGGTTTCTCGTGGCCGATGCGGTGGGCCTGGGGAAGACGATCGAGACTGCGTTGATCCTGCGCGAGTTGGCATCCCGTGGTGAACTGACTCGGGCACTGATGGTGGTGCCTGCGGGCCTTGTCGAGAACTGGCGGCGCGAACTGAACGACAAGTTCAACTTGGACTTTGAAGTGTTCGGCTCTGAGGGCGACGTCACTGATCGCAAGAGCAACGCCTTTGCGAAGCACAATCGTTTGATCGTCAGCATCGACACACTGAAGCGACCGGCGCGAGTGAAGCGACTGCTGGCAGCGGCGCGATGGGACCTGATCGTTTTCGATGAAGCGCATCACCTGACAGCTTACGAGTCGGGAAAGAAGGTGCATAAGACGCAGAACTTCAAACTGGCCGAGGCGATGCGCGAGCACAGCCGGGACATGCTGTTGTTATCTGCCACGCCGCATCAGGGCGATCACTTCAGATTTTGGATGCTGGTGAGGTTGCTTGATCCCAGGCTGTTCGAGAATCCTGATGACATGGTGGACAACAGGCATCGGTTGAATGCCGTCGTGTTTCGCCGAACCCAGGCCGATGCGTGCAACACGGATGGCGAGCCGCTGTTCTCACGGCGGCAGGTGCATACGAGTACGTTCCATCTGACGGGGCCGGAGACGACGTTTTATCAGGCGCTCATGAACTACCTGCGCGACGGGTACAACCTTGCTGCCGCGCAGGGAGCGAAGGGCCAATCGCTGGGCTTTGTGATGACGATCTTTCAGAAGATCGCGTCATCGAGCTTCGCAGCAGTGGCATCAACGCTGCGACGCCGATTGCTGATGCTCACGATTCATGAAGCCCTGGTCTGTGATGAGAATCTCAACACGGACGGACGCGATCGTGCATTCGCGGAAGCCAGGGAGTTGTTGCGATCCATGCACGGGCTTGGTGATGACGTCATGGCACGTGCTGCGGTTGACCGATTGCTAGCGGACTCGAAGTTGCAGTTGCTCAAAAAGCTCGGTGCGAAGATGCTCCTTGAGCAGGTAGATTCGGAAGTGGGCGCTGCTGGAGAGGAAGAATCGGCGGCGGCATTGGTAGCCATCGCTCTGCCCGAGGAACGAAAGCGCATTCAGTCGCTTCTCGCCGAACTGCCGCATGGCATGGAAAGCAAGACGGAGGAACTGCTCCGCGGGCTCAATGAACTGTGGCGATCAAATCCGATGGAAAAGGTCGTTGTGTTCACCACATATCTGGGCAGTGTGGACATGCTGCGAGCGTCGATTGAGCAGCATTACCCCGGCAAAGGAGTGGAGGTACTCAAGGGCGGCGACCATGGCGCGAAGATTGCCGCTGAAAGACGATTCCGCAAACCGGATGGGCCGCGCGTGCTGATCTGCACGGCGGCGGGCCGTGAAGGCATCAACCTTCAGTTCGCCCGCGTGTTGTTCAATCATGACTTGCCGTGGAATCCGATGGACATGGAGCAGCGCATCGGGCGCATCCACCGGTATGGCCAACGCGACACGGCCCAGGTTTACAACATCGTTTCTGCTGACACGATTGAAGGCCAGATATTCCTGATGCTTGAGCAGAAGCTCCTGGCGATCGCTCAGGCGCTGGGCAAGGTCGATGAGTACGGGCAGGTGACGGAAGACCTGCGCGGCCAGGTGCTCGGACAACTGGCGGAACGTGTTTCTTATGACCAGCTCTACCAGGATGCGGTTCGTGATCCGACGCTTAGGAGGACGAAGCAGGAACTGGAAGTCGCGCTGGAGAACGCTGACCTTGCGCGGAACGTGGTGTTTCAGCTTTTTCAGGATCTCGATACGTTCAACCTTGAAGAATTCAGCCAGTTCGATGACGGGGGCGCAGGCATGCAACGCCTGCTGGCATTTGTGCGCGAATGTGCCCAGATGGTTGGCGGCGAGTTGAAGTCTTTACGAGACGAGGCGTACGAAGTTTCTGTCCCCGGCGCGGCGGTGACCCGTTTCACCACCAATCGTGATCGAGCGAAGGATGATGACTCGCTCGGGCTGCTCGGCCTTGAGCATCCGCTGGTCCGACGAATGCTCGATGAATGCCGCAGCCTGCCTGCGGATCAGCGGGCGGTGGTTGGACGAAGTGAGCGAACGTCCGGCACTCCCGCCACGTTGTCGGTTTGGCGTGTCGAAGTTCACGGAGCGAACGGTTATTTCAGACAGGCTGTTGTGCCGCTGGCTGTAGATGGTACAGGCCAGCGGTTGCCCACCGGCGAGACGATGCTGGCGCAGTTGGGACAGCTCGGTCCATCCGTGACGGCATCGGTTGAAGGCGTGAATCGCAACGAAGTCGTGGCGCGAACGTTGCCCGAGATGCTTCGTCGTGAGGCACAGCATCGCGGGCTATTGCGTGAAGGTTCTTCACTTGCGATGCAGTTGATTGGATGGGTGGAGGAAACACCCTAATCCTGCGAATTGCACCATGGATTTTACGAGTATCCGATCCTAATTGCTTGAAATTCGGAAGAGTAACGCGACTGATGGAACATGCCAGATAGAAAACCCCGCCATGGTCATGGCGATACAGGCGTACCAGTACGCGACGAATAGTGGTTAGTGATCAAGTTCGGCTGCCGAATTCACGCCTTGGCTTGGGGCATCATTACCGGTGGATACTTCACCTATGGCCGATCTCGATCAGCTTCGACACCCTGACAATCTTCGCCGCGCCTGGCGTTGGCTGAGGTCGAGTCCCGACGCCGCCTACAAGTCGTACTTTCGTTCGCTCTATCAGCGATTCGCCGTTGCCGAGGAAGCCCTCCTTGATGACTTGGGAGACCGCCTGAGACGTGATATTTACGAGCCGGAGCCTTCTACCAAGCTCTTTCACCCAAAGGCTTCAGGCATCCTCCGGCCTTACTCACTGCTCAGTGTTGAGGACCAGATCGTTTATCAAGCCGCGCTCAATCTCATCGCGGAGAAGCTCTCCCCGCGTGTCGTCCAACGCTACCACAAGACAGTCTTTGGCCATCTTTACGCAGGGAAGACATCGACGTGGTTTTACCGGAAGTGGTCCGACGGTTACAAAGCTTTCAATCAGGCTACCAAACAGGCATTTGCGGACGGATACGTCTACACCGCGAGCTTCGACCTCACGGCCTGCTACGACAGCTTGGACCATCGGGTGCTCAAACACTTCCTCGGGAAGCTTGGTTTCGACCCTGATTTCTGTGCCAAACTGACGGAGTGGCTGGAGAAATGGACTGCGACAGGTCGCGGCATCTTCCATAACCACGGCATCCCGCAAGGCCCGCTCTCCTCCGGTTTACTATCTGAGGTGGTGCTCTCGTACTTCGATGACTTGAAGCTGAAGCACACTGACTTTCGCTACCTCCGTTACGTGGATGACATACGGCTATTTGCCAAGGACGAGCACACCCTCCGGCGATTGCTGATCAGGCTCGATGAAATGAGTAAGGATATCGGTCTATTCCCGCAGAGCGGCAAGATCAGCATCCACCGAATCACGAATATCGACGATGAACTGAAGTCCGTTTCGAACCCGCCCGAGACGGCCATTACACGGCTCTTTACGGACCAGATGAAGTTGCTCGATCGAATTAAGGAACTGACGCCTCGCTACCGAATCTCCAACGCCACACGGTTTAAGTATCTTCTCGCCTACGCCACACCATCGGCACAACTGACGGCCCGGCTATGGCGCATCCTTGAGCATCACCCTGAAATCTATCGCAGTATCTGCAACTATCTAAAGCGCTACACCAAGTTGCCCCGCGTCGCTGGCGAGAAGCTTGTCGAAGTCATCAAGGCCAGCACACTTTACCCGTCCGTCCGCGCTGAATTCATCTCCGCTGCGGATGGTCGACTCGGCGTGACGCAGGATCGAAAGCTGGCGAGGATGCTCAAGAAGCTGTGGTTACCTCGCGCCATGTCGGCTGACCTTCAAGTTGCAGTCGGCCGTTTACTCATGCGAACCGGCGATCTCACCGCCACTCAGGTCGCCTATGCTTGCCGCGTCGCGCCGTCTTGGTGGATTCGTGCGTCGTTGATTGAGGCAGCAGCTCCGGTGTCGCTCGGGTCGAAGACAATCCAACAGATCGTGAATGATGGGGTAAAGGATCGTGGAGGTGACCCCGCGCTAGCGGCGGGCTGGAAGGGATTTGAGGCTGCTCATGTTCCGCCCGGGCATCGCAAAGCATGGAAGAAGCCGGCCGAGCTTCTGTTGCGTGAACTAGGTATGATACAACGTTCGACCGCAGCCTACTGCGGCATTAACAACGCGTTTGCCAAACTCGATGGGAAAATTCCTGTATCGAAATGGAAGAAACTGTTCGGGCCTCATTACCGCCAAGCCGAAATACAAGCCATCGAAATAGTCGCAGCGTCGGGGGTGAACATTACTGGCTTCGTGAACCTGCTCGACGTGTATGACGACCTCTTGATTGCCGCTGTTTACAAGGCTGACCCGGCCATCGGCAACTACACCCTCGGCCACATTGGAAGTGTCCTTAACGCGCCGACTGGTAGATTTGCTATGAAGTATCCAAAGACCTACGACCTCGCAAAAGAGGTTCACGAACGCCGCTATGAGAGCATGGCGTCTCACCCGTTGATCAAGAAGACTGGCAAACCGACAAAGCGCATCAACTACAAATTTTTGTCAACGGCCAAGCGACTCCTGCGAGAGAGCGTAGAAGAACTCAGTACTGCGGGGCTTGTTTGACGCCATGTACGCACAACCTGGAACCGACCGCCTGGAAGAAGGCACGGCGAAGTTTTCCATGGCAGGTGCGCGTCGATGGCAGCGGCGCGGGCAAGAAGCCGGTCAGCGCAGACCTCTTCGCTCGTTTTATCCCACTGGCCCAGACGAAGATCGGGCTGTTGCCGCCGGCGGAGTTGAGCGAGGAGCAGGTGACGAAGCTGTTGGCGGCCATCGTGGATCAGAAGTGAAAGGCCCGCGGCATTCGCGGCACGCGCTCTGGAAGATCACAGGATTGGCTGACACATTGCTGTCAGGGGCATACATTACAGTGCCATCGAGAACAAGAACTGTGTTTTGCTTGGCGTTGACCCATCTGATTCGCATGTCTGACCACATGAGGGCGCGTGATGCTTCCATTCCTGACCGCTTACGATCCGCTGGGAGGAAGCTCGGGGAGCATCGACCCACTCGGAGCGCTTCAAACCTACGGCTCACTCGCCGATTTGTTTTTGCCAGGAGTGACAACCATCACCACCCGGTCACGCTATCTGTCCATGCTGTGTGCTGCTCTTGCCAACGTGGAACGGCACCGTCGGATGTTGCCGGGGGCGTCAGGGTTGTCGCAGCGCCGTAAAGCCGTCGAGCCTTATGAACGCCTATGGGCTCTGGCGTGCGTTGCGGCACGTACAACCCTTAACGATGGTGCGGCCGACGGATTGCGTGGCATCACCTACGCGGAGAAGAGTTACCGCTATTTCGAGTCCACCGGCAAGAAGGTGAACTGCGACTTCCCGCTCTTGAAGTACCAGTCCAGAACCGGAGCGGTTGGAACTTACTGGACGACGATGGTGAGCGGGCAACTTGTTGACGCTGACTGTGGAGCGTTGACCGTCGATGGAAAGGAACTCGCTGAACATTTTCCCGAACTGCCTTTGGCTATCAAAGACCGGGCAAAACTCGCGGATCCAGATCTCGCCCATCGTGTTTCATTGCCGTTTGAAGACCTTGTGGCGTGGAGCAAGGAGTGTCATCTGCAAGGCGCGAGGCGCGATGAACGAAAACAATTGGGCGAGGTCCTCACTGCCGATGATCGTCGAGAGCTCGTCAGTCGGGCACTTGGGATGATGACGGGCCAGATTCCAGAAGTGTGGAACACGGTTGCACTGAATCAGCTGCGCAAGTTCTTGATGGACATCCCACGAGCAGTCGAACGAGGTCTGCCGGTAATCATCAATGCCATCGTCGTCACTGAGCAGTTTCACGAGGCCGTCCTGCGGGCGTTTGAGACGCTCTTATGGTGGGGAACACAAAACGCCGGCAAGCCAATTGTCGACCTGCTCACAGACAGTGATTTTCGCAGAACGACGGCCTTGTGCCGGGACACATCATCAGCGTTGCGTGCATTTCGTGAACGGTGTGAACGACTCGATGTTCGTGATGCCGTCGAAAGCATGGCGGGTTTTTGCTTCCAGATCGACCGTTGCCGCTCCGAACGCGAGCTTGTGACTGAGTTGCTGGATCGGCATCATCGTGTCCAGTTGGGAAAAGTAAACGGGGGAGTACCAAAGCGCGATTGGATTGGCTGGGATAGCACGGGGCTGTTGCGTCCTTCTCCAAATTTCCAAAGGAAAGATCGTCCCGGACTCGCCGCCGGCTTATCACTGACCCATCCTTTTCGGTTGGAGCCGTTTGTCGGCATGCTCCGTGAAAACCGCGTGCTTCCTCAGAATTGATCAGATACCGGAGTCAATTGAACCGTGGAACGAACGAACCGCCTCTTAGATTGCTACCTGCCGCCCGGCGAGGGATTCGTACTCGAATCGCTGGTTGCGACGACCTACCAGGTCGATTTCGAGTTCGTCGAGGAAGACCTTTTGGCTGTCGCCTTCGGCGTGCGTTCCCCAGTTAGCCGACACTGGGCATTTCGTTCCGAGCTGGAGCGCAAACTGCAAAAGGCCGAGGTAACGGTGATGTATGACCTGGGCGGTTGCGGCAAGCGGGCTCGCTTGTCGCCTCGCATCGACGCCATTCCCATCGTCTCGCGCAAGTTGCACTCCAAGATCTCACTGCTGATGTGGGTGCGTGAGAGCGGCGCGGAAAAGGACAAGACGGAACGCCGAATGCGGCTGATCGTCGGATCAGCAAACCTCACGCGCCAGGGATTCCGCCACAACTACGAATGTGTTGCGTCGGTGGACTTTGGAGGAAGGAACACTTCCCCTCGATTGCTGCTTACGGTGGCCATTGGGCTTGTTAAGCAAATCGCCGCAGAAACCAATGTCACACAACTTGCACGTCAGCTTGCAGCGTTCACGAAGCAAACGGCCCTCCTGCCTGTTGGAGCCACTGAGGCGGAGGATCCCGTAGCCTTGGTCGCCGCCTCAGACGTTGTTCAGATCGTTCGTGACTCGTGGACCGCAATCTCCGCAAAGGCTCCAGAGACCGTGACCGTGGTGTCGCCGTTCTGGCCGGAAGGCAGTTCGGCCGCTGAGGCCCTTGCAGGACTTTTCCGGCAGTTGGGTCCACCAAAGAACATGGAACTGGTCTGTCGGGGTGAAAGGTCGGCCGATGGCAAAGAGTGGCTGCCTGTGTTCGACAGCGCTTTGGCGATCGAGATCAAGAAACGGCTTGGCACCGGTCTTTGCCTTCGGGCCGCACTGCCCGGTAGCGCACTCCAAGACTCGTCCCCGCCCGCGGTCGACATCGGTGATGAAACGGAGGAGGAGGCATTCAAGAATAGCTTGGGATCTGGGAGCAACGTCTCTTCAGATATCCAGCGAGCCCTGCATGCGAAGATGATTCTTTTGGACGGAACTGAGGGCAGCGTGATCTACACGGGGTCTTCCAATTGCACACGCCGCGGGCTGAGCCTCGGTGGTCCCTCGAACTTTGAAGCCGGCTTCGTGTACCGACTTTCGCCGAGCCAAAGGAAGCGACTTACCGGCTTGTTGGAGTTTGCTGGTCCGGCCATCGAGGTTCATGCCAACAGCGCACCGGCAACGGTGCATCCAACCGATGAAGATGAATCTGTCGTCCCAATTTTTCTTGCGGAGGTGATCGCCACCGGAACGATCGTTACGGTTCGGTTTCGAGATGTCGTTCCTTCCGACCTTGTGCTCCTAATGCCCATTCCAGCGAAGTCTGAGGATGCAGGGTTCTGGCTCTTGTATCAGCCGGATGCACAGAGACAAGGTCAACCTGAGACCATCACCACTGACCTGATTTCCTGCGACAGGTGCGACGACACACTGCGGCGTCTTCCTACAGAATCGGCCAGCCAGCAGGCTCAGCCCAACGTATTTATCGAGGCTCGTTGGCACGGTCATTCGGCGAACTATCCCGTCAGGTTTGATGACAAGACGCAGCTTCCGTTAATACTCATGGGACGAAAGCCCACCGAGGGCGAGCTGATTGAGTATTTTCTCTTCGGTAAGGAACCCGATGAATGGGACGACGGAGGTGGCTCTTCAGGCGACGGTTCGCCCGGACCAAAGCCCGACGCCCCGATTGATACCAGGAGAATCCTTGCCTACTTCATTCGCCGCTTTGTCCAGGCGATACCCGGCATAGAGGCCGAAATTCACCGTGCCTGCTATTCCTTTTCGTCACTCGATGCTGTGCTGCGAGGCCCTACAAGTCCACTGGAATTGGCAGAGCGGGCCTTTGCCAGTCTCACTCGACCACCTTCCAACTATGAGCCGCTGAAAACTCCTACGGCCGTGGGATTTCAATTTCCGGAGATACTCGCCGCGCTGACTCGTTGTCAGGCCGCCGCCGTCGATTCCGAATTGCATGAGTGCTTCACACCAGTGATCACCCGTTGCCGGGAGTTGTTGGACACGCTTGCCTCTCGGTACGAAGAACTGCAAACCGAAGGGTTTTGTCTCTATCGTGCACGCATTCTCGGAGATGCAAATTGAAACCATCTCCAGAAATCGACCTCGGTCGCTCATTGCGTCAAGTCTTTGGCGGTAGTGATGTCTTCTCTCATCAGATCGCGCATGATTGTGCACGACAAACGGAGACAGCCCACGCCATTCTTCGGCAGTTTTTTGGTGTAAAGACGCACGAACGACGTGAGCTGATGATCCTCGCTGACGAAGTTGGCTTGGGGAAAACCTACGTGGGACTCGCGACTGCTGTTTCGATGTTGGACGCGATCCGTCGTGGCGAATGCCCCGATGGGCTTCCCGCAAACAAGCCCGTGGTAATGGTTCTGACACCGACGAATGATGCCTTGTTCAACAAGTGGATGCGCGAAGCTGAAGCATTCAGAAAAGACTGTGCCAGGCATGACGGCGGACTGGATTGGCTACAGATTCGCTCTCCGATCGAGAACAGCAGCAAGTCCGGCAACGTGGTGAATCTGACGCAGAAAATCCGTGAAGCCACACGTTCCAAGCCCATGCTGCTCATTGCCAAGCAGAGCGTTTTCGGCGCAGCGCTCCATGATCGCGACCTGTGGAGAAGGCGGGGATTGGCGGCACTCTTCCGTCACTTGCACACTCCCCCGGACATCCGCCGTTACTGGTGCCGGAAGGGCAAGGTCTTCGACAACTTCGGCATCCCAGAGCTGAATGAGTTGCTCGATCTGAGGAGTTCCGCCCCTTTGTGGGACGATCCTATTTCCACCGATCTGGCAGGTGCCTTCTCTCGGGCGCTGAGCAGCTACCCGCATGTCACCGATCGTTTGGCAACTGCTTTGACTGGGACGGATGGAAGGACACTTTCAAGGCTACTCGATGACCTGGCCCGATATGCGTTGGTGTCAGACTGGCCACAGTTGTCCCTTGTCATGATCGACGAAATTCACGGGCTGAAGAATCAGGTTCAGTCCAGACGCTACTTCGAGGCGTTTGCTGCGGGGAAGGTTTGTCGTCTACTTGGCCTGTCGGCCACCCCGTTTCAACTGCGCCATGATGAATTGTTGAGCCTACTGAAGCTCCGCTGTGTGCTGTCCTTGCCCAGTCAGCGCGTTGTCGAACTTGACGATGCTGAATCACAACTGCGAAGCGCAATGGAAGCCGCTCGCGATGCCGGGGAGGCATTTCGTCGACGATGGAAGGCTCTTCAGATCACAGATCAAGGGGGTGTCGCCGAGGCATGGAATGCGATTATGGCGACCGCCGACTCGGATCGGCCTGCGCTGGCTGGTCAGATTTGTCCGCCACGAGTGAAGCATGCGATCGCTGCCGCAATGGAGCTTGAACGGCGAAACACCTCCTTACGAAGGCACCTGCGCCCGATTGTCATCCGTCATCAACATCGCCGAGGTTATCGCGAGCACTTTGTAGGAGAAGCGGCCGCATCGAGTAGCAGCCGTGGGAGTTCGGACTTCACCTGGTTCCCCGGCATTGAGATTCGCGGGAATGACGAACTTCCTCACTACCTAATGATGCGAGCGGTGGCACTCGCCAAGGAGGAGCGAGGTTTGCCGGGACTGGGGGCTGAACTCACGGGCAGCTACCGACATCTGATTGAAACGTCTGCCGTTTGGAAGAAGCTCGCCACTTCGAGCAATCCAATTCTCCGGTCTTACCGAGCCATCCTCGATGAGACGATTGGCAAAAGAACTGAAGAGCATGATCCGGATGCTGAACATCGCAAGGTCGATGCAACGGTAAGGCGGGCCTTGGAGTTCTTCAAGAAGGGCCAGAAGTCCCTCGTGTTCTGTGTGTACACCAAGACGGCCGAGGCCGTCCGTGATCGGCTTGATGCGGCCATCGGCAGCTACCTGGCGGAGGTTCGTGAAAGCGTGTTTGGGGGTGCCTTAGCATTCGACAACTTCCGGAAGCGGTTCTTCAATCGGCGCGAGGCGCTGTTCTCGTTGATTCAGGACCACCCGCTGCTCGGCGCAGTTGGAAATGATCGGGTAGGCGTACCTGCGAGTGTGGCGTTGGGTTCGGATCAACTCGAGCAAGTAGGACGCTTGTTGATCGAGCAGGGGGAGTATTCTGACTCGGACAAGCCAGATCGGCGGCTGCTCCTCGCGGCGACGGAGCACGTTGCTGTGAGATGGTGGAACGGGCATTCTGAAGGAAGCAAGTGGCTTGAAAAAGTCCTCCAAAACTGTCCTGTACTTCAAGAGCGGATTGCTCAGCCAAGCTGGTTGGAAGCCAGAGAACCACTTTCCCGGAGTGAACGGGCAGGCCGCGCAAGAAAAACTGCGGACCCTGAGGCGCGTCATCAAGTTCAAGACCCTCTCGACGCTGAAGAAGACGATGTTGGTAAGCAAACCAACCAGGGCAAGCACACGAATGAGGATGCCGTTGCGGCTTGGGTACGACGTCTCCGTGAAGATGCGATCGGGGAGGTCGTTGCTCCATACTTTCAACCCGGCCTGATTGCGGCCATTGACGGCCTTCAACCAATCTTGGCCATGCGCCATCGGGAGATACTGGTTAAGTTCGATCTGGAGACCCGGGCCGTGGCAGGCCAGGTATTCCGCCGTATCCTGATGGCTGAAGAATTCTTGCTTCGTTACCTGGCCACGGTTGAAAAGGACAATACAACACGTTGGGCAGGCTATCTTTCGGACCGTTACATCAGACCTCTCGACGGACACTTGGAATCCCTGCGAGATCGCGTCAACGCCTATTTGGAAACGCTTGATCGCGCCCGTAAGAACCATGCTCTTCTGGCCGGCTATCGAGCCGGTGCGGAGAATCGCAACGTTGTCCAGCTCGTAAAGGGCGATACGCAGAATCGGGACCGTTATTTTCTTGGTTTCAACACGCCCTATCGCCCGGAGATCCTTGTCTCCACTTCAGTCGGCCAGGAGGGCATCGACCTCCACCGGGAGTGTCGTCACGTGATCCATCACGACTTGTGTTGGAACCCGGCGACGATTGAACAACGTACCGGGCGCACAGACCGGATCGGCAGCAAGGTGGAGCGAGAACGGATGGGAGTCGAGCAGGGAGAAGGCCCCACCTTGGAGATCGCAGTTCCTTATCTGGCGGCAACGTACGACGAACGGATGTTCGAGGAACTTTATCGACGCGCCCAATTGTTCGAGGTGACTCTCGGAGGCGATATGCGAATTGAAGGCCGCATCGACCCGAATCATGCCGACTCTGAACATCGGCGGCGACAGAAAATGGGAATCGGAACTGATGATGAGGATCTCGGCGATGACGGAGATGAAGTTGGATCCGTGGATTTGCCTGCCGACATGATTCAGAGGTTGCGAGTGGATCTTTCCGTATGGAAGCGACCCGATTAGTTGAATGAAGGTCAGAACCGGGACACTGGCAAAAAATATCGAGCTTCCATTGCGGGCGATTCACTGACAGTGGGCTGTCAGGCGCACAAAGTAGTATGCCTTGAAGATGAGGAAGCTAGTTAGCTGGGGGAAGACTGCCGATCAGCAAGTGTCAAGCGACTGTTCCCGTCGGCAAGGAAGATGACCATGGGGATGCACGAACAACTTGCCAGTATGCTGGCTGCATGGAAGGGCAGTTTTCGAGCGTTTGTCCGTCAACTCGACATGCAAGGCACTCCTCATCTCAGCTTCAGCAAAATCACATCAGTCGAATTCTGTCCCCAGCGATACCTCATGGAATATGTCGAGCGAAGGCGACTCGTGCCCGAGCCGGCATATTTCCGAAAGGGTCGCCTGTTTCACGAACTGGCCGCACGCATCTATCGGGCGAATCGACGCCGCCGCGAGCCGAATGTGGGCAACCTGCACACACTTCTCGCCCGCACCACCAAAGGCGAAGATCACGATCACCTGAGCAACGCCCTCCAGCTGATCCTTGAGAACGTCTTCGCCGGCTGGGAGGTGGTCGCGGTGGAGGAGCCGTTTGTCCTGGATCTGGGTGAAGAATTGCCGGTGTGTTTGGGCATCGTCGATCTCATTCTTCGCCGTGAAGATCAGTTCGCGGTCGTCGACCACAAGAGCGGCATGAACTTCGGCAAGCCAGATCCCCTGCAACTTGTTCTGTACAAGCAGCACGTCGGCCGGCACTTTGACGCCCGCCAATGCCAGACATTCTTCGATGAGTACCGCTGGGTGAATAATCTAAGGCGCATCCGTAAACCGGCCTTTCAGCGAACGGAGATTCGAGTCCGAGCGAACGCGTGGACATCGACGCTCAAACGGATCGACCGTGCATATCGCAAGATACGGAAGATTGAGCAGTCGGGCCGGGCCGAAGACGGCGGCCCTTGCTACATGTGCCCATTCAAAAACACCTGCCCGAAGGTATCCGTCAGTTATGGTTCTTGGTATTGAAATACAGTTCCGGATTCCGCAACACTCCTGATTCCCATGGGTGGAGTTTTGTCTCATGGCGAGCGACGGGAAATCACGACGGCAACGTGGCACACTCTTGGGGCTTGCTATCGGCGATGCCCTTGGTGCCGCCGTCGAGTTCCGTCCGCCCGGTTCCTTTGAGCCCGTGACCGGCTTCCGCGCCGGTGGTCCGCACGGCCTCAATCCCGGCGAGTGGACTGACGACACGTCCATGGCATTGGCGCTCGCTGACAGCATCGTGACCGTCGGGTGGGACTTGAACGACCAGGCCAGGCGGTACGTTGATTGGTGGCAGCGCGGCAAGTACTCGGTGAACGGCGTGTGCTTCGACATCGGCATCACGACTCGCGCCGCGCTGAGCACCTTCGTTCGGTCGGGCGATACTCGCAGCTCGGCCAGCAGCCATGAGCGAGCGAGTGGCAACGGCTCCATCATGCGGCTTGCGCCGGTGCCGATCGCTTTCGGCAATCTGTATCCCACTCGGATCGAAGTGCTTTCACGTCTCGCCGCCGAATCCAGTCTCCCCACGCATGCGAGCCCGCAATGCCTGTCGGCATGTCGCTACATGGCCCTCGTTCTCGCGGCGTTGATGGCCGGTGAATCACGCGATGAGGTTCTTGCGCCGGATTGGCCCGCGTTGGATGTGCTTCGGAAGGTCGAGCCGCTGCACCCGGCCATCGACGAAGTTGCCAGCGGAAGTTTCCGCCGGCGAAAGCCACCGGAGATACGCGGATCAGGCTACGTGGTTCACAGTCTGGAGGCGGCACTGTGGGCGTTTCATGATGCCGCAGATTGTCGCGAGGCAGTCCTGCGAGCAGTGAACCTTGGCGACGATGCGGACACGACCGGCGCGGTGTGCGGGCAGTTTGCCGGAGCCTGCTGGGGCACAGAGGGTATTCCGGTTGAATGGCGCGAAGGCGTTGCCCAAGGTGACATGCTGGCTGCCGTTGCCGACACCCTTGTTTCCGCAGGAGGGAGCAATACGTGAACGTCCACGAACTCCGTCGCCTTTGGAAGCCGATCAAAGATCGCCTCGCCGCCCAGCGGGATGGCCATCCAACCAATATCAGGTTTCACCGGGTGTGCAGCTGGCTTCAGCGTGTGGAATTGATCGAAGGCGATCAGGACCTGGACGTGGCACTGACCTGCCGATGGATTGCGTTCAACGCCATGTATGGACAATGGAATGAGCAGGCTCAGGAGCCAGGACCCGACCGAGAATGCTGGCGACGATTCATGGATCGAATATTGAAGCTCGACAGCGGCCAGCAGATTGAATCAGTTCTCATCGAGCACAAGAAGCTGGTCATCGCGATCATGGACGACAACTTTCTGGGCTCATATTTCTGGCGTGACCCTACGAAGGAAAGAGCCTTTCAGACATCGAAAGACCGTCGGCAGGCAGCCTCCTGGTACATCGAACGTCGATGGGCTTTGATTCTGGAAGCCCTGTTGGATCGAATCTATTTCATGCGATGCCAATTGATACACGGTGCGGCAACCTTTGGCAGCAAACTGAACCGCACATCATTGCGGCGATGCTCGACAATGCTCGGGCTCCTTCTTCCAGCGACCATTCTTGTCATCATCAATTGCGGAGCAGATGAGGACTGGGGTCCAATGTGTTATCCGCCAGTCACATGATGGCGCGGTTCTCGATGA
>JBBDXA010000195.1:0-11559 GCA_040902585.1 Phycisphaeraceae bacterium
TTCTCCCTTCCCCCCCGCACCAGTGACGGCCTGCCGGAGCTGGTGCGTTACGAATGGTCCGGCAACCCGGGTGATCCACTCATTCGAACCATCAACGGCACGGCGACTCCGCTGCTGGAGAAGGTCAACACCTTCGCATTCACCTGGGACACCGCCGGCGTGACGGAGACTCACCCCGGCCCGCCTGTGGAAGGTGCCGAGCAACTGCTGGTGGGGTACTACCCTTCCAGTTACAACCAGGGCATTTCTGATGTGAGCAGTTCCAATTCTCCCGGCCAGTACTTCAATCCGACGTTGCCTGCTGACGCGGTGAGCTGGCGCATCACCAAAGTGCGTGCCCGCGCCAGACGCAATGGTCTGGCGTACGGAACCTTGCACATCCGATTGCGAAAACCTGATGGTGCGAACAAGCCGACCTCGACAATCATCGACGCCGCGTCTGAATCCGAGGCCAACCTCTCGAGCAGCTTTCAGAGTACATATGTCACCTTCGACAACGCCGGCGGTATCTCTCCCGCATCGGGTGTGTGTGTTGTCTTTGAAGACGGTGGAGTGGGCGATGCCGCTCAGATCGAATTCACCAACGGCAGCGGCAGCGGCATGCTGACGGGAACGCAGGGAAACCACAATATCTCCAGTTCCAACTCCCTGCGTTACGAGGTGTACGGAAAGATATCCACGCCGGGCACTAAGTCCGTGCAGCGCACGGTGATCACCGGCGTTCAGGTCAGCGCGACGACCACGGTCGAGCCGACGAATCAGATCACCACCGCCACAGCCCTGATGAATCGTCCCGAAGTGCTCTCTGCGTTCTGGGAGCTGAACTTCTCCCACAACCCGACCGGCATCGACACCAATGCCGATGCAACCTACGACTGGAGCAGCAACCTCCCGTTCAACCAGAACTATCTCAGCGGCGGAAAGTGGGTTGCTGCGCAGACCATCACCACCAACTCCGCTCACAGTTTCGCTTCGTTCACCACCATCGAAACGCGCATGGCGGACACGACCACCGCCGGCAACGGCGCGAGCATGACCTTCTACGTCGACCGCAAGGCCCTGACCTGCGGCGTCCTCGAAACGACACTTCGCAACCTGAGCAACGGCACGCAGCAACTGAAGCTGGGTTCACGCAGCGACCTCCTCGTTCCCACCACGCTGGCGACCCTCAACAATCTCCCGCTGGGCAACTTGCAGATCAACTATTACGTCAACCCCGCAAGTCAGTCCGTCATCTGCGCCATCAACGGACAGTACCAGGGCACGTATCAGTACAACATCGTCACCCTGGTGGCCAACGGCAGCATCAGCCTGTTCCCTGAGTCCAGCGAAACCGGCGCGACGTTCGACCATGTGCGCATCCGCGCGGGAGGTACTCCGCAATGATGCACACCTCGCCCCTCACGAACACGAACACGAACACAATAGGCCGGGCTCGCGCCGCGAGTCGCGGCTTCACCCTGATCGAAACGACGATAGCGGTGCTGATCATCAGCGTGATGTACGCCGCGGTCCTCAACACCCTTGGCTCGGCTCGCAAAGGTGAACTGCTTGTCACGGCCCGGCAGAAGGGCCTCGAGTTGGCCAAGCACCTGATGGGCGAAATCGTTCAGCAGGCGTATTGGGATCCTGAGGGCAAGGCCGGCATGGGACCGGGTGCCGATGAAAACAACGGCACCCGCAGTCCGTTTGACGACGTGGATGACTACGCCGGCTGGACCGAGTCGCCGCCGACCTACAAGAACGGCACCGCGATGCCCGGCTTCACAGGCTGGACGCGAAAGGTACTCGTCACCTGGGTCAGCACCACCAGCCCCAAGACGACCGTGGGCAGCGAATCAGGTCTCAAATCAATCGAGGTGATCGTCGAGTTCAACGGCAAGACAGTCGCAACGCTCACGGCCCTGCGCGCCAACGTGGATTGACATGAATCGAATGATGAAATCCCGAATCCTGATGCGCCGCGCCAGCCCGCGTCGTCGCGGCATGGTGTACCTGGCGGCGCTGGGGGCATCGATGATCGTCATGGTCATCGGCGTCTCGGCGGTCCTCGCCGGCCAATTACAGAATCGCATGGTGGACATCGGCAGGCGCGCAATCGTCGCCCAGAACGCCGCCGAGGCCGCCGTCGAGTTCGCCCGACTTCAGATCAAGATCAACCCCGGCTGGCGCTCGGCCATTGCGAACAATACATGGAGTGAGAACATCACCTTCAAAGACGCCACCTTTGCCATCAAGCTCGTCGATGAAACCGATGGCAATCTCACCAACGATGCGACCCAATCCGTCCGGCTCTATGGAAAGGGCCAAATCGGCTCGGGCAACTCCGGCACCGCCGCCCGCCTGCTCAGCGTGGAACTCGCTCCCGACGCCACCGGCGCGATGAAGCCCGTGCCCGGCTCCTGGCGGCAGGAAGTGCTGCCGTAGTCATCTTGCTCCGCGAGATGACTACAATCTCCCCATGCCCGCCCTGGCCGTCATCCCCGCTCGCTACGCCTCCACGCGCTTCCCAGGCAAGCCGCTGGCCGATTCCACCGGCAAGCCTTTGATCCGCCATGTCGTCGAGCGCGTGCGCCTGGCCCGACACATCGGACGCATCATTGTGGCCACCGATGACAACCGCATCCTTTCAGCCGTGCGCGAGTTCGGCTGCGAAGCGGTGATGACCGGCGAACATCCCAACGGCACCAGCCGCATCGCCGAGGTCGTCCGCAACCTTCAGAAGCAGGTCGGACCCGATGACATCATCGTCAATGTGCAAGGCGATGAACCGGAGATCGAGCCACGGGTGATCGATGAACTGATCGACGGGCTCATGCTCGATCCCGACGCCCCCATGGCGACGCTCGCCAGCGAGTTTCACCCTGATGAAGACGCGGGCAATCCGAATATCGTCAAGCTGGTGACCGCCCGCGCGGATGGGCGCATGCGGGCCCTGTACTTTTCACGTGCCCTGATTCCATTCGATCGCGATCAGCGCAGGTTCGCACCGCCCTTGAAACATCCCGGGCTGTACGCCTATCGCAAGGACTTTCTGCTGCACTACGTCACCCTGCCGGCCACGCCCTGCGAAGAGATGGAGCAGCTCGAACAACTCCGCGCCCTGGAGCACGGCTACGCCATCGCCGTGATCAAAACGCAGGTCGCCCATCACGGCATCGACACGCCGCAGCAGTACGAGGCGTTTGTGAAGCGCTGCGCCAAAGCCCAGGGATAGCCAAAGCCCAAAGCCCAGGGATAGCTATCCCTGGGCTTTGGCCTGCAATCCTCATCCGTATAATGGCCCGGTTCCGCTCGATTACTCATCCCACGAGAGGGTCGCTCATGTTGCCTCGCCACGCGTTCATCATCGCACTCTTCGCTCTCGGCGCTCCGGCCTTCGCCCAGGGCTTGAACCGCACGCCCGCGCCCGGCACGTACAACAAGCCCGATGCCACGGCCAAAGCAATGACCCTGCCCGAAGGCTTCAGGGTGAACGTCTTCGCCGGTGAACCGGACCTCGTGCAGCCCATCGCTTACGCCATCGACGCACGCGGCCGCCTGTGGGTGATCGAAAACCTCTCCTACCCCGAGTGGAAAAAGGAAGGCAACGACCGCATCGTCATCCTCGAAGATACCGATGGCGACGGCAAGTTCGACACCAAAAAACTCTTCTGGGACAAGGGCAAC
Source organism: Phycisphaeraceae bacterium (assembly GCA_040902585.1). GTDB lineage: Bacteria > Planctomycetota > Phycisphaerae > Phycisphaerales > Phycisphaeraceae > JBBDXA01. Next base: position 3,670 of record JBBDXA010000195.1, read on the forward strand.
TTCGCCACCGGCATCCAGGTCGGCTTCGGCGGCGTGTACGTCGGCTCGCCGCCCAACCTGCTTTTCATCCCCGACAAAGACGGCGACGACAAGCCCGATGGCGAAGCGGAAATACTCCTCGACGGCTGGGGCTGGCACGACACGCATGAAACACTCAACAGCTTCATCTGGGGCCCCGACGGCTGGCTCTACGGCTGCCAGGGTGTCTTCACTCACTCCAAGCCCGCAAAGCCCGGCACGCCTGACAAGGATCGCACGCCCGTCAACGCGGCCATCTGGCGCTGGCATCCGACGAAGAAAATATTTGAAGTCTTCGCCGAGGGCGGTTCGAATCAGTGGGGCGTGGACTTCAACGACCACGGCCAGGCCTTCATGACCGCCTGCGTCATCCCGCATCTTTTTCACATCATCCAGGGCGGCCGGTATCACCGGCAGGGCGGGCAGCACAACAATCCCAACACGTATGCCGACCTGAAAACCATCCGCACGCACAATCACTTCGCCGCCGCCTTCGCCGGCTGCATGATTTACCTGGGCGATCAGTTCCCCGATCAGTACCGCAATCAATGTTTCATGAACAACATCCACGCGAGCAAAGTCCACGTCGACTGGCTCGAACGCAAAGGCTCCGGTTTCGCCGCCAAGTTCGGCCCGCACGATCGACCCGCCAAAGACGGCGACCGCGGCGCGGGCTTCCTCGACAACGGCGACAAATGGGTCCGCGGCCTGTACCTCACCACAGGCCCCGACGGCGGCGTCTACCTCAACGACTGGTACGATCAGCGACCCTGCCATCAGCTTCGCCCGCATGACCAGGACATGGAGTTCAAGACCGGGCGCATCTATAAGATCACCTACGGCAAACCGGAGCCGGTGAAGAACATCGATCTGAGCAAGGCGAGCGAAGAAGAGCTGGTGAAGTTGCAGACGCACAAGAACGACTGGTGGGTGCGCCAGGCACGGCGGGTGCTTCAGGAGCGTGCGGGGAGCGGCAAGGACATGACCAAGGCGATGGCGCGCCTCGTCGAGCGTCTGGCGGTGGAGAAGGAAACGCCGAAGGTGCTGCGCCTGATGTGGGCCCTCCACGCGGTGGATGGCTGGGATGTGTGGTTCAAGTGGACGCAGGGCGCCGACGACGGGAAGCATGGTTTCCTTGCCAATAAGGATGAGTACATCCGCGCGTGGGCGATCCAGCTCACTTGCGAGGATGGCAAGCCCGGCGAAGACGCGCTTAAGGCCTTTGCCGCGCTCGCCATGGACGACCCCTCGCCGGTCGTCCGTCTCTATCTTGCCTCCGCTTGCCAGCGTCTGCCCCTGGAGCAGCGCTGGGCGATCGTGGAAGAGCTCGTGAAGCACGAAGCGGACAAGAATGATCAGAATCTGCCGCTGCTCTACTGGTACGCGATCGAGCCGCTGGTGCCCGCGGATAAGACGCGGGCGTTGAAGCTGGCGGCCGTGAGTAAAGTCCCGGTGATCAGGGAATACATCGCGCGGCGGGTGGCGACGGTAAAATAGATTTGTTCACCCGGACGCCGCCTCGTCAATCCTTGAAGGGAATCTCCAATGACTTTGACCCACGCCCTGAATACGGCCCGTGAACTGAATCCCGGTGATCGCATCGAACTCATGCGATTGCTGCTTGCTGACCTCGCTCGCGAACAGGCCAGCGAACTTACTGATGAGCAGAAAGCGGAGCTTGATCGACGAATCGCCGACGATGATGCCCACCCCGACGACGCCATTCCATGGGAACAGGTTGAAGCGGAAGCCCGCGCCAGGTTGCGGCGATGAGTCGTCCCGTCACCTTTCACCGAGCGGCACGCGCGGAGCTTCATGAGGCGGCCCAATGGTATAACGCGGAGACAGCCGGCCTGGGCGACGAGTTCCTGACGGAGATCAAGACCGCGTTGACCAGAATCGCGCTGATGCCCGAAGCTTTTCCCAACGTCTACCGGGATATTCACAAGGCAGTCATCACGCGAAGGTTCGACTATTGTGTTTACTTTCGAATCAGGGCAGATGATTCGATTCGAATCCTTTCCGTGTTTCATACGAGCCGCAACCCCAGTATCTGGATGCTCCGCCGGTAGGTCGCTGATCTACCCGACTGCTCGAATGCGAAAGCCAGAGGAGCCATTCGTGAACCGTTTTGCTTCGACTCTTTTGTTTACCATTGCTCTTGCGTTCGTGGTGCATGACGAATGTGCTGCCGACGACTCCGACGACGCCATCACCGCGCTCGTCGATGTCCTGGGCCAGGTCGATGATCCCGCCGTCCACCTGGACTTTCTCAAGGGCATCAACGAAGCGATGAAAGGTCGGCGTCAGGTCGCGATGCCCAAGAACTGGCCTGCGGTCTACGAGAATCTCAAAGTAAGCCCCGATGCGAAGGTGCGCGAGCAGGCGCTCGGCCTGGCCCTGACCTTCGGCGACAAGTCCGCGCTGGACTCGCTCAAGGCCACGTTGAAGGACACGAAGGCTTCGGCTGAGGCGCGCAGGCGTTCGCTCGATTCCCTCGTCCTCGCCAAGGTCGCCGACCTCGCCCCGCTCCTGCACGAACTGGTCAGCGACAAGCTCATGCGGCTCGAAGCGATCCGCGCGCTCTCGGGTTATGACGATGCGAAGACGCCTGATGTGCTCATCGCGGCCTACAAGACGCTGGCACTGCCCGAGAAACAGGCGGCGATCACCACGCTCGCCGCCCGCGTCAGCTATGCGAACCGCCTGATCGACGCGGTGAAGAAGGATGCGATTCCGCGCAGCGATGTGCCTGCTGATGCGATTCGTCAGTTGCGATTGATCGAAGACAAGAAAGTACAGGATGCGATCACCGACCTGTGGGGCACCGTGCGCGACACGCCTGCTGACAAGCAAAAGAAAATCGCCGAGTTGAAGGAGCTGCTCAGCAGGCCAGGCAAACAGGAGCCGGACCTCGCGCACGGCAGGGCCATCTACGCCCTCACCTGCGCCCAGTGTCACACGCTCTTTGGCGCAGGCGGCAAGGTCGGGCCTGATATCACCGGTTCCAACCGCGCCAACCTCGACTATTTTCTCACCAACGTCGTCGACCCCAACGCCCTCATCGGCAAGGACTACCAGGCCACCGAAATCCGCACCGAAGACGATCAGCTCATCGTCGGCATCATCGATCGCGAAGATGATCAGGCGCTGACGCTCAAGACCACCGGCGGCATCGTGGTCACGCCCAAGAACGAAATCAGCAGCCGCAAGCTCAGCGAGAAATCGATGATGCCCGAAGGCCTGATCGAACAGCTCAAGGAAGAACACCTGCGCGACCTGGTGGCCTACCTCGCCGGCGGCGGACAGACGCCGCTGCTCGCGACCGCCAACAACGCGTGGGGCCTGTTCAACGGCGTCGATCTTTCCAACTGGGAAGGCGATGCGAAACACTGGTCCGTGAAGGGCGGCACCATCATCGCCAAGTCCGATGGCCTCAAGGAATACAAGTACCTCGTCAGCCAGATGGTGGTCACGGACTTCCGATTGAAGCTGAGCGTGAAGCTCGTCGGCGATGTCGGCAACAGCGGTATCTTCTTTCGCTGTCGACCGCAGGAGGACGGCACCGTCAATGGCTTGCAGGCGGACATCGGCCCGCAGTGGTGGGGCAAGCTCCTCGACTCAGGCCCCGGAGGTCGCGGAGCGCTGTGGGACAAATCCGCCGAAGCCCACGTGAAAAAAGGCGAGTGGAATACTTACGAGATCAAAGCTGTGGGCCCGCGGATTCAGACGTGGATCAACGGCAAGCTCTGCGTGGACCTGAAGGATGACAAGCTCGATCGCCGGGGCCACATCGCCCTTCAGCTACACACCGGCGAGGGGATGGAGGTCGCGTTTAAGGACATCGAGCTCGAGGTGATTCAGCCCTGAGCGGGGCTTTCATGGTTCACCTGTGCCGGTTCCACCAGCGGCGGGCGCTTCATCTTCGCGCGAATCCAGTTGATCGCCCTGAGCACGCCTTTGCGCTTGACCAGCCAGCGCTCGAAGCGGTACTTGCCGGGAAACGTCATCAGCATCAGCCCCAGCACGATGGTGATGATCCCCTGCCCCGGCAGAACGAGCATCGCCACGCCCGCCAGCAGCACGATGAGGCCCAGCACGTTGCGGAGGATGAGCACGGCGATGTGAACGGCCGGGCGCTTCTGCCACCACGCCAGCGCGGGGCGTTTCTTCTCGTGGAAGTAGTCTTCAGGAATGCGCGCGACCAGCCAGGGCACCAGCAGCAGCGTGCCGATGAACGTGACAATCGAACTGATGCCCAGCCACCAGAGGAGCGTTTCGTGTTGCTGGAGCCAGTCGAGCATAACCGGGCGTCTCAGTTCACTCGGCGGGAGAGAATCCAAAAGGAAGCGACCAAGGTTCCTCGCCCGCGTCCTTGAAGAAAGACGACCGCAGTTCGAATCCGCTCTTTGTCTTCACAAGTTCGAATGCTTTACCGGTGCCCGGCTCGCGCACCTGCGTGAGTGCTTCTTCGCCTTTGTCCAGGTAAAGCAACCCCGCGCGAAGCATCGTGGTCATCACTTCGCCGCGCCGACTGGTGCGGGCCAAGATCACTGTTGTCTCGGACACCGGCTCCAGCAAATGCTTCACCAGCGGATTCTTCGCATTGAGGTTGCCCCTCCATGCCTTCGCGAAGGTTTCCGTTTCTTCCGGTTTCACGTCGAAGATCTTCAGCAGTTCATTTTCGCTCGCGGCCATTTCCTTGGCATGAGCGCGGAACTTGTCCGGATCGTTCTTCGCAAGCTCGCCGATGGCGTCGAACGGGGTGCGATCAAAGGGAATTTGATCCTTCTCTTCGATCAAGCCTCGTCGCATCTGCTCGAACATGTGAGTGATTTTCGCGCTCTCGACAATTTGTGCCATGGAGCCGTCGATATCCTTGAAGAAGCCGTCCTGAAGAAAGTCGCGGACGACCACCCGATCGCGATCGAAGCCATCTTTCAAAGACTCAGGCTGCGGCAAGGTGTCAATCGCGTTGAGCAGTTGCCTTCTCGCGTCGGCGGGCATGCTCGGCGCGGCCGCAGCCAAGTTAGCTGTGAACATCCCATCAATCGACTGCTGCACCAGCACATGAATCGCCAGCCGACCTTTGCCGAGGCGCCGGCCCATCGTCCAGGCTGCCATTGCTTCGTCGATTGCATCCTTCCACCGGCCCTGCTGTCCATGATGGACCGCGCGCAGAACGATGAATCGGCAGACCATCCGTGTAGACCCTAGTCCGTCAACGACCTCCGCGTCCCACGGACTCGTGAACTTCTGCTTCCAGTCACACGCTTCCATCCGCTCGGCTTCAAGGAGCAGTTTCGCGACCGGCTGGGCCGCCTCAGCCGCGGCGATCTGCGCTGCGGTCAGCGGATTGCCGACGGTGCTGTCGAAGTCGTAGAGCAGCTCGTACGAATTCTCCGGCATCTTCTCCGCGACCTCCATCGCGCGTTTGTAGAGGTCCGCGGCGTTGTCGGCGGCGCAGGCAACATGGCCGGTAAGCAGGAACGTGGCAACCACGAAGATGACGATGGGAATGGTTGTTGATCGCATCACAACTCCAGTCGACGACGAATTCAAACCGGCCCTTTCTCCGCGCGCTCGCGGTCGAGTCGCTGCTGGATCAAACGCTCGACATCCTCGTCATTCAACCCAGGCGATTCCCGGCGGATTTGCTCTCTCATCTCAGCAATTTCGATCAGGAACAGTTGGTACCCCGCCAGGAACTTCTGCTCCGCCGTCATACGCTTCGACGTTTCCAATCGCACATGATCGGGCTGGGTTGGGTGAAGCAATCTCAGGAGTTCCTGAAACTCTTCATCGTTTGTCATTGCTTGATCCTTCACGTTAGGCCCCCACCGTCGCCTTTTCCTTCTCCGCAAAAGGGAGCCACCTCGCGCTGATCAACTCCGGCGCAAGCTCCGGGTTGGCGTGGCGGATCGCCGCGGCCAGCAGGCCCAGGAACATCGGCTGCGGGCGCAGCGGTCGGCCCACCAGTTCCGGATGGAACTGCCCGCCCACAAAGTAAGGATGCGCCTGCGGACCGGTGCGCGGCAGCTCCAAGATCTGCATGATCGGCTGCTGCGGATGCCGGCCGCTGAAGATCAGACCGCCCTGCTCCAGCCGCTCGATGTAATCGGGGTGAACCTCGTAACGATGGCGGAAGCGCTGACGGATCATGAACGCCTGCGAAGGCACATCGATGCGGGCCGGGTTGTGCGAGAGCGAAGGCTCGGAGGGAATGCGGATGGCGGATCGCGGATTGCGGATTATTCCTCTGCTGCCTGTCCCCTGTCCCTTGTCTCCAATTCCCTGTGCCTTCGTCGCCTGCTCGGCATAGAGAAACGCGGCAAGCGTGCTGGCACTGACGAGCACATCCTTGCCGCCGAGGCGCATGTTGCCGCCGAGGCCTTCGATCTTTTTCTGTTCGGGGAGGATGTCGATGACGGGGTGCTTGGCTTTGGCGTCGAACTCGGTGGAGTCCGCGCCGTCGAGGCCGCAGACGTGGCGGGCGAATTCGATGACCGCCATCTGGAAGCCCAGGCAGATGCCCAGGTAAGGCAGCTTGTTTTCCCGGCAATACTGCACGCACGCCAGCTTGCCGTCCGTGCCGCGCACGCCGAACCCGCCGGGCACGATGACCGCGTTGAGGCCGGCGAGCTGACGGGCCGCGTCGTCGCTCTCGCGCCCGGGCGTCATCTCGGTCGTATCGATCCACTTCACATCGAGCTCGGCTGACAGGTGCGTCGCGCAGTGCTCCAAGGCCTTGTCGATCGAGGCATACGCATCGCGCAGGGCCGCATACTTGCCGGTGATGCCCACTGTCACCTTGTGCTTGCGCGGCGCGGAAAGCTTGTTCATGAACCAGTGCCAGCGGGCACGGCTGCGATCCTCCGCGACAGGGTTCGTCCGTTCGTGCAGATCGAGAATGCTCAGCACTTCGCGATCGATCGCCGCGTCATGCATCGCATCAGGTACGGTGTAGATCGACTCGCGGTCGTGCATCGAGAACACGCGATGGATCGGCACATTGGAGAACATCGCAATCTTCTCGCGCACCGAATCGCGCACCGGGTTCTTGGCCCGGCAGGCGACGATGTGCGGCTGAATGCCCGCTTCCATCACCTTCTTCAATCCCAGCTGCGCAGCCTTGGACTTCTGTTCGCCCAAGGCCTGCGGCTCGATGACGTACGTCAGCGAAACGAAACACGTCGAGCCCGGCCCTTCTTCAAAGGCGAGTTCGCGCAGCGCCTCAATGTAGAACCCGTTTTCAAAGTCTCCGACGGTGCCGCCGACTTCGACGAAGACCACATCCGCGTTCTGTTTGACTGCCAGGCTTCGCAGCAGGTACTTCACTTCGCCGGTGACGTGCGGGATCATCTGCACATCGCGGCCGAGGTATCCGCCGTGACGTTCCTTGTCGAGTACGCGGCGATAGATCTGTCCGCTGGTGACGAAGTTGTCGCGGGTCAGATCCTGATCGAGCATGCGTTCGTAGGTGCCCAGGTCCATGTCGGTTTCGGTGCCGTCGTCGAGGACGAACACTTCGCCGTGGCGGTAAGGGTTGAGCGTGCCCGAGTCGATGTTGAGGTAGCCCTCCATCTTGATCGGCGCGACGGAGAGGCCTTTGTCTTTGAGGAGTTTGGCGAGCGAGCTGGAGAAAATGCCTTTGCCCAGGCCGGACATGACGGTGCCCAGGACGATGACGTATTTGTGATGCCCGGGTCGATAGCCCAGCGGCATGGGGTTGAAGAACTCGCTCTCGGAGTGGGCGGAACCAGCGGCGGCGAGCATCTCCTCCGTGGAAAGCTGCGGTTCATCGTCAGGCGTGGGCGGTTGGATGGGCATGTCTTACCGTACCGCGCGGAGGCGGCCGGTTCAAGTGCGCCG
>JBBDXA010000195.1:11569-17870 GCA_040902585.1 Phycisphaeraceae bacterium
AAGCCCAGGGATAGCTATCCCTGGGCTTTCACGGCTTCCTGAAGCGTAAACCACTCTGCATACAGCGTTGAAAACAGCACGCCGCCCTCTTCGATGTGCTCGCGAATGTACTTGCAGGTGTTCACCTGATGCGGGCGATCGTGGACCGGTTCGACCTTGCAGCGCGTCGCCCAGACGCCGCCGGGGAAGAGGATGCCTTGCGAGCGAAGGATGTGCGACGAATGCTTCTTGGCGATGCCGATGAGTTGGCGCGGTGCGGGGTCGATCTGCACGGGGCGTTTGCGCAGAGGTCCGTGACGTTTGGAGACGCGCGGCGGCGGGATCATCGCAGGTAGTTTCGGCGCCTCAGACGAAAGCCCAGGGATAGCTATCCCTGGGCTTTCGCTCGAAGCTTCCTCGACCCAGGGCGTAAACCGCGCGAGCGCATGAAAGTGCTTTTCCGTCACGCACATCTCGATCAGCTCCACCTTCTTCTCCAATAGTTTCAGCCCCATCTCCAGGCACACGATCTTTCGCACGTCCATCGACAGCAACACCGCGTCTCGCTTCATCGAACTCTTCGCAGCGTGAAACCGGGCGTCATACTTCCCCTTCGCTGGCGGGTGTTTGTAATCGCCCTCGACATGTTCGCGATGATGCCTGGTGCGGAAGCCGCGACCGTCGCCGTCAAGCCAGGTGCCGTAAGTATTGCTCATGCAGTGATACCAGTTGCGCCAGGGCTTGGTTGACATGCGAAGACTCCTGTTCGAGTGTTTGATTTATTGTAATGCGATTATCATAAAAGCCAAAGCCCATGCATAGCTATGCATGGGCTTTGACGATTTCGATTTGGATTCAGATTACTTGGCGATACCGATCACCCCCTGCGCGATGCGGGCGCCCGCTTCGCCGGTTGCGCCTTTGCCCGTGTCTTCCTTCTCGTGAACGATGATGGCGCGGCCGAGGATCGGGTTCTTCTCGCCCGCCACCGTGATGTTGTTGACCGTGATCTCGACCTTGGCCTTGCCTTGGGCGTCGGCCTGGAGATTGCCCAGGTCGCCGGCGTGTCGCTTGTCTTTGTCGGGCAGGGCGTGATCGTGGCCTTCGGGGTTGTAGTGCCCGTCGGTGCCCATGCCGTCGCCCTTGCTGATGTCGCCGAACTCATGCACGTGAATGGCGTGCTTCTGGTCGGGCTTGAGGCCGGTGACTTCGCCGGTGATGGTGACCTTGCCGTCCTTCTCGTTGAAGTGAATCACGCCGGCCACGCTGTTGCCTTCGGTCGCACTGAGTACACACACGGCATGATTCACGCCCTTGAAGGGGTCGTGATGCTCATGCGCGTCGTTACCGTTGGCCTGATTCGATCCGCCGTTGCCGCAGCCGGACCAGATCAAGGCGACGGGCACGCAGAGAATGGCTGCATAGAGAAAGCTTCGGTGTTGCATGATGAACCTCCATGAAAAGAAGAAAAATGAGAGAACCACCTGTCAGGATCGGGTCAGGTATCCTCGCGCGGACGCGGGGCGAAGTCAACCCCGTTGCGGGTGCATTTCGATTGCCCAGGTCGATTTGGGGTGGCACGCCCTGAGGCTCGGCGAAGGGCGTGGCGGAAGCCACGGAACGCTCGGCCACGCTCTTCGCCGAGCCTCAGAGCGTGCCACCCGACTCTCGCCACCGCGCCGCGGCGGCGATTGCCTTACCATGCGCCGCTACTGTTCGTCGGCATCGTTTGCCCGACGGCCGCCAGCGCCTGCGAGGTGACATTTGACCGAACCGTTGAAGACCATTCCCCTACAGGATCCGATCCTCAAGCACGTGCGGATGGACTTCCCCACGCTGCGGCAGGACATGACCGTCGGCGAAGCGCTGGCCGCCATCCGCCAACAGGGCGTGGGCGAGAAGATCGTCTACTTCTACGCCCTCAATGAGCGCGATGAACTGGCCGGCGTCGTCCCCACACGCCGGCTGCTCACCGCGCCGCTGGACAAGGTCGTCAGCGACATCATGATCCATAACATCATCAGCGTGCCGCACACGGCCACGGTGCTGCAAACGTGCGACCTGTTCATCAAGCATCGCTTCCTGGCCATGCCCGTGACCGATGATGATCGCCACATCAGGGGCATCGTGGACATCAACCTCTTCACCGACGAGGTGCTCGACATGGCCGAGCGCAGGGCGACGGACGCCGTGTTCGAGTCCGTCGGCGTGCGCATGCAGGAACTCAAGGACGCCTCGCCCATCAAGGCGTTCCGCTATCGCATCCCCTGGCTTCTGGCGACCATCATCAGCGGCACGCTCTGCGCTCTGCTCACCAGCGTCTTCGAGGCGACCCTGGCGCAGTCCATCGTGCTGGCGTTCTTCCTGACCCTCGTGCTGGGGCTGGGCGAGAGCGTGAGCATGCAGTCGATGACCGTCACGATTCAATCCCTGCGGACCACATCGCCCACCTGGCTGTGGTTCAACCGGGCCGCCCGGCGGGAAGCGTTGGTCGCCGCCATGCTGGGCGCGGCATGCGGCCTGATCGTCGGGATCATCGTGCTGATCTGGCGCGGCGATCCCTGGCCGGCGCTGGTCATCGGCACGGGCATTTTCTGCTCCATCACCGCCGCCTGCGTGCTGGGGCTGAGTGTCCCCGCCATCCTGCACGCCCTGAAGCTCGATCCCAAGATCGCCGCCGGGCCCATCACACTCGCCCTGGCGGATCTATGCACGCTCACGTTCTACTTCACCATCGCGACGATGATCCTCTGATCCGCAAAGCGGGCTGGGGTGTTGGACCGGACCGGGGAGGATCGGACGCACGACCTTCCCTCGCATCCGCGCGAGGGCATCAGGCTCAGGGCAACCCTGCACGGCTATCACCCTGGCACCGGCCGTCCCCAGTTCCATCGTTGAAGACGAGGCGCCAACCACGCCCCAGAAGCGCCCTCCTGCCGCTTGGCAACGAGTTCTGTCGCTCCTATCATTTCTTCTTCGCACCGTACGCACGGCAGCGACCTTTACCGAGTAGCCGTCCGATGACAGCGTTCAGTCCATTGCAGGCAATCGTCCGTTCGCTGGGGATCATCACGATCCTGATCGCTGCGACATTGCATTCTCTGGGCCATGATTCGCCGCCCGGCGCGAACCCTGCTGATCAGGCATCCGCGAGTTGCACTTCACTTATCGCCGACCCGAATCCCGCGTGCATGCCGGCGATTGCCGATGAAACGCCGCACCTCACGTTCGCATGGCGATCGCTCGAACGCTGCGACGGCACACTGGCTGGCAGCGACATCGCACTTCGCAAGCCCTGCTTTCCGGGCGATCGAAACTTCTCGCCTACCCATCGCGATCCCGTCGGGGCCCTTCGCCATCAGCACATCGACATCCCTCCTCCGATTCTGCTGTGAAGTCTCAAATCCACCATTCTGATCCGCGTCATGCACAGCACGGCGCGATCGGCTCATAGTCCGTTCATTTGCTCGCGATTCATCACCGCGCGCTTTCCTTACGAATCAACCTCGTGCATCGCGACAAGGTCGCCCTGCGTGAGCGCGCGATCCACGACCTCACTCGGGCCCCACCGGCCAGGGTTATCCGTCATGAACAAAACACAACAGACACCCTCCAACACACCCGATACCAACAGCCCGCGCACATACGAAACCAGCTCCGGCTGCCTGCAACTGGGAGCCCTCGTGCTCGCCTGCATTGTCGCGGCAGCCCTCTTGTGCGTCCTGCTTGGCAACTGGCAAAAATAGCCGCGGACTCCATCGCCGCCGGAATAGGTCTCACCCAGACGGTCGCTGAACAATCCAGCGACGCGCGATCCCATTGGCATTCTGCCTTTTCATCACCGGCTGCCCTCCGTACACTGAAAGAGCACTCCCTTTCCATCCGTCCATCATCAGGAGCCCCGCCATGACCACCATGACCACCATGACCACCGCCACCGCTGCTTCGCTCCTTCCCGAAGTCGAATCCTTCCTCTCGCAAGGCCCGCTCAAGGCGTGGGTCGGCGGCAAAGAGTTCGCCTCCTCCACCGGTGAAACCTTTGAAACTCACGACCCCGGCAGCGGCGAGAAACTCGCTGAGGTCCATCATCTTTCCAAGGCTGACGTCGACGCCGCGGTGAAGGCTGCCGACGCCGCCTTCAAGAACTCAGGCTGGGCGACGCTCTCGCCCAACGACCGGGCTGTGAAGCTCCATCGCCTGGCCGACACCGTCGAGAAACACAAACACATCATCGCCCAGATCGAGGCGCTCGATGCGGGCAAGATCGAAGCGCAGGCGCTGGGCGATGTCGAAAACTTCATCCAAACGCTGCGCTGGTTCACCGATCTTTCGCAACATGTGCAACGGCGAAACGTGCTGGCTGTGAAGCAGCACGAAGCGTGGACCATGCGCCAGCCCTGGGGCCCGTGCGGGTTCATCTTCCCGTGGAACTTCCCGTTCCTGCTCATCGGATGGGGCATCTCGCCTGCGCTCGCCGCGGGCAACACCGTCGTCATCAAGCCTGCCGAGGACACGCCGCTATCTGCGATCTATCTCGGCCGCCTCTCGAAGGAAGCGGGCCTGCCCGATGGCGTGATCAACATCGTCACCGGTCTGGGCGAGACGACCGGCGCTGCTGTCTCGCAGCATCCCGGTTTCAAACGCATGAGCTTTACCGGTTCACCCGAAGTCGGCCGGCTCGTCGCCGAAGCTTGCGGGCGCAATCTCGTGCCCGTGAAACTCGAACTCGGCGGCAAGGGCGCAGCTGTGGTCTTTGAGGATGTCGATGTGAATGACACCGCCGCGAAACTCGCCGGGGCCATCACCTTTCACACGGGGCAGGTGTGCTGCGATGCGACGCGCTGGCTGATCCACAAGAACATCTACGACAAGTTCGTCGCGGCTGCGGTGGATCAACTCAAGAAAGTACACGTCGGCTACCAGATGGATGATGGCACACAGATGGGCCCGGTCGTCAACGAGAAGCAAAGACAGCGCGTGCTCGGCTACCTCGAGAAGGGAACCCAGGGCGGCGCGAAGCTCATCCTCCCTGGCGGAGCGGCTGAAGTCGCCGGCAAAAAAGGCCACTACGTCAAACCCGCCCTGCTCGAAGGCTCGCTCGACAACGTCGCGGCGAAGGAAGAAATCTTCGGCCCCGTCGCCTACCTCACGCCGTTCTCTAATGAAGACGAAGCGATCAAGCTCACCAACAGCACGGACTACGGCCTGCCCAACAGCGTGTGGTCAAGCGACCTGGGCCGCTGCTCGCGCGTCGCCGAGGCGATGTGCGCGGGTAACTCCTGGATCAACGCCCACAACGTCTTCCCCCACGGCGTGCCCTATGGCGGCGTCCACAAATCCGGTCTGGGCGGCGGCGTGAACTCGGTGGAGACGCTGTTCGATTACTGGCGGAGCGTGAGTGTGGTGAGGCCGTTGTGAATCAGAAGGTCGGAACTGGAGCACCGTCCCGGCAGGGCGGTGCATGAGACGAACTGAAATACGCAAGCGCACCACCCTGCCGGGATGGTGCTCCAAACTTCTCGCACGTATTTTCGAAAGCGATTCACCGAGTCTGCCAGGTTACGGGAGGTTCGCCATGAAAGCCCATCATCCACCGTCGGGACTCCATCTGTTGATTGTTCTGCTCGCGGCTTCTCTCGACGGCTGCAGCAAGGGTGAATCGAACGCGCCGCCCTCGACCGGACCTGCCCAAGTGAGCGATCCGCAAACGCCCGCGCCGCCACCCTTCGCGGTGGTGAAGGTCGATGCGGACTGGGGCAACGTCGAAAGGGTGCCCAAGGGCTCGAAGCGGACGGAAGAATGGGTGCCGGTCTGGTTCGATGTGCCTGATGACCTGACCGACAAGCGTTTCACCAAGCCGCGCCCTTACCAGGGCGCGCTGAAGGTAACGATCGAGAAAGACGGCATCGTCTGGTTGGCGGTGTCGAACGAAAAGTGGGGCGACCCGGATCACTCCGGTGGCGCGTGGCGCAAGGAACTGCGCACGCGCGAACAGTTGCTGGGGGAGGGATGGACCGTGAAGGGTTTGCTTAACGAAGGCGAGTACCTGCTCCTGACGCGAGTGTTCAAAGCGGGAGACTCGTTCCTGGTGCGCACCAGAAAGTACACGGGGCCAATACTGTTCCTGCCGCGCGAGAAGGAACCTGTCGGCAAGTAGCCGCCCGCAAGTCTCACTTCTCCTCGTGCAGACTCTCATCCACCTTCCACCGCGTCGCGATCGGACTCAAGGGCGGCGTGATGTTGCGACCATCGCCGAAGTACCTCGCGCCGCCCGGCGCCGCCCAGCGCACGCCGTTGGCCAGCACGCGCTGCACGTTGGCAT
>JBBDXA010000196.1:0-2369 GCA_040902585.1 Phycisphaeraceae bacterium
AAGTCCCCATGCCGTGGCTGCATTGACCCAAATCAAAACAACCCGCCGCAAGCGACGGGTCGTCTCCTCGAATGGCTAGGGCCAGAGTTGAACTGGCGACACCCGCATTTTCAATGCGGTGCTCTACCAACTGAGCTACCTAGCCGAGGGGTTGTGTGAGCAGCAAAGTAGATTAGCGGGCTGATGCGGACTGTCAAATGGAATCGAACTCCATCTTGAACCTGAGTTATCATCGGATGAATCGTGCTTGGGCTCGCTCCATCGTTTTGCAATCCCCAGCGCCATCGCTATACTGCTCGGCTCGCCTGACCCCGGCCCCTATTTGGAAGCGGTACCTCTCAGGCGATATTTCGCACCCCGAAGCACACAGGATTCTCGATCATGGCCAAGAAAAAGCCGATCGCGACGGTTTTCAAGATTCAGGCTCCCGGCGGCAAAGCCACGCCCGCGCCGCCCATCGGCCCGGCCTTGGGTGCCAACGGCGTCAACCCCGGCCAGTTCATCACGCAGTTCAACGCCGCCACGCAGGCGCTGGGCGGCAAGATGGTGGGCGTCGTGATCACCGTCTTCACCGACAAGACCTTCACCTTTGAAGTCAAGGCCCCGCCGGCGAGCGTGCTGCTTGCTGAGGCGGCTGGCGTCGAAAAGGGCTCGGCTGTGCCCAACAAGGAAAAGGTCGGCAAGGTCACCGTCGAGCAGCTCAAGAAGATCGCTGTGGACAAAGGCAAGGAAATGACCGGTGCCAGCGAAATGGCCCTCGTCCGTACCCTCGCGGGCACCGCTCGCTCCATGGGCATCGATGTGATCGGCGACCTGCAGTAAGTTCCGGGTTCCGAGTTGCGAGTTCCGAGTTCACGGCTTCAACCCGGAACCAGGAACCCGGAACTCAAAACCAACAAGGCTTACCACGAGCCCTAATCGTGGGAGATCACCTTGCCCGACTCCGCTCGCGGCAGGCGCATCGAAAGGACCGAAACATGCCCGTGATTCACGGCAAACGTCTCAAGGCTGATATGGAGGGTTGGGACCCGAAGATGGCCCTGCCCCTGGCCGACGCCGTCGGCCGCGTCAAAGCCTTCCGTAAAACCAAGTTCGATCAGTCGATCGATCTGTGCATCCACTTGGGCATCGACCCCAAGCAGGCGGATCAGCAGATCCGCGGCTCGCTCAGCCTGCCGCACGGCATCGGCGTGAGCAAGCGCGTCGTCGCCTTCTGCACCGCGGACAAGATCGAAGCCTGCAAAGCGGCCGGCGCGATGGAAGCCGGCGGCGAGGAAATCGTCGCCAAGATCGAAGCCGGCTGGATGGATTTCGACGTCGCCGTCGCCAGCCCGGACATGATGCGTGTGGTCTCCAAGCTGGGTAAGACGCTGGGCCCCAAGGGCCTGATGCCTTCGCCCAAGAGCGGTACGGTGACGCCGGATGTCGTGCGTGCGGTGAAGGAATACGGCGCGGGCAAGGTCGAATTCCGCAACGATCCGGGTGGCAACATCCACGCCGTGGTCGGCAAGATGAGCTTCGATCACAAGAAGATCGAAGAGAACGCGCAGGCGTTCATCGATCAGATCGTGAAGATGAAGCCCTCGGCCGCCAAGGGCAACTACGTGAAGAGAATTTCCCTCTCCGGCACGATGACCCCCGGCGTAACGATCGCGTTCACGCAGGCGGCGCCGGCGGTGTGAGAGAGCCAACCACGGATGACACGGATCGCACTGATGAAAGAATCAGCCTGATCCCATCCGTGCCATCCGTGCTATCAGTGGTTTCGATTGCCAAGCCGCAAGCGGCCTAAAGGATTCAGCCATGAGCAAACCGATCAAGAACCTGATCGTCGACACCTACAAGAAGAAGTTCGACGGCGTCACCGGCGCTGTCGTGATCGACATCCGCGGCGTGGCCTCGGGCGTCAATACCAACCTGCGCAGCAACCTGCACAAGGAAGGCATCAAGATCACCATCGTGAAGAACAACCTCGCCAAGCGGGCGTTCAGCGAAACGACGCTGCAGCGCATCAGCGAACTTCTCGACGGTCCCTGCGCGATGGTCTACGGCGGCAACAGCGTCGTCGAAGTAGCCCGCACCATCATCGGCAGGCTCAAGGAAGTGCCCAACCTTCAGGTCAAAGGCGCGATCATGGACGGCGAACTGTTCGCTGCCGACCGCGTCGAAGCCCTGTCGAAGTACCCGACCAAAGTCGAGGCCCAGGCCCAGGTGATTCAGGTCATCCTCGGTGCCGCAGGCCAGCTCATCGGCGCGGTCACCGGCATCGGCGGACAGATCGCCTCGATCATCGAGCAGGTCCAGAAGAAGCTCGAAAAGGGCGAAGCAGTCGCGGCGGTGGGGTGAAGACAGTTCCGGGGGGGGGGGGG
>JBBDXA010000196.1:2379-10805 GCA_040902585.1 Phycisphaeraceae bacterium
AACCCGGAACCAACTTTGATTTCAGTCCCCAACTGGCCCCATGCGGGTTAAATGAGCGACGTTCGCTCACCTCTTGGAGATGCAATGTACGATTGGAGTATTCATCATGGCAGAAGCAGCAATCATGGAAATCGGCGACAAGATCGCCGGCCTCACGCTCACCCAGGCGGTCGAGCTCAAGGATTATCTCAAAGAGAAGTACGGCCTCGAACCCGCCGCGGGCGGCGCGGTGATGATGGCAGGCCCCGGCGCCGCGGCGGCTGATGAAGTCGAGCAGACCGAGTTCGACGTCGTCCTCAAGGCGGCGGGCGGCTCGAAGATCCAGGTCATCAAGGTCGTCCGCGAAGCGACCGGCCTGGGCCTCAAGGAAGCCAAGGACCTGGTCGACGGCGCGCCCAAGGCCATCAAGACCGGCATCCCCAAGGCCGAGGCCGACGAACTCGCCGAGAAGCTCAAGAAGGAAGGCGCCGAAGTCGAAGTCAAGTAACTTCGCTTCGCGACAACCCGCAGTCCACTCAACCGCCCCTTCTGTTCGAGGGGCGGTTGTTATTTGACGCTACTCGTCATGGAGAAAATGAAAAATAGAATGCGCAATAACGCAAAGAAGTCTCCGCATAATTCATTGGCATGTGGAATCGATCGAGGAGCGCGATTCGCCCCGGCCGGTTCGCCTCCGTTCATTCCTTCCCAACCGAGGACCCACCTATGGCGCGTCAGACTTGCATCGTAACTTCTCCTCAGGTTCCTTACACCGGCCGGCAGGGCGTTCCGCGTGTCCAGCAAGGCTTCACGCTCATCGAAATGCTCCTGGTCGTGACCATCATCATGATCCTGCTCGCCATGCTGTTGCCGGCCTTCAAACATCCCGGCCAAGGCACGCGATGCCAGGCCAATCTCAGCTACATCTTCGCCGCAACTCAGACCTACGCGATTGACAACATCACCTATTACCCCGGCGCTCGCCAATGGGTCTGGGGTTCGTGGTGGTACGACGTCACCAAAGTCCGACGGGGCACGCTCTACAAATACATGGGCCAGCATGAGGCCGCCTATATCTGTCCCCTTTTTGAAAAGACACGCCCGGACTGGGATTCCGGCTTCCAGAACAAGACCCCCGCCTGGACTTACTCACTCAATGAGTATGCGGGCAACGACTGGCAGGGCCAGAACGGTGTCCGAACCGTCACCCGCGCCGCCAAGGAGAACCCTTCCAAGTGGCTTCTCTACGGCGAGGAGAACGCCTATATCGTCCCCGGCTATTCCGAATACACCATCAACAACGGCGCTCTGGGCGTCGGCAGACTCGGGCAGCCTGGAAGCATCGTTGATGTCCTCGCCAACTTCCACGAGCCCGACGGCGATGGACAGGGTAAGTCCAACGCCCTCTTCGCCGACGGCCATGTCCAGCAGGTGCATTCGCTCGACTCGAAGGAACTGTGTACGCCCTGGCGCTACCGCTACAAGTGGGGCTGGACCGAAGGGGCGGCTCCCTGAACCTCTCGCTGCCTAGTAATCCCCAGCGCATCAGACGGAAGAGCAGCGAATCCATTCGGCCCAAGGGCTGGTCGGAGCCCTGCCGCTCATTGTTGCAAAAAGTGTTGTTGGAAAAGGTGTTTGGATCATTCGGACGAGTTCACTATACTAAAAGGGAGCCGTTCGGCTGTCGTTAGCAGGCGAGGGGTAGTTCACAGGATTGTTGAAGAGAATTCGGGATATTCCCCATGTATTACTTTGTTCCCCGCGCAGGCCGCACATTGCAATGAGGAGTCGTACGAGATGAGAAACACAAGCAGTCACACCACGAAGGCGATCGCGCCAACTGATCCCTCGTGTCGCTGGTCGCCGTTTCTGTGGGCGGCCCTGGCTCCACTCGTGCTGGTTGCCGCCATCGTGGCACCGGTCGAGGGCATCAGCTACAACTACCAGATCATCGCAGATCAGAACGATGTGATCGGCGGCAGAACAATCGGCGCGATCGACCAGGTCGCCCTTAGTAATAACGGGCACATCGCTTTCGCCGGCGCGATCAACGCCGGCAGCGGCGGCATCTTCACGCCGACCGTCCTCGTGGTACAGACTGGCGACATCATCGGCGGCCAGACAATCGTCCTCACGCCCAAAGGACCCGATGTGAATGACTCGGGTGATATCGCATTTCTTGCCCGATTGGACAGCACCGCATCAGGCAACGACGCCATCCTCACGGCGACCAGCGTCATCGCCAACAAGGACAGCGTCATCGATGGCCGCGCCATTTCAAACATCATCACCTCACCGCACATCAATAACAACGGCACCATCGCTTTCAAGGCCCAGACCGAAGGCGGCGGCGCAGGCGTCTACACCCAGGACAGCGTGCTGGTGCATTCCGACGCTTCCGGTCCGTTCATCGCTCTCTTCGGTGGCAACTTCGGCCTGAACAACAACGACGTTGTCGCCTTCGAGGCGCGCGACACGACCAACACCACCGGCATCGGCCTTTCCGACGGGACGTTCCTCGCCAAGACCGGCGACATCTTTGAAGGCGATCCGTGGGGCGGTGTGGCCGTCGGCGGAGTTGAGCCTGTCCTCAACGACAACAATGTCAGCGCCTGGTTCGGCAAGCAGAACGGTACCGATGTAATTTTTGTGTCGGATGGCCGCGTGCTCGGCAAACTTGGCGACCTGGTCGGTACCCATACCGTGGCCGGTCCTACGGACGCGCTGGCGATCAACAACGCGGCTCAGGTCGCGCACATCGTTGGCTTTCAAAGCGGCGGCGGCTCGGCCTTGATGATCGATGACAGTCCGGTCATTTTCACGAGTGATGTCATTCAAGGTCTCATCGTTTCCCTCCTCACTCCCACAGTTGCGATCAACAACGCCGGACAGGTTCTATTTGTCGGCAAGGTGCGGCCGGAAGGCTCGCCGATCAATACTCCGACGGTCTCCACGCTCTTCCTCGCGACGCCTGTGCCCGAAGGCAACTTCGTCGCCAGCCTCACCACCGGATCGCCCGTGACCTTGACGCAGAACATCGATACGCCGTTGGTCGGCCCCGTGAACCTGGAATTTGATTACCTGTTTGAAACCACAACCGGCCAGCTCGATGTGCTGCTCGATGGCATGCTTCTGGGCACCATCAACGCGCCGGTCCTGCCGGACACCGCTTTTGAGTCGGCGAGCTTCCTTGTGGATGGGTCGCTCCTGAATCTCGCCGGCGTTAATCTGACATTCCTTTTCGATGGGCCGACCGGTTCACACGTTCTACTGGACAATGTCGTGCTCGCGGGCAGCACCCTTCAAAACGGTGATTTTCAGAGTGGTTCTCTGAACCCGTGGACGATCACGACAACTGGCGCAGGTACCGTCTTGATCACGCCGTTCACGGGAGTTGGCGTGCCCGAGCCGGGCATCGCGATGCTGTTGCTGCTGGGCGTCGTCAGTGTCGGGATGAAACGCAATCGAAGCAGCTGCCGTTGATCCATCGTCCCAATGTGAGGGGGATAGCCTCGGTACTTCACCTGCCGGTCGCTCATCGGCTAATCGGCTCGGTCTTCCGCACCTGATTTGTTTACCCCTGCAATCTCCCTTATGATCCTCTCTCCCACCGATCGATTCGTCTGCCGCGTCAGGAGATCGGCTCCGATGAGCCGAAGGGTTCTGTAAGCCCGCAGTCGACCGGAAAACTCAATCCCTCTTTTTAGGATGCACGCGATGGCTGCGACCGCTACTTCCCGTATCGAAGAACTTCTTGGCAAAGAAGCCGGCGACCTGCTCGGCCACACCGCCAAGGGCTTCCCCAAATCCACCATTCACCTGCCCGGCCCCGACTTCATCGACCGCGTCGTCTCCCAGACCGACCGCAAGCCGGCCGTGCTCCGCAACTACCAGCAGATTCTCAACACCGGCCGCCTCGCGGGCACCGGCTACGTCTCCATCCTGCCGGTGGATCAGGGCATCGAGCACGCCGCCGGCGCATCCTTCGCCCCGAACCCTATCTACTTTGATCCTGAGAATATCGTCAAGCTCGCCATCGAAGGCGGATGCAACTGCGTCGCTTCGACGCTCGGTGTGCTCGGCGCGGTCAGCCGAAAGTACGCCCACAAGATTCCCTTCATGGTGAAGCTGAATCACAACGAAATCTTGAGCTACCCCAACCAGTTCGATCAGGTCATGTTCGGCCAGGTCGAGCAGGCGTTCGAACTGGGCGCGACCGCCATCGGCGCGACGATCTACTTCGGCTCCGCCGAGAGCACGCGCCAGATTCAGGAAGTCTCCGCAGCCTTCGCGCAGGCGCACGAACTGGGTATGGTCACAGTGCTGTGGTGTTACCTGCGCAACAACGCGTTCAAAGTGAAGGGCGCTGACGGCAAGAGCACCGATTACCACGCCGCGGCTGACCTCACCGGCCAGGCCAATCACCTGGGCGTTACCATCGAGGCGGACATCATCAAGCAGAAGCTCCCGACCAACAACGGCGGGTACGTGTCGCTCAACATGGGCGGCTCCAGCTACGGCAAGTTCGACAAGAAAATCTACACCCAGCTTTGCGGCTCCGACGAAAACGGCAACGGCGGTCACCCGATCGACCTGTGCCGCTATCAGGTCGCCAACTGCTACGCCGGCCGCATGCCGCTGATCAACTCCGGCGGCGAGAGCAAGGGCGCAACCGATCTGGCCGAGGCGGTCCGCACCGCGGTCATCAACAAACGCGCCGGCGGCATG
Organism: Phycisphaeraceae bacterium; assembly: GCA_040902585.1. Classification (GTDB taxonomy): domain Bacteria; phylum Planctomycetota; class Phycisphaerae; order Phycisphaerales; family Phycisphaeraceae; genus JBBDXA01. The sequence goes on from JBBDXA010000196.1 coordinate 7,087, forward strand.
GGCCTGATCTCCGGCCGCAAGGCGTTCCAGAAGCCGATCAAGGACGGCGTGGAAATCCTCCACGGCATCCAGGACGTCTACCTCGACGAGAACGTGACCATCGCCTGAGCCCGCCGCTTGCGGCTTCGCACGACAACCCGAAATCCAGACAACCCCCGCGACCATCGCGGGGGTTGTCTTTTCAATGACGCCGATCACTTCACGATCGCGCAACGGCCGTCGTCATAAACCCGACCTACAATCTGCCAGATGAATACTGAGGCGATCATCCGGGATTTGCCTTCGCCGCCAACACCGCGCGTTCGGGTGGAAGCGGTTGATGGAACGATTCGCATTCGGTTCTACCTCGCTTCCACGAAGACAAACATTTCACCCGTATGGGGCGTGATCGCATTCATCGTAGGGGCCGGCCTTCTGGGCGGCCTCGGGGAAGCGTCGGAAAAGGGCGTGGCGTTCTGGGCGGGCATTACACTCGCTGGAATCGGGTTGCCGCTGATTATTCTCGGCGTCGTAATCCTTACGTTGCATTTCTACTTTGAACTGCGCCTGACCGATGAGTGCGTTGAAATCCACGTGGAGAAGCGAGCGGCGACAAGGATCCCGCTTGAAGAGATATTCGCGGTGCGCGCCGAGGTGGTCCTGGCACAGGACTCGAAAGGTCGAGGTGCACACCTGGTCCTCGATACGCCGCACGGTTCGCTTCGCCTGTTGAAGCAGGACAGCGTGGAGGAGGTCGAGTATGCCGCGTTGGTGTTGCAGACGGCTTTGAGTCTCCCCACGGTACGTCACGAGGCCATCCCTTCCGTCACGGCATCGAGTGGCGATCTCAACTTCGAAAACCGGTCGCAGTCGCTCGGCTGCTGCGTGCTTGGTACGTGGTTGCTCGTGGCTGGCGCGGTGATCGCCTTCGCATCGGGCGACATACCGACAGGCCTCCTTCTCCTCCCGCTCGCACTGCTTCTCGTGTGGGTCTCGCGTCGACTTCGCGCTCATTGGCCGACGCGCGAACAGGAGGCGCTGGCGCGTCAATATCGGGTTGCAATCGTTAAACGAAATCCTGTGAGTGATAATCCGAGCGAATCTCCGTTTCGCAAGGAGCCCCCGACCTGGCGGTTGGTGACTCTTTGCATACTGACCGCTGTCGGTAGCGCAGCCATCGCATACCTGCTCTATGGCAGCGTGGTGAATCGAGCGATACTCCATTTCTTTCTCTCCATGATCGCTATGGCGGCTCTTTCGGTGCTGATGCCGGCAAGCTTCCGTTTCTTCCGCTGGTACAGCCGTCGATTGTGTGAATGGTGGGGCCTGCCCTGGCAATGAGCTACTTTTTCGCCCAGTGCCCGAAGACATAATCCGTCTTCGCCGCCAGTCGATGACACTGCACGCAGGATGCGATTTTGCCGTGCTCGATCTTGGCGGGGTTCTCGTAGTAGAAATATTCCCAGTCACCGTGCTGCGGATCGAAGCCGGGCGAGCGTTTGATCATGCCGCCGACGCCGGTGTCCAATCGCTTCTCGTCATCATCGCGCAGCTTGCGTTTGACGATAACGGAGCCGACGGGGTAGGCCGCCTTGTCCTCGAACGCCTTCCCGGCCGCGTCGTTCATGAACACGTGAATCCAGTGCATGGCGTGTGGGCCGTTGGCTTTCTTCACTTGTTCGATGTCGGCGTTGGTGGTGATGCGGCACAGCCGGGAAAGGCCGCCGTCGACGAGTTTGAGCCCCTTGGGCTTGCAGGTGGTCGGGTAGTTGCTGGCGATCTCCGTGATGTCCGCGGGCACCTTCGACTCCTGGCCGTTGGTCTGTCGAGCGGTCTCAGCACAGCCGGCGAGAAGGGCGTGCCATGCGATGATGGAAGAAATCGAAGCGACGAAGAGAAGAATGCGTGACATGCAAAGTTCCAGATGGATGAACGGCTCGTGCTGCCCTTGCGATACTATCACGGCGGGCCCCGATGAAAGGTAACAGGATTGTGACAAGTTCTCTTCGCCATACGATTCGCGTCACGCTGCTGACGGCTCTGGTCACGCTGGCGGCGTGCAGGACGTCGGCTGCGCCGCAGCCTCTGGTGCCGCAGGCGGTCGATCTTCGTGCCGGCATGCCGGCGATCGAAAAGCCCGGCGTGCCTCTGTTGCACGAAAAGGTGACGGAGGCGGACGACAACGCGGGACTGGCGCTGGATTCAAGCGAGGCATTTGTGTGGCGTCACGCACCTGTCGAGGGCGGCGCGAAGTTCAACCTGTCACTTGGAACGGACGCGAGTGATTCGTTCGATCGTGCGGTATTGACGGTGTGGGACTGGCACAACCAGCCTGTGTTCCAGCGAGCGTTCAACGGCGCCGCTAAGCAGAATGTGACTTTCGCGGTGCACGGCAACGGCACCTACCTTCTCACACTCGATGCCTTCGCGAAGGACAAGTGCGTCTATCGCTTGATTAGAAGCGTGAGCGTTTCGCCGGATGCTCAAGGGCGGCGTGAGGCGTGGAAGGGGAGTGACTACTGGCTGGGTATCTGCGCGTTTCCCGGGCGTTATCACTGGACCAGCGGGGGGAAGCCGGTGTTGCCCGAGGGATTGAGCGAGCAGCAGGCGAGAGAGCGAGAGGCGGAATTGATTGCAAAACTCGGCCTGACGCACGCGCGGCTGGATGTTTCGATGGTCATGCCGGAGAACGACAAGCAGGCGATCGACTGGAAGCGGATGGATGCGGCCGTGAACGCTGTTACGCCGCAAGCAGCGGAAAGGCTTGCGTTACAGGTGATGCATCCGCCGGACTGGGCGATCGATCCGAAGTACAAGGATGAAACGAAAGACCGCTGGCGTTTCCCGCGCCGCGAGGATGCGTATCGTCGTTACGTGCGCCAGCTCGTCACGCGCTACGGCAAACACGCGGCGTTCATTCAGATTTACAACGAGCCGGATCAGGTCGAATTCTGGCCCGGCGAGCCCGCGGAATACCTCAAGGAAGTCGAGTGGGCGAAGGATGAGATTCGCAAGCTGCTGCCTGATGTCACAATCACCAACGGCGGATATGCCTTCATCGATCCGAAGAAGAGCGAGTACTACATCAACCAACTCAAGGGCAAGCTCGACCTCCAGGCCTACCACTCGCACGGCAACCTGCGCGAACTCATCCGTGATCGCGAGATGATGGGGAAGCTGCACACTGAGGCCGGCTACGAGAAGCCTCGCTTCATCAACACCGAGTGCGGCTACGCAGCCTGGCGTCTCGATCAGGAACGCGCCCAGGCCATCGCGATTCTCCAGAAGATCGTCTACGCCTGGGCCCATGGCGATGAGGGCATGCTGCTCTTCTGCTCGCGCATGACGAAGGGCCCGGGGCCCCCGGGTCGCAGCGGGCGTGACTTTGGGCTGCTCGACTACAACTTCTGCCCGCGCTTCGCCTACGGCGCGGTCGCGGCGTTCACGAACACTTACGCCGGCGCGAAGTTCGAGCGCGTGCTCAGCGGCAAGGGCAACGTACATGCCTACGTCTTCGCGAAGGGCGCTGACAAACTCGTGGCGATCTTCACCATGGACAAGCCTGAAAAGGTCACCCTCGAAAGCGACGCGAAGGCTGCGGCGCGAATTGACGCGATGGGCAACAGCACGAAGCTGGAGGCATCGACCAAAGTCAACATCGACGCGGGACAGTACCTGACGACGATCGTGCTGAACGGCGCTACGCACGTCGAGCTGCGCGAGTGAAGGGCGAAAGCCCA
>JBBDXA010000196.1:10815-17777 GCA_040902585.1 Phycisphaeraceae bacterium
AGCCCAGGGATAGCTATCCCTGGGCTTTCGCCTCTGAATTAGAAAAGGGCGCGTCTCGCGACGCGCCCTTTGTTTTGTCTTGGTTTCAGCGAAGGATCAGGTGCTCTCGGCACCCGCCTTTTCGACGTTGGGCTTGAGCAGGTCCTTCTTGTCGAGCTTCAACTCACCTTCAGCGGCGTAGGACAGTTCGTCCTTGCCCACTTCGTGCGAGGCTTTGATGGTCTGGCCGGCCTTGAAGTCGCCGCGCAGGATCGCTTCGCCGATCGGGTTCTCGACGTACTGCTCGATGGCGCGGCGAAGGGGGCGGGCGCCGAAGTCGGGGTTGTATCCCTTTTCGATCAGGTAGTCCTTCGCGGACTGATCCAGTTCCAGCTTCAGGTTGCGATCCTTGAGTCGGCCGCCGACCTTCTTCAGTTCGTACTCCACGATCGTGACCAGATCTTCCTTCACCAGCGGACGGAAGACGATGGTCGAATCGAGGCGGTTGATGAACTCCGGACGGAAAAACCTTCCGAGCTCCGCTTCGAGCGTCTGCTTCATCTTGTCGTAATTCGCATCGGGCGACTTCTTGCCGAAGCCGAAGCCCTGGCCCTGATTCATGATCTGATCCGCGCCGATGTTGCTGGTCATGATCATGATCACGTTGCGGAAGTCCACGTGCCGGCCGAACGAGTCGGTCAGTGTGCCTTCTTCCATGATCTGAAGCAGCATGTTGAACACATCCGGGTGCGCCTTTTCGATTTCATCGAGCAGCACGACGGAGTAAGGCCGGCGGCGAATCTGCTCGGTGAGCTGACCGCCTTCTTCGTAGCCGACGTATCCGGGCGGCGCGCCGATCAGGCGCGACACGTTGTGCTTCTCCATGTACTCGGACATGTCGATGCGCAGAAGGGCATCGGCGTTGCCGAACATGAACTCAGCGAGGCTCTTGGCCAGCAGCGTTTTGCCGACGCCTGACGGGCCGACGAAGATGAAGCTGCCCATGGGTCGCTTCGGGTCCTTCAGGCCGGCGCGGGCGCGGCGAAGGGCTTCGGAGACTTTCCTGATCGCTTCGTCCTGCGAAACGACGGTCTTGTGCAGTTCATCTTCGAGCTTAAGCAAGCGTTCGCTCTCGGCCTTTTCCAGGCGGGTCAGCGGCACGCCGGTCATGGTGGAGACGACCTCGGCGATGATTTCCTCATCGACGATGCCATCCACTTCCTTGGCCTTGTTCCGCCACTCGCGCTGCATGCGTTCCTTTTCGCGGCGGAGATTCTCGACCTTGTCGCGCAGCTCGGCGGCACGCTCGTAATCCGCGGACTTCACCGCCTCGTCCTTGTCGATCGCCGCGCGCTCGATCTGCTCTTCGATCTCCGTCAGATTCGGCGGCTTGGTCATGCTCTTGAGGCGTACACGCGCGCCGGCTTCATCGATCACGTCGATGCTCTTATCCGGCTGCACACGGCCGGTGATGTAACGCGTCGAAAGCTCGACCGCCTGCTTCAAGGCTTCATCCGTGATCGTCACGCGGTGGTGAGCCTCGTAACGATCGCGCAGACCCTTGAGAATCTCGTAGGACTCTTCCTTATTAGGCGGCTCGACGACGATGGTCTGGAAGCGTCGTTCCAGAGCGCCGTCCTTTTCGATGTACTTGCGGTATTCATCGAGCGTGGTCGCGCCGATGCACTGAATCTCGCCGCGGCTGAGCGCGGGCTTGAGCACATTGCTCGCATCGATCGCGCCTTCCGCGCCGCCTGCGCCGACCAGCGTGTGCAGCTCATCGATGAAGAGGATCACGTTCTTGGCGCGGCGCACTTCGTTCATGACCGCCTTGATGCGTTCTTCAAACTGACCGCGGTACTTCGTGCCCGCGACCATCATCGCCAGGTCCAGCACGACGATGCGGCGATCGGCGAGGATCTCAGGCACATCATTGCTGATGATGCGCTGAGCCATGCCTTCGACGATGGCGGTCTTGCCGACGCCCGCTTCGCCGAGGAGGACGGGGTTGTTCTTGGTGCGACGGCAGAGAATCTGCACGAGGCGTTCGATTTCCTTGGCGCGGCCGATGACCGGGTCGAGCGTGCCGTCACGGGCCAGTTCGGTCAGATCGCGACCGAACGAATCCAGCGCGGGCGTACGACTCTTGCCCTGCTTGCCGGTAGGTTCGCCGGGCTGTCCGCCGCCGCCGCCGCTGCCTTCTTTTGTTTCTTCTGGTTCCACGCCTGCACCTAAAAGGTTAAGGACTTCTTCCCGTACTTCTTCGAGCTTCAGGCCGAGGTTCATGAGAACCTGGGCCGCGACGCCTTCGTGTTCGCGCAGGAGGCCGAGCAGGAGATGCTCGGTGCCCACGTAATTGTGGTTGAGATTGCGGGCCTCTTCGATGGCGTATTCGATCACCTTCTTGGCGCGCGGCGTCTGGGGCAGCTTGCCCATGGTGACCATGTCGGGACCGCTCTTGACGAGCTTCTCGACTTCGAGTCGAACCTTGCGCAGGTCCACGTCCAGGTTCTTCAGCACGTTGGCACCGACGCCGGAACCTTCCTTGACGAGTCCGAGCAGGATGTGCTCGGTGCCGATGTACTCGTGATTGAAGCGTTGGGCTTCCTGGTTGGCCAGGGCCATGACTTTTCGAGCACGGTCTGTGAAACGTTCAAACATGGCTTCTCTCACTTTCCCTGGTGGCGTCATTGCCGCCAGTTACGGTCATTGTAGCGCTCGCGGCGCGGTGTGTGTTCAGCGTATGGGGAAATTGCAGGTCATCCTTTGACCAATCGGGAGGGCGGCCCTGAATCAAGGCTTTCGTGCGATGGATGTGCATGTTCAATGGCAAAGCGCGGCATGTCAAACGGTGTTATCGGCAAAATCGTGATGGCAACGTAGAAGAGTTGATGTGCCGTAGTGGCAGGAGGCGGATGCCAAGGCTGCGGAAGCGGCGGGTTGGCGGTGTGGGGCGAAGCGAAGGGAGAGGGTGATACCGATCAGCGCACGGGAATCGTCGAGAGGGAAGGGCAGCAGGTTCTTTACCCTAAGCCGCGTCGCACGATCGAAAAGGACCATCGCCCATTTACTTCACATGTTCGTAGACCTGCCGCGACGTTTCACGCAATTGCAGGTGCAACGCCAACTCCGCCTTCACATCCTCCGGCGGCGTCACCTTGAAAACGAAGGTGGATTCCTTTGACCTTGAAGCCATGGGAATCAATTGTGTCGTGTCCTTGGGAACCAAGGCGGACAGGGTTCCTTTCAGAACAGCCGACTTGATTTCGGAGTCGGGAAGAATGGCCTTTATGTCTGCTGAAACGGGGATCCCGATTGCATTGACTTCGCTGGACATTTCCAGGCATGGCAGTCCCGCGTATTCTTTCATGGCGGTCAACTTCATCTGGCCCGAAACCTTTCCGTCACCCGCCTTCCAAGCCTTTGCCGCTTTGTCTCCGTCAAGCTCCCAAGTGTCGCCGATCTTGTACCGGCGACCGGTCAACGACCACAAGTCCACACCGTCCTGGTCCGACACGCGATGAGTGAGGTTGAGTTGTTTGAGGACATCAGTCGCCGCGGGAGGCAGCTCGGCATCGGTGTCTTCAAGCGTGAAGCGCGGGCCGTCCTTGGACATCGTTTCCACGACCCATGTTCCATTTTTCAGCAATCCGTGTTGGTTTTCGTGATCCCCAATCGCTTTCGAGAGTTCCTCCACGCGAAATCTTACCGAGACCAAATGTCCGTTCTTGTTCACCTCAAGAACCTCGACCTCCGCTTTCATTCTCCGGCTCAACTTGGGTTTCGCGTTCGGCTCCTTCGCCTTGCCGTTGACGTGCATGGTCATGATGATCTCGTTGGTCTGTTCCTTTGTAACGCGGAACCGTTGCCCGACCTGCCACGGTCGATCGAGTTTAATCTCAAAGTCTTCCGCTTGAACCGGCACGCACAACAACAGCAGGGCAACGGTGAAGTGGATGGCATGCATGGCTGACTCCCGACCTCTGATGAACCACTGAATCCCGGCGCACATCGCACATCGCACATCCTACTGCATGCAGTTGAATTCGCCTCGCAATTCAAAACAGATTCATCTGCCCGCGCGCGTCGATCAGCGGCGGGCGAAACGATGCGCTGGACAACGGTCCGAGCGACTTATCCAGACCGCTTCGCTTGGCGAAGACTTTGAACATCGCGTTGATCTGCTCGGCGACCGGGCCTGTGCCGCGGCCGCGCTCGCCGAAGCGTGACTGATAAAGCTCACCGTCGCGGGTGTCACGGATGAGTGATTCCACATGAGCTGCCCGCTCGGGAAAATGGTGCGCCAGCCAGTCGAGGAAGAGAGCCTTGAGCTGGTGGGGGAGTCGAAGCAGGACATAACCCGCGCCGAGCGCGCCGGCTTCTTTCACTGCGGCGAGAATCGCCGGCACCTCCTTATCGGTCAGGCCGGGAATGATCGGCGCGACCATCGCCATCACCGGCACGCCCGCCTCGGAGAGCTCCCGAATCGTCCGCAGCCGATCCGCAGGCGAACTCGCACGCGGCTCCATCGTCATCGCCAGTGACTTATCCAACGTCGTCACGCTCACCGCCACGCGCACGGCGTTGTGCCGCGCCAGTTCCTTTAATAGATCCAAATCACGTAGGACCAGCCGATTCTTCGTCACGATGCCCACCGGCTGGCGACACTCAGCCATCACCTCCAGGCACCCGCGCGTGATCTTCAGCTTGGCCTCGATCGGCTGATAACAGTCCGTCACGCCGCTCATCGCAATCGTCTCGCCGCGCCACTTGGGCGACGCGAGCTCCTTCCGCAAGAGGGCGGGCGCTTCGAGCTTGGCGACGATGCGCGTTTCGAAGTCCAGCCCGCAGGAGAAGCCCAGCCGTTCATGATCCGGCCGGGCGTAACAATAGATACAACTTTACTTTGCTTTCCCCCACGGTAGACTATGGGCAACTTCTGAAAGGAAAACCCATGCTTACCGCACACAGCTACGCCCGCTTCTCTTCAAAAAAGCAACGCAAGGGACACAGCGAAGAACGGCAGACGGAAAACTTTTTTGCTCATTGCAAGGCGAAGGGCTACGCCACTGCCATGATGGAAATTGACAGGGGCGTAAGTGCATGGAAGGGGAAGAACGCAACGGAAGGGGCGCTAGCCCGCATACTGGCAGCGATCAAAGATGGAAGGATCAAGAAAGGTGATGTACTGGTAGTGGAAAGTCTCGACAGGTTAAGCAGGGAGCAGGTGCTAGACGCCTTACACCTTTTCACTTCCATCATTAAGCAAGGCGTCCAGGTTGACACTATCAGCGATAGCTACACGTACACGGTTGAAACCGTTAACCGTAACCCGTTTGACTTGATGTACTCCATCATGCTTATGTCCAGGGCAAACGAAGAGAACAACACGAAGAGTAAGCGAGTGCTTGAAGCATGGAATAAGAAGCGCAGGAACGCCAGCACTACCCCGCTATCTGCTAAAGCCCCCGCATGGTTAGAACTGGTAGACGGCAAATTCATATTCAAGGCAAAGGAAGCTGCTACGGTAAAGCGCATCATAGACATGTCATTAGGCGGAGCAGGTGCGCCGACTATCTGCAAAACCCTTAACAGGGAAAAAGTGCCTACACTTGGCAGGGCGAAGCGCTGGGAGTATTCCAATATCAGGCACTACCTTAATTCTCGCAACCTGCTAGGTGAGTATCAACCCTGCATTATGAAAGATGGAAAGCCCGTACCAGAAGGCGAACCGATCAAGGGATACTACCCCGCTTTGCTGAATGATAAACAGTGGTACGCATTGCAGGGAGCATTAGCAACCCGTAGGACAGCAGGCAAGGGAAGGAATAGCGGTACTATCGCTAACCTTTTCGGAAGACTGCTTACCAGTGGCAACGATGGCAGCACGTTGTACCTGTCACAGAAGCGAAAGGAAAACATTAACTTAGTCAGCGGCGATACCGTCAAGGGCTTAGCAGAAACCCCTAGCTTCCCCTACAATGCTTTTGAAGCCCACTTCCTGCAATGGGTAAGCGAAGTACGAATAGGTGACACAAGCCCCGCAGAAGGCAACCTAGCCCCATTACAGGGGCAGCTAGAAGAAACCCGTAAAAAGATCAGGCAGGTAGAGAAGCAACTAGAAACGGCTGAAGCTGGCGGGGGCTTTTCTCGCCTTATGACTTTACTTACCAAGCTGGAAGGTATCGAAGTAGCACAGCAGGCAGCGATAGAAGCGGAGCAGGCGAAGCGAGCAACCCCCACGGCAACAGGCGCAGATATTGCAATGATAGCCAAGCTTGCTACGATCAAGCCCGATACCATCCTTGAAGGATCAGAAGACAATGCCAGCATGGTAAGGGAAAAGCTAAAGCAGGCGGTAGCTACTGTAGTCAAAAGCATTGAATTGTACACCTACAGTAGTAACCGCATTAGACGTATCGGGGTAGCTTCTGTTACCCTTGCAGACGGTGCAAAAAGAATTTTTGCTATGCGAGTAGAACGGAAGAAAGAAACCTTGAGCGCTTCCAACAATGTACGGTACACAGGTACGGTAGACTTTGCCAAGCTAGGCAAGGCGCTAGAGCAGGCAGAAGACTTTACAGCAGCTTTTCCTACTGCCTTCACAGCGGCTGTTAAAAAGGTAAAGTATCAACCCACGGCAGCGTAAGGGCGATCAGCAAAGAAACGCAAAAGAAACCCCCGCCCCGCCAGGGCGGGGGTTTTTAGTTTATTGAAAACCCTGTAGGGCTAATGTCTACCAAGTATAAAACCCCCGCCCCGCAAGGGTGGGGGTTTTTTATGAAACTTATAATGGCGACCACAGCCAGAAGAGAAAATTTTGCTGTGCTGACTTTACACGCTGAAAATTTTGGATATACTAAGCTTGTGGGTTGAAACAAACTCGTTACGGTTTTTTTCCTCTGATCGCCGCTCAGATACACTGATGCAAGGAAAGCTTTCGGCGCAAGCATCGCTGTGGTTTGCGGGGGATCGCCGCTCAG
>JBBDXA010000197.1:0-17547 GCA_040902585.1 Phycisphaeraceae bacterium
CGGCTCTGATAGTTCACCGCCCATCCCCCTTGTAAATAATCGTGTCCCCCTCCGGTGCCTGCGGCCACGGCGTTTCGCCCGGGGCCCATTCCTTCGGCTGCGTCGCGCGCACCTTCTCCACCGCAGCAATCAACCACTGCGGGGCGTTCCTGTTTTCATCGATGCCGTACACGTAAGGCAACGCCGGCGTCATCAGCAGCGGTTTATCACCCAGCGGCGGGCGCTCCTTGCCGACGGCCTCGAGTCGCGCGGCGAGCTGCTTCACCACGTCCGGATGCTGGACGGCAACGTCAGTCGACTCCGTCGGATCCTTCACGATGTTGAACAGCTTCTCGCCCATCAGCTTGTACTCACCCGAGCGGATGGTGGGCACGCGCACGGAGCCGGCGACTTCGAAGATGATCTCGCTGCGCGGGCTGGGCCGGCCGGCAAAGAGCATGTCGCACATGTTCAGGCCGTCGATTTTTTTGGCCTGCTTCATGCTGCCGCCGGCGAGGGCGACGAAGGTGGGCATCAGATCGACGACGTGCATCATGCCATCGTTGCTGGTGCCGGGCGCGATCCTGCCGGGCCAGCGCATGACGCAAGGCAGGCGCACGCCGCCTTCGTAGGTGGTGTTCTTCGTGCCGCGATAGGGTTTGTTCAGTTCCTCGGTCAGGCCGCCGTTGTCATTGGCGAAGATGACGAGCGTGTTTTCGCCGAAGCCGTACTGATCCACCGCGCCGACGATGCGCCCCACCGCGTCATCGAGACACTTCAGCGCCGCCTTGCGCTTGTCGATCTTGTCCGTGTACCGCGGCACCTCTTCGATCGGGCCATGCACCGCATTGAACGGCACGTACAAAAAGAACGGCTTGCCCTTCTTCTGCTGCGCGAGCAACCGCACGACTTCATTGGCGATCAGGTCCGTGGTGTAACCCTGCTCGTTGATTGGCTGCTGGTTGCGATGCCAGTCGTACACGGCAAACCGCGCGGGGGCGTTGTGCGGGATGGTGTAGTTGGTGTAGTCGATGCCCCAGGCGTAATGCCCGTACTGATGCATGAAGCCCTGGCCCATGGGCAGATGCTCGGGCAGCCATTCGCCGCAGTGCCACTTGCCTGAAATTGAAGTGAAATACCCCGCTTCCTTCAAGGCCTCAGCCACGGTGCGCTCATTCGTATCCAGCGCGTGGATGCGGCGGGTCTCTTCGCCCTTTTCATTTTTCGCGAGCGTCAGGCCGAGTTTCGCGAGGTAGCTGGGCTTGCCGAAGTCTTCGCTGCGCCAGTCCATCCAGGTGCGGAAGGCGTAGCGGCCGGTGAGGAGGGCGGCGCGCGTCGGAGCGCAGACGGAGTGGGCGTAGTACTGCGTGAGCTTCACGCCCTGCGCGGCGAAGCGATCGATGTGCGGCGTGAGTGCCGGGTCCCCGCCGTTGTAACCGGGCTCGGCCCAGCCCATGTCATCAGTAAGGATGAACACGATGTTGGGTCGCGAGCCTTCGACCTTCGACGGCGCAGCGGTGCAGGAGATAAGACAAGTGCACGCGAACAGACATGCAAAAAGACGGGAGGCGAGCGAGCGAGTCATGAGTGATCCCCTGCGATGAACCGTGAAGAATGAAGACACAACATAACACACGGCGGGCGCGGGCTGGCGCTGGATGACGGTTGAAGTTTGACGGGGGCGTGCCCATCTTCTGTGGCGGGTGCCATCGAGTGCCATGGGTAAGCGGAGTCTTCGGAGCTTACCCGTGCTGTGCGCCGAGCGCAGAGGGTGATCCGCACGGGCAAGCTCCGAAGACTCCGCTTGCCCATGGCACCCCAACTGATCATGCCACATAATATGGTCACGCCCTTTGACGGGGGACTGGAATCCGTTCTCAACGCAGAGGCGCAAAGAAGAGCGAGAACGCAGAGCGGAATAGTGATGGAATCAGCCGGCAACCATCATCCCCCTCCGTGTTCTCTTTCCTCTCTGCGCCTCTGCGTTAAGTTCGGCGTTGTGCTGTGCGTGACCACGCGGACTTGATGCTCGACTGATGCCCTTGTGCGAGATCACCAGAAACAGGGATACGCTCCGGGCGACTCGGCGGTGTCGTACTCTTTCATCAGGCCGATGGGTTTGAAGTTCACGCTGGTGTCGAGCAGGCCGACGTTACCGCCCTGTGAACGGTTGGCGGGCGGCTTGGTGCCGAAGGTGGAGGTGTTGTAGTACCGCGGGCCGCCGCCGACGTTGAGCGCGCCGTCGGAAGTGTGGGCGACGAAGGACCAACCGTTGGGCGTGAAGTTGTTCAGATCGGTGTAGAGGACCGAGCCGGGATCATCGTGCATTTTCACGGGCGATTTGAAGTAGCCCAGTTGGTTCATGCGCGGGTGGTTGCCCAGGTAGTTGTAGCCGATGACCCAGCCGTATTGATTTTGATATCCGAACCCGCCGACGAAGTTGACGCATTCGAAGAGGGCATCGCTTCCGCCAGCCGCGGCTTTGACATCATCGTGCCACTTGTCGGAAACCCAGATGCAATGTTCGTAGGCGTAACCGCCGACGATGTTGCGCCTGCCGGAGGGAAGCGTGCCCTGATTCTGATCGGCGATGGTGATGATGCCGATGGCGGCCTGGCGCATGTTGCTGGCGCAGATGGAGCGGCGTGCGGTCTCGCGCGATTTGCCCAGCGAAGGCAGCAGGATCGAGATGAGCAGCGTGATGATGCTGATCACGACGAGCATTTCGATGATGGTGAAACCGCGTTGCCGGGACATGGTGAAACGCTCCTGCGTCTGACCGCCTGAAATGGGTGGACGTTGCTCGCTTTCGATTATAGACCATCAGGCAGGCTTTCGGGGGCGGCGATCCTGTCAATCGCCTTAGATTTCGCATCGTGGGGCTTGCCCGCCCAGGGTAGGACTTGACTCTTGATTAGATGTCGCCCGTTGCCGCGGGGATTGCCACCGCCTAAGCAAAAAATCCGTTCGTTCCACTAGGAAAGAATTTGAAAGATGGTAAAATAACGGGCGATACGGTCCCGAACCGCCTGTCACCTCAGGAGAGTTGGAACGCTGTCAATGTGGATTGTGAACCCGTGCCATCGGCGCGGATGCCTTGAATGGACTTGCCGTCGTCCGATGATGGCGACTGCTTCGGTTGCGAATAACCCTGTCTCTGGAAACCGTGTAGCCACCCTTTCTATTGGAGAACTGAATCATGAAACGCATGCTCACTCTTGCCGCCCTGTCCGCCGCCTTCGCCATCGCGTCGAGCGCGCACGCCCTGTCGGTGCCGGTTGTGTTGCCGACACTTGTGAACGGTGACTTTGAAACCGGCGCGGCCGCCTTTGCCAACGGTGTCGGCTACGTCGCGCCTATCAACGCCGGCAACCCGACGGAAATCACGGGCTGGCCCGGCTCGGGCAACCGCGGCATCAACCCCATCGCCGCCGGCGGCTCACCGTTTCGCGATAACGGCAACAACAGCACCCATGTCGCCTTCATGCAGGGCAACGGCAGCAACATCGGACAGTCGATGTCCGACTGGCAGGTCGGAACGACGTACCGCGTCGCGTTCGACTACAACGCCCGTGCCAATGGCACCGCTGCCCCGTTCGTCGGCATCACCGCGACGGCAGGCGGCGCGTCGTTTATTGATTCCTCCGTTCCACCCGTCAACGCCTTGAATGTGTTCACGAACCGCTACAACGCCGGCAACATCTTGTTGACGGCGGCAACGGCGACCAACTCAATCACCTTCACCGCCAACGTCACCTCCGGCGACAGGACCCTGCTGGTGGACAACGTGCGCGTCTTCCGCAACGGGCCGGTCATCCTCGACAACGGTTTTGAAAACCCCGTGCAGCCTGCCAATCAGTTCGAACAGGCCTCGGGGACAGGCGGCGGATCGCTGGTGGGTTCAAACTGGGCTTTCACCGGCGGCGCGGGCATCACCCGCAACATCAGCCCTTTCCAGAACGGCTCCATCCCCGCGCCCGAGGGCGAACAGCACGCCCTCATGCAGGGCAACAGCGGCATGACCCAGAACATCACCGGCTTCGAACTGGGCTCCGAATACGAACTGAGCCTGCTCGCCATGGCGCGGCAGTCGGGAGCGACCCCGGGCAACGATCTGGAAGTGATCCTCGACCAGGGACTGGCTACGCAGATCATTCTCCTCGATCTGGCGCACGTGGGCTTCACCAGCTTCACCGAGCTGACCAGCCCCGTGTTCACGGCCCTTAAGCAGAGCTACACGCTGACCGTCCGCACCACACTCAACGGCGGTCAGCTCACGGGTGATCGCACCACCTTCATCGACAACGTGTGGTTCAACTACGTGGCTGTCGCGGTGCCCGAACCCGCCACCGCCATGCTCGCCCTCTTCAGCGCGGCAGGGCTGATCGCGCGGCGACGTCGGATCGCCTGAGTCACGACATCACTGCAATCCAAACCAACCCCGGTTCAAAACCGGGGTTTTTTCATGCGCGACACTGATGCCGAGTCAGGCCGAACGGCGAGTCCGCCGGCCGAACGGTTGTCGATCTCATGTGCCTGTTTTGACAGGATCGGTTATCATAAGCCGCTTCGTTTTCGCGGAACATGGAGGGCTCGGCATGCGACGACTCATTCCAACTGGCGCGGGTCAAGGACCAGAGGGTGCTGTCCGTGGCGAGCGCGAAGGCGAAGATCGCTGAGCTGACGATGGCCGCCGCCGATTTTCTAGCCATGGGAATCGCCGCGACGGTGCGCTACCCGGGGGACAAGGCCGACATCACATTGCAGTGGAAGGCGGAACGCTGAGGCGCGTGTCGCCACGACGGAGAACCGATCATGTTGCGATTCGCGATGACCCTGTTCGCCTGCCTGCTGCTGGCCGCCGTGCCGTGCCTCGCCGGCGAGACGCTTTACAACGGGATCGAGTTGCCCGACGCCTGGCCGCCGCGGCCGACCGCCTTCGCGCGTGACGAGCCGACGACGACGCCCTACCTCGTCAAGCCGCCGAAGGTGATTTCGATCGACGTGGGCCGGCAACTCTTCGTGGATGATTTCCTCATCGAACAGACGACGCTCAAGCGCACCTTCCATCAGCCGCGCTGGCATGAGAAGAGTCCCGTGCTGCGTGCCGAGCACTCGTGGGAGAAGTGGCGTGATCAGCCGTTCGCCGCGCCCTTCAGCGACGGCGTGTGGTACGACCCGGCCGACAAGACAATCAAGATGTGGTACCTCGTAGGCACCGGCGCATTCTTCGGTTACGCCACCTCGCCCGACGGCATCACCTGGACGAAGCCGATCTTCGAAGACGGCCGGCTCCGCAAGACCAACACGCTGGACATCCGCCCCGAGTCGCGCGACTCCTCCACCCTCTGGCTCGACCTGGAAGAGAAAGACCCCGCGCGGCGGTTCAAGCTGATGTACTACCGCAGTGGCCTTCAGTTCCGCACCTCCGCTGATGGCATTCATTTCAGCGACGTGATCTGGTCCACCAAGTCCAGCGGCGACCGCAGCACCTTTTTCTACAACCCGTTCCGCAAGGTGTGGGTCTACAGCATCCGCACCGGGCGGCGCGGCATCGGGCGCTGCCGATACTACGGCGAGCACACCACCTTCGCCGCCAAAGCGTGGGAACGCATCGATGATCTTTCCATGTGGGCCTGCGCCGACAAGCTCGACCGCGTGCGCGAGGAGACCTTCGAAGGCGATCTGCCTGATCTCTACAACCTCGACGCGACGCCTTACGAGAGCCTGATGCTCGGGCTGTTCGTGATTCACTCCAAAGTCGCCGATGACAAGGGCCGGCCGAAGATCAATCACGTGACGCTCGGCTACAGCCGGGACGGGTTTCACTGGCATCGCCCCGATCGCCGCGCGTTTCTGAATGTGTCAGAGGATCGTGAAGCGTGGAACTATGGCAACGTTCAGCCGGCCGGCGGCGGATGCCTTGTCATGGGCGACAAGCTTTACTTCTATTGCAGCGGTCGCAACAGCCACAAGGTGCCCGACGACGGCTCCGGCGGCAGCACGGGACTGGCGCTCCTGCGACGCGACGGCTTCGCGTCGCTGGACGCGGGTGATGAAACAGGCACCCTCACGACGCGCCCGGTGCGCTTCACAGGCACGCAACTCTTCGTGAACGTCAATGCCCCGCGCGGCGAGCTGCGTGTGGAAGTGCTCGATGAAGCAGGCAAGGCGATCGAACCTTTCACGCTGGCGAACTGTCAGACGGTTACAACGGACTCGACGCTTGCGCCGATCACATGGAAAGGCGCGACCGACCTGAGCGCGCTGAAGGGAAAAGCCGTGCGCTTCCGCTTCCACCTGACGCGCGGCAAGCTGTACGCATTCTGGGTCAGCCCGGACAAGAGCGGCGCAAGCCACGGTTACATCGCAGCCGGCGGGCCGGGGTTCACTTCCAATCGCGATACGGTGGGCAAGGCTTCACTGCGAGATTGAGAACGCCGGAGCACCATCCCGCAAGGGTGGTGCCTGTTGGTGTGCAGATGGCCCCTGAGCACCGCCCTGCCGGGACGGTGCTCCAACTCAACACTTCTCGTAAATGGGAATGAATCACTCACGGCTGAATCGTCACCGTGCTCTTGCCATCGACCAGCAGCTTGTAGACCTGCTCGATGTGTTCGGGCAGGAGGCGGACGCAGCCGAGGGACATTTGTTTGCCGATGGAGTCGCGGTCGATGGTGCCGTGGATGCCGTAGCCGCGCAGGCCTTTGGTGGATTCATCGGTGCCGTCCAGGGCGATCCAGTATTCGCCGATGGGGTTTTTCGGATCATCGGGGGCGAAGTATTCGCTGGTGCGCGGGCTGGTCCAGCCGGGGTTGGAAAGCTTGCCATTGTCGCGGCAGATCCAGGAGCCGTTGGGCGTGGAATCATCTTTGCCCACACCGACGGGGAAGCTCGTCGCGTAGACCCACGAGCTGTCCGCATCCTTCAGAAACAGATCCATACGGAAGTTCGATTTGCTCACGACGACATGGAACGGGCCCTTGAGCACCTTGATGCGCTGGCCCACGCGGATGCGGCGGGAGTCGATGTTGTTGATCTGCTCCAGAAGCTGGTAGGTCACGGTGAACTTGCGGGCGACGATGGAAAGCAGGTCGCCGGACTGGATGGTGTACTGCTCCACGAGCGTATCGCCTTCGAGAATGCGGTCGGAGAAAATCAGGCTCTTGTTCACGCTGATAAGCGTGTCGCGGATGGTCTGGGCATCCTTCGCGGTGATGTTCGCATCCGGACTGATGAGCACCTTCGAGAGCATCTTGCGGCCTTGAACGAGCTTGCCGTCGGCGATGAGGTTCATGCCATCGCGCAGGTTCGCGCCGGTGATGCCGGGCGTCGTGAGCGTGACGCGAGCAGCCTGCACGGCGACGGAGAGCGACTGCGTCAAAACAGGGTTCGGCGCGGTGGCGATGCCTGCCTGGGCGAGGGTGGATGAATCATTACCTTTCTTTACATCCGCGTGGCCGGCCTTATCGCCGCCCTTCTGACCTGCGATCGAATGGGAAGGCCCCGTTGCAGATTTGGCGGCTTCGATCTCCGCCTTCACCGCGTCAGCGATGGCGGCGGTGCCGGTCTTCGCGCTGCTGGCGGCGGGGTCGTGACGATCAGGCACCGTCGGCCCGACGACTGGCGCGCTGCTGCGGCCTGCGCTTCCATGGAGCTCTTCATTCGCGCGGCGAAGGTTGTCCTGAAGGTTGCCCGGCGCGGGCGCGGTGGTGTTCGTCGATCCACCCGTGCGCGGCGCAGGCTGCTGGCCGGTTGTCGGCGCGGTCACGCTGGAGGGAATGAGCCCCGCCTGCTGCACGGGCACAACAGGCGTCGCAGATGAATCGCCCTGTCCCGATCCCGCGGCGTTGGCGTTCGCGTTGACAGGCGTGACGACATTCGCCCCGCCCGTGGGCCAGAAGTGCCAGACGGCGAACGCGGCGATCAGCGCCATGCCGGCAATGATCGGCCTGCGCCACGCGCGACGCGAGCGGCGGTAGTTGTTGGAGCGACGCGAGGAACCGGGACGTCCGATCTGACTGGATAACACCATGACTGATCCTTCCTTGGGCTGGTGTCAAACCGATCATCGTGATCGGCTGAATGGGCTATTCAATTGCGGATTGCAAGTCGTTCGATCAATCCGCGATCCGCAATCCGCAATCACTTCGGCTTCTGCTCACGGATCCACTCCAGGTACTGGGCGATCCGCTGCTCGTAGCCGCGCGGCGACGGGGTGTAATACGTTTTGTCCACGCCTAAATAATCCTGCGCGACATACCCCGTCGGGCTGCTATGAGCATACTCATAACCGCTCGCGTTGCCAAGTTTTTTCGCCCCGGCATAGTGCCCATCGCGCAGATGCTTGGGCACCGGAATCGTCCGGCCTTCGCGGGCATCCTTCATCGCCGCCCAGATGGCCTCAGCGGAAGCATTGCTCTTGGGCGCGGTGGCCATGTAAATCGCCGCCTGCCCGAGGGTGAGTTGACATTCAGGCATACCGACGCGCTCGGTGACGGCGTAGGCCGCCGCCGCGATCTCCAGAGCCCGCGGGTCCGCGTTGCCGATGTCTTCGCTGGCCAAAATCGCAATGCGACGGGCGATAAAGAGCGGGTCTTCACCGGCCACGAGCATTTTCGCCAGCCAGTAGAGCGCGGCATCCGGGTCCGAGCCGCGCATGGATTTGATCAGGGCCGACGCCGCGTCGTAATGCCCGTCGCCGGTCGGATCGTAGGCGATGGCTTTTTGCTGGATGGATTGTTCGGCGACAGGCAGGTCAATCAAGAGTGACGAAGTAACGGAGTGACGGAGTGACGGAGTGGCCGAGCCAGCGGTTTCTTCCGACACTTCGTCACTACGTAACTCCGTCACTCCGTCACTTCCAGCCCCTCCGCCTTGTGTAGACAAGACGGCGATTTCCAGCGCCATCATCGCCCTTCGGCCGTCGCCGTCGCACATCACGCCCCAGTGATGCAGCGCTTCATCGGTGATGGTGATGTCCAGGTTGCCGAAGCCGCGCTCCTTGTCGCTGATCGCCCGGCGAACAATGCTGCTGATCTCCTCTTCCGTGAGCGCTTCAAATTGAAACACCTGCGAGCGACTGACCAGCGGGGCGTTCACGGCGAAGTAAGGATTTTCCGTGGTCGCGCCGATGAGGGTGATCGTGCCGCGTTCGACATCGCCGAGCAGCACATCCTGCTGGGCGCGGGTGAAGCGGTGAATTTCATCGAGGAAGAAAATGGTGCGCGTGCCGTCGTACTCGAGGCGTTTCAAGGCGTCATCGAGCACCTGGCGCACTTCCTTGACGCCGATGGCGGCGGCGTTGGCCTGTTCGAAGTGGCGTTTGGTGTAGGCGGCGATGAGCTGGGCGAGCGTGGTTTTGCCGGTGCCGGGCGGGCCGTAAAAGATGACGCTGGTGATGCGGTCGGCTTCGAGCATGCGGCGAAGGAGTTTGCCCTTGCCGAGGAAATGCTGCTGACCGACGAACTCCTCCAGCGTGCGCGGGCGCATGCGTACGGCCAGTGGTTCAGCCCCGCGGCGATTCGCTTCGCGTTTGGTTGCCCAGAGGTCAGCCATGCGTGAATCATAGTGCTTCAATGGGTGCCACGGGTTGCGGAGGTCCGCCGACGAGACCCGTGCGGACTGCGTTGACGCAAGTGATGAACTGGAGCACCGTCCCGGCAGGGCGGTGCTTGAGGACTGCGTAAACACAAGCAGGCACCACCCTGCCGGGATGGTGCTCCAACCTTCTCACACTGCTTCAATCACCTTCCGTCCACTCCTTCAGCACCGCCTTGACGGCGGCGATTTCGGGGCGATCGGGATGCTGCTCGATCAGCGTCCGCAGTTGCCTGGCCGCCAGATCGTCGCGTTTGGTGCTCTTGTACAGCCGCGCGAGTTCGATCGACAGTTGAATCTCGCGGCGGATCAAGGCATCTTCCGGATCCGATGGCGGCTCGCCGTTATCGATGCCTGGATCGGGCGGCGGCTTGACGGCGGCGGTGGCCGGCGTGCGCGGCGAGATAACCGCGATCTTAAAAGTGTGATACACCTCCTGACCGGTCGCGTCGGTGACGAGGATGATCACCGTTTCGTCCTTGGCCCCGTCGGGAACCTCCCACGTGAATTTCCCCTCCGGCGAAAGCTTCATGTCCGCCGCGCCCGCCTCCAGCGACAGCTTCACGCTCCCGCGCTTCGACGCCACTTGGATCGGGTACTCGACCTTGTCGCCGCTCTTCACCTTCGTCGGGGGCTGCGAGCTGACGAACAGATAGTCCAGCCCGGATTCATCCAGCACGGTCTTGATATCCAGGGGCGCGACGACCAGACGCTGGCGATCATCCGGAATGACGACCAGCGTCTTGAGCCCGGCGTGGAAGAACAGTCGCTCGTGCCAGGGCGTGTTTTGAAATTGCACCGGATGCGAGGGGAACTGCTTGAAGCCGAACTGCGTCAGGTCGACGTTGATCAGCGCCAGGTCGTTTCCCGAAATGTGCAGGGACAAGTTGGGAACCGCGTTGCGACTGGCGGGCGCGAGCTTGAAGTGAAAAGCGCCTTGCGTGATCTCGGGAATGAGAAGGCCCGCGTTGACGGGGCCGATGGGTTTGAGATCGATGTTGAGTACGGCGGCGGCGGCATAGATTTTCTGGCCGGACGGATCAGGCCGGATGGGCCCCATGGAGTTGTGCTCGTAGCGCAGCTCGACCGAGTCCTGACCGATCCGCGCGACGTACACGCCCGAAGGTGAGACGCCGGTGCGCGTTCCGCCGATGACCTGCCCGTCCGCCGAGACGTTGATGATCGTGCCGACCTCGAACGCTCCGTCCCCGCCATGCCCGCGGTTGCCCGAGACGCGCATGTCCGTCATCGGCTTGAGCGTCTTCACATCGTAGAGCCGGCACCGTCCGTCGCGCTCGCCGGCGATCACCACCAGCGGCCCCTCGGAGGCGTGCCCGGCGGCAATGGCTTTCACTTCCTGGCTGAACGGAACCGACACCTCGCGCTCGCGCGTCTCCAGCTTGTAGCGCGACATCGTCCCGCTGCCGCCCAGGCAGACGAACAGGTGCGTCGCATTCGCCGCGAACATCACGCGATCGTCCGCGGCGGACACGTAGCCGGCCAGAGCGTTCTCTTTCAGATCGAACACACCCAGCCGGCGAAGCTGCTTGAAGTGAAGAATCAGGTATCGCCCGCCGCCGCCCAGCGCCACCTTCTCCTCCGCGGTGCTGGGCAGCTTCACCTCCGTCGTCTTGAGCTTGGCCATGGCGCTGGGTTGCTGCGCCACCGCCTGTGGCACAAAGGCCAACGAGGAAAGGATTATCAGAACGGCCAACCCTGCGACGGCTGAAGATCGGATCATGATTGTTCCCTCCAAAGAGAAAGCCTTCGCCAGTCCCGGTGCGAATGAAGCATGTCCGGATGCCCAGCGAGTATAACGGGAACCCTCGAAGCAGGGATTCGGGGAACCCTGCTCACCAGATTCCTGCTCCGTACAATAGCCCGCATGAGCATGCTTTCGGTCAAGCTGAATCTCACGGAACGCCACTGCGTGGTCATCGGCGGCGGCGAGCTGGCGGCGCGCCGGGCGCGCCTGCTCCGCGACGCCGGTGCGCGGGTGACGGTGATCGCTCCGCGCGTGGACTCGAGCCTGGCCGACCTGGATGTTCAGATTGAACGCCGGCCCTACCGCGAAGGCGACCTTCGAGGCGCGTTCCTCGCGGTGATCGCGACCGATGATGATGCGGTCAACGAGGCGGCGGCACACGAAGCCAGGCGCGCGAACGTGATGTTCAGCGGCATGAGCGGCGACGTGACCTTTCCCGCCACCGCCCATCTCGGCCGCATCACGATCACGGTGGACACCGAAGGCGGCGCTCCCTCCGCTGCCCGCGCCATCCGCGACGAGCTGGTGGCGAGCATCGACCCCGACTGGCAGGGCATCATCGAGATTGCCGCCGTTTGCAGGCAGGCCATCCTCGCCAGCGCCATCCTCAGTCGCGCCGAACGCCGCGATCGCATCCGCATGCTGACCGATCCCGAGGCCATCGCCCTCTTCAAGTCGAATGGCGCGCAGGCCTACCGGCAGCACTGCGAACTGATCGTCGGCACCCACACCGCCGAGCCACTCGCGAAAGGCACTCATGACTGACACGATCACAACCGTAGCCCTGATCGTGCTGACGCTGCTATCGCTGGCGGCGTGGGCGGTGGCGATGAACCGGGCCCGGCGGGTCGCCAAAGGCGGCGAAGCGGGTGAAGGCGAGAAGTTGCAGGACCTGCTCATGCTCGCCACCATCGTCCTGGGCGGCGGAGCCTACATTTTTCGCGTCATCAAACATCGCTGGCAACCGCTCGAAGCTCACGTCGATGGCCTGCTGCTCATCGGCGTGCTGCTGGCGGTCACCGTGTTCTTCCTCGTCCGCCGGGCGCGTATTCGTGGCCTGAGCCTCTTCGCCCTGCCGCTACTCGCGCTGATCTTCCTCTGGGCCGTCTGCGCGAGCCTGTGGACATTCCAGCTCTTCGCCAAAATCGATTCCATCTGGCAGTCGCTGCATCGCATCAGCGTCTACGGCGGCATGCTGTTCTTCGCCATCGCCTCTGTCGCAGGCGTGATGTATCTCTACGTGCAACGCAAGCTGCGCGTCTCGCATGATCCGACCGCCACCAAACCATTTGCGAGCCTTGAATCAATCGAATCGCTCATCGTCCGCACCAGTGCCTTCGGTTTCGCACTACTTTCGCTGGGCCTGATCACCGGCCTGATCGTCGTCACCGGCGGGCCCACACGCCTGGGCACCGGCTGGTGGTACTCGCCCAAAGTGATCCTCACCTGCATCGTCTGGGTCATCTACGCCTTGGTGATGAACGTGAAACACACGACGCACTTCCGAGGCGCCCGCGCCGCCTGGCTGAGCATCGCGGGGCTTGTCCTGCTCATCGCCACCTTCGGCGTCGCGACCACGCTGCCGCCGTTGCCGGAGGTGAAGGTGCAGCCACCGACGTCAACGTCGTCACTCTTGCAGACACCGAGTCTTGAGGGCCAACGGCCCTGCGAATCTGTTCTCCCGCGGCCATCGGCCCCTTGGCCCTTGGCCCTTGGCCCTTGGCCCTCTCTCCCCCCGGAGCCCCCATGCGCATCGTGATGCTCAGCATCAGCCATCGCACGGCTCCCGTCGAGCTGCGCGAACGACTGGCCTTGTCCGGCGAGCGCCTGGACGCGGCCCTCGCTGCGCTGCGCGCTCTCTACCCGCTGGCCGAGACGGTGATGCTGTCCACCTGCAATCGCATGGAGCTCTTCGTCGCCAGGCCCGAGCATGAGCCGCCGATGTTCGAACATCTCGATGCCTTCCTCGCGGACTTCTGCGACGTGAAAGTCAGCGAGATCACCGCGGCCGCCCTGCACCGCGAGCAGGATCAGGCGGTGGCGCATCTGTTCCGCGTGGCGACGGGCATGGAGTCGATGGTGCTCGGCGAGCCGCAGATTCTCGGGCAGGTGAAGCGGGCGTACGAACAGGCCGCGGCGAAACAGGCGGTCGGTCCGGTGCTGCATCGCATTTTTCAACAGGCCATCACCGTCGCCAAACAGGTGCGCAATCAGACCGGCATCGATGAAGGCCGGGTGTCCGTCAGCTCCGTCGCGGTGGACCTGGTCAGGCAGATTTTCTCGCGCTTTGATGACAAGACTGTTGTCGCCATCGGCGCGGGAGAGATGGCCAAGATCACGCTTCGGCATTTACAAGCGCTTAGACCGGCCAAACTCTGGCTGACCAACCGCACCCGCGCCAGGGCCGATGCGCTGGCGGGTGATATGAACCTGACCGCGCCGGCGGGAGGCGTGCGGCCGTTTGAAGAACTCGACGAGCTGCTGGTGGAAGCGGACATCGTGCTCACCAGCACCGGCGCGACGCATCCGATCATCACCGCCGAGCGCATGCGGCCTTTGATCCGCCGGCGGCGCAGTCGGCCGATCGTGGTGATTGATATCGCCGTGCCGCGCGACGTGGAGCCGGGCGCGGGGAGTCTGAGCAACGTGTATCTCTACAACATCGACGACCTGCAAAAGGTCGTGCTGCGCACGCAGGAATCGCGCAGCGCCCAGATGGAGCAGTGCGAGAAGATGGTGCTCGAAGCGGTGCGAAGCTGCATGGCCAGCGTGCAGCACCGCGACCTGGGCAATCTCATCAAAGCCCTGCGCGACAAACTGCATGACTTCGCGCGAAACGAACGCCAGCGCACGCTCAAGAAACTCGCCACGACATCGGCTGATCGCTCGCCTGACAAGATCGAAGCGATGCTCGATGAACACGATCATCGTCTTGTGAACAAAATTCTGCACCTGCCGCTGAGTCAGCTTGATCCGAAAAACCCTGACGCCCCGCTGGCGTTCTTCGCGGCGGCGCTGCGCAGGCTGTTTGCGCTGGAGGAGTCGGCCAGCGAAGGCGCGGAGCCGGGAGTTGAAGCACCTGAGAATGCGAGCGAACCTGCTCCGCCTCGACCTGCGATAGCGAACGAAGAGCCCTCGCCTGATGATTCGCCCCTGCGCGATCTTTCGCATCGCGACTGACCGCAGCCTCACCATGGAAACCGCCTGCCATATCCTCGGCTGGGTCCTCCTCGGCGTCGCCGCGGCGATCGCGCTGTTTATGCGCAAGCTGTCGCGCGATCATCCCAAACAATCCCTGTTCAAGAAGCTGGATCGCGAGATCATCCGCGGCGGACTCACCATCGCCGGCCTGACGGCGACCATCGGCGTGCTGATCATCTGGTTCACCTGGCCCGGCGCGTAGTCATGCTCAACACGATCGCGTTCATCCTCGGCTGGATTCTCCTGGGCATCGCCGGCCTGTTCACCTTTGTGCTGGGACAGATGGGTCGCGATCGATCGAAGGATTCCACACTTAAGAACGCCGACAACCAGATGATGTTCATCGGATTGGTGTTCGTCATCATCGTCGGAGGCATCGGCGCGCTGATGGTCTGGCTCACGTACCCCGTTTGACGGGTATTCGCCGCGTATCGCTCAAGCCCCATGGCGAGGCCGCCGAGCCGTCGGGGTATTCTTCGATTCACGTTCAACCCATACCCCGACGGCTCGCAAAGCCTCGCCATCGGGCTTGATGAAATCCGGAACTCTGAACGCGGAACCCGGAACCCAAAACTCTGAACGCCTGTCTCCGATATCCTCATCACCATGCCCTCGGCAATCACTTCCACTTCGAAACGCTTCGGCACGGCGATCGGCGCCCTGGCCCTGCTCATGGGCGGCATCTGGATCGCCGTCCACGGCGGCCCCCTGCCCGAATCGCCTGAGGCAACCGACAAATTCTTCATCGTCGTCTTCCAGTGCATCGGCGCCCTGCCCAAACTCGGCCCGCTCTGGCTGGGGGCGCTGGGACTGGGCATCGTCCTTCGCAAGTGGCTTGCTCCCCATGCGAAGAATCCGGTCACGGTTCAGATCGTCGCCGGGCTCGGCGCAATGCTCATGCTCGACTGGCTGCTGGCGGTCATGGGCTGGCTCAACGCGTGGACCGCCTGGGCGATTCTCGGCGCGGGCACAGCCGTGATCACCTATCACTTTGCCGATCCGAAAACGCGCGACGACTGGCATCCGGACAACTGGCCCAATCCACCCTGGACCGTCCTGCTCGCGCTGCCGGTGCTGGGCATCCTCCTGGCCGCGTGCATCTGTCCGCCCGGCACGCTCTGGAGTGTCGAAGCGTTCGGCTACGACGTGATGAGCTATCACCTTCAGCTCCCCTCCGAATGGATGCTCCGCGGCAGCATGGCACCTCTGGAGCACAATGTCTACAGCTACCTGCCTTCCCTCGCCGAGGCCGGCTACTTCAAGCTCGCCATCATGCATGGCTCGGTCTACGACGCGATCTACACTGCTCAGCTCTTTCACGCCTCGGTCGCTGTCGTCGCCGCGGTCGCGCTGGGGAAGTTCGTCGGAAGAACGACCGGGCCCGTGCCTGCCGCGATCGCGGGGGCGGCGCTATTGGCGATGCCCTGGACACTCATCACCGCATCCCTGGCGTACAACGAAATGTTTGTCCTTGCGTTCGGCGCGGGGGCGATGCTGCTGGTGTTCGATCCCGCAGGGCGCACCGTGCGCGGAGCGATTCTCATCGGCATGTGCCTTGGCCTGTCGATGATGGCGAAACTCACAGCCGCGGGGTTGATCGTGCTGCCCCTGGGCGCGGTGCTCGTCATGCGCTGGCTGGAGCCCCGCCCGGAAGGGCGCGGGCCAAACGATGCACAGCGCGCTGAAGGTGACGAGTCGGCGCACGATCGACCCGTGGCCCGCACCCTTCCGGGTGGGGCTCCAGCCAAGCGACTCTTCCCCGCACTCGCGCTGGGCCTTCTGCTCATCCTGACTCCTTATCTCGTCCGCAACGCCCTGTGGACCGGCAACCCTGTCTTCCCCTTCGCGACAGGCCTCTTCGGCAAAGCTCACTGGAATGATGCCCTCGTCAAGCGATGGAACGAAGCACATCACTCCAAAGGCCTGGGCGAAGGGCTCGCGCAGCTCGGCCCGCGCTGGCTGATGAACCCGGGTTACGGCGCGATCGGCCCGGCGCGCGAAGAGGATCCAACCAGCAAAGACAACGACATCACCAAGTTCGCCATCACCGGCTACCTGCCTTCGCTCTGGCTTTTCGCCGCGATCGGTGCGGGCCTTCTATGGAAGGATGCGAAGCAGAGAAACCTCATCATCGCCCTGCTCGTCATCCTCAGCGTGCAACTTCTGTTCTGGCTTTTCTTCACGCATCACCAGGCTCGCTTCCTGTTGCCGACTTTGCTGCCCGGCTGTGCGCTGGCGGCGATGGGCATTGCCCGCATCGGCGAACTGTCGCATAAGAAACGCCCGCATCTGGCACCGATGGTGGCGGTGCTCTGGCTGCTGATGCTCTCGCTGCTTTCGATGAACGCGCTCTTTTCGCAGACCATTCCCATGCGCAGCGAGGATGGACGCCCGCAAGGCAACTGGCCGGTGTGGGTGTTGGTGGATAGTCTGATCCGGCGCGAGGATGTGACGACGAATCAGCCCGGCCGATTCATCGGCATGCATCCTTTGAATTACCTGCCGCCCGACAGCCGCGTCTTGATCGTGGGCGACGCCAGCCAACTGATGTACCTCGCCACGCCTTATGTCTACAACTCCGCCTTCGATCGCAGTCTCTTCGCCGACCTCATGGCCAGGCACGCGAGCAATCCCAAAGCAGTGACCGCTGCCCTGGCGCAGCTGGGCGTCAACTACATCTGGATGGACCTGAGCGAGATTGATCGGCTGGAGCATTCGTATGGCGTCGATGATGCGCTCAAGCTGGCGCACCTGACGCGGTTCCTTCAGGAGGCGGTGAACCAGAAGCTCTGGCTGCCGCAGGGCGATGTAAGGGCGATCACGGTGCAGCCGCCGAAGTATCTGTTTCGCATCCTTGCGCCGGTGACACGCATGCACTTCACAGTGCCCAAGAGTGAGGATGAGAAGAATGAAAAGAAGGACGCGAAAACAGAGAATGAATAGCACCCGGGTGGCTGGGGCTGGAGTCCGCGCAAGCCCCGGCCCGATGAACCTTGTGCGCC
>JBBDXA010000198.1:0-16732 GCA_040902585.1 Phycisphaeraceae bacterium
CCGCTTAAGCGGCCCCCGCCGGAGGGCACCCACGAATCGCCGCGCCCGCCTTCGCGCCTTGATTGTTCGGTTAAAATATGGTATCATGGTATGTGCAATCCGGCCCCGCGTTCCATCCTTCCCCGGATGGTGCGCGGTGTATCCAATTACCCCCGGCGGCTCTCTGTGAGCCGCTCCGGGTTCACCGGAGCGTGTCTAGTAGACACGAGGTAGACATGAGGTAGCCATTGCGTAAGAGACTATCCAATCATGAGTTATCCGCAAATGGCTACCAGGGGGTAGGGGGGTAGGTAGCCATGTGTCTACCACGGGGAAACCCTCGGATCACCTTTAGGAAACGCCCGGATCGAACCAAGAACAGGACGCTCAACCATGCTGAATCGAACCGTCATCGTCGCCTTGCTTCTGACCGCAGGCTCCGCGCTCGCAGCCGACACCTCACGCGGTGACAAAATGCTAGCCGAGTACTTCCGCATCGAGACACAAAAACTCGCGGACCGCACACTCGCCGATGTCACATCCCTCGACGACTGGAAACAGAAACGCGAGACACTCCACAAGCAACTCCTGGAAATGCTCGGCCTGGACCCCATGCCCGAGAAGACCGATCTGAAACCCGTCATCACCGGCAAGATCGAGCACGAAGAGTTCACCGTTGAGAAACTCCACTTCCAGTCCCGCCCCGGCCTGTACGTCACCGGCAATCTTTACATTCCGAAGAAGCTCGACAAGCCCGCGCCCGCCATCCTCTACGTCTGCGGCCACTCGAATCAGAAGAAGGGCAACATCAGCTTCGGCAACAAGGCCGGCTACCAGCATCACGGCGAGTGGTTCGCCCGCCACGGCTACGTCTGTCTCACCATCGACTCGCTCCAGCTCGGCGAGATCGAAGGCATTCATCACGGCACGCACCGCTTCAACATGTGGTGGTGGCTCAACCGCGGCTACACGCCGGCCGGCGTCGAGGCGTGGAACTGCATCCGCGCCCTGGACTATTTAGAGACGCGCAAGGAAGTGGACAAGACTCGCTTCGGTGTGACCGGTCGCAGCGGCGGCGGAGCGTACTCGTGGTGGATCGCCGCGATCGATGAACGCATCAAAGTCGCGGTGCCTGTCGCGGGCATCACCGATCTTCAGAATCACGTCGTCGATGGCTGCGTCGAAGGTCACTGCGACTGTATGTACATGCACAATACCTATCAGTGGGACTACGCGACGGTCGCGGCCCTGGTCGCGCCGCGGCCCTTGCTCATCAGCAACAGCGACAAGGACAGCATCTTCCCGCTCGACGGCGTGGTTCGCATCCATCAGAAGGTGCGCGACATCTACGCCCTGTACGGCGCGAAGGAGAAGCTCGGTTTACACATCACCGAAGGCCCGCACAAGGACACGCAGGAGCTTCGCATTCATGCGTTTGTCTGGTTCAACCGGTTTTTGAAGAACGAGAATCCGGATATTGATGTGCCGGCGACGAAGCTGTTTGAGCCGAGTGATCTGCGCGTGTTTGGTGAGGAGCTGCCCAAGGATGAGAAGAACACCAAGGCGCATGAGTGGTTTGTGAAAGCGGCTGAGCCCGCCGTGGTGCCGAACGACTTGGGCGTGTTCACCAGGGAGACCCGCGCGGCGATGATCACGCTGAGCAAACAGGTGTTTCGCGCCTGGCCGAGTAACTACGCCGTCATGTCGCGCAAGCAGACGCACTCGACCGTGAAGGATGGCGTGCGGTTCACGGCGCATGAATTCGAACCGCAGGCCGGGATCAAGCTGAACCTGTATGTGGCATGTCGCGATGACCTGACGGATGCGAAGCCCGAGTTGGTGGTGCTCAACGTGCTGGATGAACAAGGCTGGAAGCAGTGGCTGGCGTGGTCGCGATCGTGCTGGGGCGAGGCGCTGAAGGATGAACTCGTGGTGGAGCAGGACCAGACCGCGATCGCCCAGCAGTTGCGCATGCTCAGGAACACAAAGTGGGCGTTTGTTTACCTCGCGCCGCGCGGCGTCGGGCCGACGGCCTTCGATCCGAGCGCGAAGAAACAGACGCAGAATCGCCGGCGGCTCATGCTGCTGGGGCAGACGCTCGATGGGATGCAGACTTTTGACATTCGCCGGGCGATCAACGAGGTGCGCCGATTGGATCAGATGATCCGTGTTCCGCTTTGGTTGCAAGGTGAGCGCATCATGGCGGGCAACGTGCTCTACGCGGCGCTCCTGGAGAAGGACATCGTCCGACTCGATCTGTGGCATCTGCCCACCTCCCACCGCAACGGCCCGATCTATATGAACATCTCCCGGCACATGGACATCCCGCAGACGCTGCTGATGGCGGCGACGCGGAGCCAGGTGCGCGTCTACGGCAAAGACGAAGGCTGGGACTACGTCAAGGCCGGCGCCAAGGCGATGGGGCTGGATGAGAAGCAGATCGAGTTCCGCGCCGCCCCTGAGTGAACCTGCCGCGCGCGAGTCTGTATCATGCCCGCCTTCGCGAGGAACCAATCACGTGCTCAACATTCATCCCAGTGCCCTGATCGATCCGCAGGTGAAGCTCGCCGACGATGTCTACATCGGTCCCGGCTGCGTCATGCGCGGGGCCATCACCATCGGCGCGGGCTGCAAGCTGCACGGCAACGTCTACCTCGAAGGCCCGCTCACCATGGGCACCAACAACCGGGTTTACCCCTTCGCATGCCTCGGCTTCGCCCCGCAGGATCACAAGTTCGATCCCGCCACGCCCGGCGCGGGTGTCGCCATCGGTGACGGCAATGTCTTCCGCGAAGGCTTCACGCTGCACCGCGCCACCGGCAAGGAACCGACCCGCATCGGCAACCGCGGGTTCTACATGGTCAACAGTCACGTGGCGCACGACTGCATCACGGGCGACGGCGTCACGCTCGTCAACGGCGCGCTCCTGGCGGGGCATGTGCGCATCGGTGACAACGCGGTCATCGGCGGCAACAGCGTCGTGCATCAGTTCGTGCGCATCGGGCGCATGGCGATGATGGGCGGCGGCATCGGCGTGATGCAGGAGATTCCGCCGTTCTGCGTGGTTCGCAACGACCGCGTCGTCGCCTCGCTGAACATCATCGGCCTGCGCCGCAGCGGCCTGCGCCAGCACATCGTCCCGCTCAAGAAAGCCTTCGAGATCATCTTCAAGAGCGGCCACAGCAACACCCGCGCAGCCGAGCGCATCGAGATCGAGCTGGCGGGCGATCCGCTCTGCGCGGAGATGGCGGCGTTCATCCGTTCGACCAAGCGCGGCATCTGTCAGTACGACACCTCGCAGGTCGACGCGGACGCGGACAGCGCAGCCGACACCCCGGACACCCCCGACACCCCCAACACCGGTGCGCCGACCGGCAACAAATCGGATTGACCATGCTGCTGGACTTCGCCGCCATCACCGCCGAGCAGGCCTACTTCGTCATGATCCAGGCGATCGTGCCCCGGCCGATCGCCTGGGTGCTCAGCGACAACGGCGACGGCTCGCACAACCTCGCCCCGTTTTCCTTTTTCACCGGCGTCTCCAGTCGTCCGCCGATCCTGCTCATTTCCGTGGGACGCAAGCCCGATGGCACGCGCAAGGACACGTGGGTGAACATCGAAGAGCGCGGCGAGTTCGTCGTTCACATCGCTCCGCGCGAGCTGGCGGCTCCGCTGGTGGCGACCTCGGCGACGCTGGCGCACGGCGAATCGGAAGTCAGCGCGACGGGCCTTTCGACGGAGCCGATCGAAGGCTTCCGCCTGCCGCGCGTCGTCGGGCCGAAGCTGGCGATGTGGTGCAGCAGGCACGAGATCATCGAAGTCGGCGACGGGCCCCAGGGGTTGATATTGGGGCGCGTGCAGGCGATGTATGTGGATGATGGAATCGTCGAGCGTCAGGGCGGCCGGATCGTGATTAATCCGAAAGGTCTGAATCCGCTGGCGCGCCTGGGCGGCAGTGAGTATGCGGCGCTGGGCGAAGTGTTCAGTATGGCCCGACCGAAGTGATTCCTCCTTGCCTTCTTCTCACCCCATCAGCGACTTGTAGGCCTCGTGAATGCGTTGGAAATTCTGCGTGGCCTCTGCGACGGCGTCATCGCCGGCGTGGACGAACTGGTCGGGATGATTCGCCTTGGCCAGCTTGCGGAACGCGGCGCGGATGTCTTCGTTCGTCGCGGTCAGCTCCAGACCGAGCACGTGCAGCGCCTCGCGCCGGCCGAGCGAAGCTTTGGTCGCGCGATGGGGAATGTGCTGGCCGGCGTTGAGTTCTTCGTAGGGCCGGTCTTCGTCGTTCGCCTGGCCGTTGCCGTGGGTCGCCGGCTCCTCGGGCGGCGGAGGCGGAGTCGATCGCGGCTCCTTCCGCGTCGAGCTGCTCGAGCGTCGTCGCCTGCCGGTGTCCGAGCCCATCGCGCTGTAGTAAGCGCTCTCGCCGGTGGCGGTGGAGTTGGGCAGGTTGACCGCCACGCCCACGCCGCCGCCGATCAGACTGATGATCATGATCGTGAAGATGTGATCGCCCATGCGGATTTCCGGATGCATCCGTGAAATGAACCACGCGCAGAACACGGGTACCGCCATGCCGATGAGCATCCCGACAATCACTGCAATCACATGCTTGTATCGATCCATCGACGGTTATCCTACCGTGCGTTACTCTGTGCCGTACCGTTTCATCGACCGGCTGCGCCGCCCCCTGTGGAGAATCCTTATGAACACGTGCCTATTCCGAATCCGCCTCGTTCTGCTTGCCTTCGTTGTCGCCATCGCCGGTCCCGCCGTTGGCGCGGACAATTCCAAGGCGGTTTACGACGATCCTCAGAAAGCCATGGAGGATGCGGACTTCCTGATTCAGGGCGAATATGCCGGTGAATCGGTCGGCGATGAGACGACCAAGCTCGGCGCCCAGATTATCGCCCTGAGCAACGGCAAATTCCAGGGCGTGGGCTACACCGGCGGCCTGCCGGGCGACGGCTGGACGAAGGCCGGCGAAAAGCCCATGCGCTCCGAAGGCACGCTCAAGGACGGGGAGATTCTCTTCGTCGGCCAGGAGCACAATGCCGTGCTGAAAGACGGCGTCATCACCGTCAGCGACAAGACCACCGGCAAGCTCTTCGGCAAGCTGAAGAAGATCACGCGCGAGAGTCCGACGATGGGTGCCAGGCCGCCCAAGGGCGCGGTGATTCTCTTTGACGGCAAGATCAACGACTTCAAGGAAGGCGACAAGAAGGTGACGAAGGACGGCCTGCTCATGCAGGGCATCACCAGCAAGACCACCTTCACCGACTTCACGCTGCACGCGGAGTTCCGCATTCCCTTTCAGCCCGGTGCCCGCGGACAGGGTCGGGGCAATAGCGGCATCTACATGCAGGGCCGCTTTGAGACGCAGATGCTCGACAGCTTCGGGCTCGAAGGCAAGAACAACGAGTGCGGCGGGCTGTACACAATCAAAGACCCGGATGTGAACATGTGTTTCCCGCCTCTGGCGTGGCAGACGTACGACATCGATTTCACGGCCGCCCGCTTCGACAGCGAAGGCAAGAAAACCGCCAACGCGAAGATCACGGTGAAGCACAACGGTGTGGTCGTGCATCAGGATGTGGAGCTGCCCAAGAAGACCACGGCTGCCCCGGTGGATGAAGGCCCGCAGCCGGGACCGATCTACTTGCAGGACCACGGCAACCCGGTGCGGTACCGCAACATCTGGGTGTTGCCGAAGGAGTGAGCTGGGAGCTATCAGCTATCAGCTATCAGCTATCAGCAAAAAAAGACTGAATCCCCCAAAGCCCACCCACTCCCGTGGGTGGGTCCTGAACCTCATGAAACACTGGCTCCTGAAAACCGAACCCGAGTCCTACTCGATCGACCAGCTCAAGCGGGACAAGCGCACCTGCTGGGACGGCGTGCGCAACTACCAGGCCCGCAACTTCATCCGCGATGACATGAAGCTCGGCGATCTCGTGCTGCTCTACCACTCCAATGCCGACCCGGCCGGCGTCGTGGGCATCGCCTCCGTCTGCCGCGAAGCGTACGCCGATCACACCGCCCAGGATCCGAAGGATCATCATTACGATCCCAAGGCCTCGGCGGCGAATCCGATCTGGATGATGGTGGACATCAAGTTCGTGAAGAAGTTCAAGTCAACCGTCACGCTCGAAGCGATCAAGAACGCGAAGGACTTGGAAGGCATCCTCGTCGCCAAACGCGGGCAGCGGCTGAGCGTGCAGCCGGTGGAGAAGGCGCACTTTGAAGTGATCCGCAGAATGGGCGCATGATCGAGAGCACCATCCCGACAGGGTGGTGCTAATGGCGAACGGTAAACTGATGCTTTCGTTGCAACAGAAGGTTGTGCGCCAATGGCACGTTGACGCCATCGTCACAACAGTCATTCGCACGCCAATAGCACCACCCTGTCGGGATGGTGCTCGCTGCTGATATAATCCATCACTCGTCTCTGACACGCCTTGATTCCAGGAGTCGCACCATGTTGAATCGCTGCCTTGCCGCTTTGCTCGTCTCCGTCTTCGCCTTCAGCGCCAGCGCGCAGGACCAGCCCGCTGACGCACCTGAGAAGGAGAAGGATGAGAAGGCCGCGCTCTATAAGAAGTTCGAGGAGACGCTGACCGATGCCGTGCTGATCGGTTCGTTCACGATGAAGGGCGAGAAGAACGCGGGCAAGCTGAACGAGGAGCGTTACGAGATTGTGAAGGTCACGCGGACGCAGGATGATTTCTGGCTCTTCCAGGCCCGCATCAAGTACGGCAAGCACGACCTGACGGTGCCGCTCCTGCTGGAGGTGAAGTGGGCGGGCAACACGCCGGTGATCACGCTGGATCATTACAAGGTGCCGGGTTTCGGCTCGTTCACCGCGCGGGTGCTGATCTTCAACAACCAGTACGTGGGCACGTGGGAGGGCGGGGATCACGGCGGTCAGATGTTCGGCCGCATCGAAAAAAACAAGCCCGCGCCGGCGAAGGAAGAATCCGCCCCTGAAAAGTCGAAATAGGGGTGTACGACGGGGCAAAGGCGCGTTACATTATGACGCGTAAAATTACCTGGAGTAGTTGCCGGAATAGCAGCATGAGAGTGGTCGCGCGTGGCGGCCAGTCATCGTGAGGCGAGGTTCGGCCGGAGTCATACCATGCGTTTCATCATCGCACTCATGATCGGCGGAGCGGTCCTCCTTTACTTCGGCGTGCAGGAGATGCGCCTGTCGTCCGCCGCCAAGGCCGAGCCGCAGACCATCACCTGCGACAACCTGGCCAAGAACGGTCCCGGCGATAATGCCCACATCGTTCTCAGCGATTTCATCCTGTTGGCTGAAGGCGGCGTCTATGAGGCCAAGAGTGGTTCCGACACGAATTGGATCACATTCTGGGCACCACTCGTGCCTTACGGCGGTGAGTTTCACCAAGAGGTGATGAAGAAATTTGACGCTGCCGGAAAGCTGACTGGGGAGATGCCTCACCCCAAGAGCATTGATGTTATCTTCAAGACCAAGTCCGTGAAAAATGAAGCGGCGCTCGCAGTTGTCAGCCAGCAGGACACGCTTGCCGGCATGGTCGTCAACAAGATCGATACGCTCGGTTCCGAAGAGAAGAAACTCCTCGCCAGCAGCTACCCCGGCATCGACTTCGACAAATGCTGGATCATCGAGCATGGCCGAAAGCCCGCCGGCATGGGCAAGATCGCCGGCTTCCTCGGCGGCGGCGCGGGCCTGATCCTGCTGCCCGGCATCTACCTGATCACTCGCAAGAACTCGGGGGCGTAAAAGCCGCCCGCTGATTGTCCGTTATCGATGTCTGAACAACCCACTATCGCGATCGTCGGCCACTGCGGGGCGGATGCGTATTCGCTCTCGCACCTTGCCCGGCGAGTCGCGCCGCAGGCCAATATCGTCGTCATCAGCGACGAAGCCTCCCTCGCTGCCCACCGCCACGCGCGGGCTCTGTGGTTCGTCAACCGCGTGCTCGATGGCGCGTTCGCTCCCGGCAGCGGCATCGATCTGATCCGCCGGCATGCGGGCACAGGGAAGGCGACGATGGCGCTGATCTCCAACTATGCCGATGCCCAGCAGCAGGCCGTCGTCGCCGGCGCAGTCCCGGGCTTCGGCAAGAGTGAGATCGGCTCTCCTCGCGCCGTCGAACTGCTGCGCTCATTCATCGATCGACACGCGACAAGCGATGCCACGCAGGCCCTCACCGGAGATTGATTCCATGTCGAAGCTGCACCTTGCCGTTCTCGCGCTGCTCTTTTCGTTCGCGTGCCCGTGCACCTTCGCCGTCGACGACGCGCCGACAGCGAAGGACGATCCCAAGGCCGCCAAGGCTGATGAGAAGGAGGAATCGGACGACGAGATTCCGCCGGGGCTGACGCATTACATGGGCCGGGAGATCGCCCAGACGATGCACTTCGCCGGCGCGCCCTGGCTGACGCGCGAGTCGCGCGAGCGCGAGGAAGATTGCACCACGATGCTCAAGATGCTCAAGCTCAAGGCGGGCATGAACGTGTGCGATCTGGGTGCGGGCAACGGCTTTTACACGCTGCCGATGGCCAAGGCGGTCTTGCCCGAGGGCAAGGTGTACGCGGTGGAGATTCAGCGGGAGATGCTGCGGTTCTTGAAGAAGCGGGCCGATGCCGCGAAGGTGGAGAACATCGAGTACGTTCTGGGCTCGCTGATCGATCCCAAGCTCCCCGACAATTCGCAGGACATCATTCTGCTGGTGGATGTGTATCACGAGTTCTCGCATCCCGAGCACATGCTCAAGGCCATTCGTAAAGCGCTGAAGCCTGATGGCAGGCTGGTGCTCGTGGAGTTCCGCGCCGAAGATCCGAAGGTGCCCATCAAGCCGCTGCACAAGATGAGCAAGAAACAGGTGAACGCGGAACTCACCGCCAACGGCTTCAAGCTCGCCGAGGAGTTCGACAAGCTCCCCTGGCAGCACATGATGTTCTTCCAGCGCGATGAGGGCGACAAGAAGGACGACGCCAAGAAAGACGCCAAGAAAGATGCGAAGAAAGATGCGAAGACCGACGCGAAGACCGAAGAAGAGAAGTAAACGCCCATGACTCCACCCGCCTCCCGCCGCTTGCGTCCTCTTTCCACCTTGCGCCTTCGGACCGTTTGCGCCTTCGCGCTCGCGCTCCTTTCCCTTTCACCCTCGCTCGCGCCCACCGCACCCGCGCTCGCCGAGGACTGGCCCCAGTTCCTCGGGCCTTCACGCGATGGCATCTATCGCGGCGACACCAAGCTCGCTTCCCAATGGCCCCGCACAGGGCCCGCCGTCGTCTGGAAGAAGAAGGTCGGCGAAGGCTTCGCTGCGCCTGTCGTCGTCGATGGCAAAGTCATTCTCTATCACCGCGTGCTTGATCGCGAAGTGGTGGACTGCCTCGACGCGGCGACGGGCGAAGTGAAATGGTCGCACAGCGATGCGACCGATTACACCGATGACATGCGCAAAGGCAACGGCCCGCGCGCCACGCCTGCCGTCGCTGATGGCCGCATCATCCTGCACAACCCCGATGGCATTCTGCAAGCCGTTGACTTCACCAGCGGCAAGACGATCTGGAAAGTAGACACCGTCAAACAGTTCCGTTCGACTTCAGGCTTTTTCGGCCGAGCCTGTTCACCGCTCATTGAAGACAGCCGCGTGCTGCTGAACATCGGCGGGCCGCAGGCCGGCATCGGTGCCTTCGACGCGAAGACCGGCGAGCTGCTCTGGAAAGCCACCGGCGATGAAGCGGGCTACGCCTCACCCGCCTGCGCGACCGTCGGCGACAAACGCATCGCCTTCTTCTTCACCCGCGCCGGCCTCGTCGCCGCGGATCCGAAGACCGGCGAAGTTCAGTTCCAGCAGCGCTGGCGTTCCAGGCAACACGCCTCGGTCAACGCCGCGACGCCGCTGATTGTGGGCGATCTTGTCGTGCTTTCCTCTTCCTATCAGACCGGGGCGACTGTGCTCGACCTGAGCGGCAAGGCTCCGCGCGAAGTCTGGGCCGGCGATGACATTCTCTCCAGCCAGTATGTCAACGTCGTGCATCACGATGGCTTTCTTTACGGCTTCGATGGGCGCAACGATTTCGGCGACACGCGCCTGCGCTGCGTGGACTTGAAGACCGGCAAGGTGCAGTGGACGCAGGACAAGCTGGCGGCCGGCCCCATCGTGCTCGCGGACGGCAAGCTGTTCATCACGCTCGAAGGCGGAGAACTGCTGATGGTCGAGGCTTCGCCGAAAGCATTCAACGAACTCGGCCGCGCCGCGATCCACAACGGCCCGGTGCGGGCGTATGCTTCGCTCGCCGACGGCTTCCTGTTCGTGCGTGATGAAGACACGCTGGTGTGCGTCGACCTGCGCCCCGGAAAATGACCACTCGATCCAATCACTTGATCGGCGAATAGTCCGTCGGGGCCAGGAACTGCGAGATCACCTTCTTCACGATCACACCGTCCTTGTGCGAATCGGCATACGCCTTCTTCCAGTCCGGATCGTTCTTGAACGCGTCCCACGATTTATCGCGCGACGCGCGGTCGGGGTAGGCGAGGATGTAGACCAGCGTGTTCTTCGCCTCATCGCCTTCGGTCGGCGTCCAGTAGCCGACGAGGTCGATCCCGTGCTTCACGAAGAGCTTGTTGGTGTGATCGCGAAAGCGGGCGTGCAGGGCGTCGAGCTTGCCGTCGTTGGCGATGTAGGTGCGCATCTCGAATAAGCGTTCTTTCGCCTTCTCCGCAGCGACGGCCGGCCGCATCGCCAGCGTGGCGAGGCAAGAAATGAGGGCGACAGCAACGATCAGGACCACAGTCGAAGGACACAGGCGTTTCATGACATCTCCGGGTAAGGCGTGAACTCTCGAATCAGGCGTTGAACCAGACATGATGAATTGGATCGCCGGGCAGGGCAAGTAACATAGGGAAGGTGATTTCAATTCTGAGATCAAACGCAGAGGCGCAGAGGCGCGGAGGCGCGGAGGGGCAGTGAGGTTGGAAGGAGTTGGGAGTGCGAATGGATTCAACCAATGTTTCTCCGCGTTCTCTACAGTCTCTGCGCCTCCGCGTTGTGAATCGGTAAACCTTCATGCATTGCTCAGTCGGGAGAAACCTGATGATCGCAGACCATTCTCGTCGCATGTTTGTTGGCGGAGCCGTTGTCCTGTTCGCGCTGGGCGTGGCGGCTCTGCCTGTTCTTTCCGCCGACGCGCCCTGGAAGCGGCACGCGATCGACAACAGCTCGCGCGGCGCCGACGGCGTCCGCCTCGCCGATGCCAACGGTGACGGCCTGCTCGACATCACCACTGGCTGGGAAGAGGGCGGCGTTATCCGCGTCTACCTCAACCCCGGCCCCGCGAAGGCGAAGGAGAAGTGGCCGCGCGTGACCGTGGGCGAAGTGAAATCACCCGAGGATGCGGTCTTCGTCGATCTCGATGGCGACGGCGCGATGGATGTCATCTCAAGCTGCGAAGGCAACACGAAGATGATGTATGTGCATTGGGCCCCGAAGGAAAAGGCGAAGTATCTGGATGCGAAGGCGTGGACAACAGAGCCGATCCCCGCGACGCAGGGGCAGATGTGGATGTACTGTTTGCCGATGCAGGTCGATGGGAAGGGCGGCATCGATCTCATCGTGAGTTCCAAGGGCGGCAATGCCTGCGTCGGCTGGCTTGAGGCACCTGAAAACCCGCGCGATCTGAAGGCGTGGAAACTGCACCGCATCCGCGACGCCGGCTGGATCATGTCGCTCATCGCCACGGATATGGATGGTGATGGCGAAGATGACATTCTCTTCTCCGATCGCAAAGGCAAAGCGAGCGGTGTGTACTGGCTGAAGCTGAAGGACCGCGCGAAGGCGACGCAGGCGAGCGCATGGAAGGAGCACACGATCGGCGCGGTGGGCAAGGAGGTGATGTTCATCGCCCGGGACGGATTTCTGTCGAAGGACAAGCTGGAGGTGGTGGCGGTGACGAAGCCCAACGTGGCGCATTGCTTTCAAGCTGCTGGCGGCGCGGATGGTCACTGGCAGGAAACGAAGATCGAGTGCGAGACGAAACGGTTCGGCAACGTGAAGGCTGTGCGCGCTGCGGACCTGACTGGCAGCGGACAGGCACAACTCATCATGACCTGCGAAGGCGCGGAGCGCGAGAAGTCCGGCGTGTATCTCGTCATCCCACCTCGCCCCTTCGCGGATGAACCGTATCGCTTCATCGACATCGCCGGCCCCGAAGGCGTGAAGTATGACCGCATCGAACTGATCGACCTCGACGGCGACGGCGACCTGGACATCCTCACCTGCGAAGAACGCGATAACCTCGGCGTGATCTGGTACGAGAATCCGGGGAAGTGAAACCACAGATGAACACAGATGGACACAGATGGGAAATGCTCAATACCATCTGTGCTTATCTGTGTTGATCTGTGGTTAACTCTGTCTTGGAGTGTTTATGAATAGGATACTTATCACCGGCGCGACGGGTAAGGTCGGCCAACATTTTCTGGATCGCTTCTTCGCCGATGAGAAGTACGCCGGCTGGACCGCGCGGGCGTTGTGTCACAACCGCAGGCTCGACGCGCGCGATCGGCTCGAAGTCGTCAGCGGATCGATCTCGGATCGCAGTGCCGTGCATGCCGCGATGGAAGGCGTGACGCATGTGCTGCATCTGGCGACGTGCAAGGAAACGCCCGAGGCGATCATGGATGTGGCCGTGAAGGGCATGTTCTGGCTGCTGGAGGAATCGCGCGAGAGCGAGACGTTCAAACAGTTCATCCTCATCGGCGGTGATGCGGCGATGGGGCACTTTTTCTATCCGCACCCCGTGCCCATCACCGAAGCGCAGAAACACTCGGCCTACCCCGGCTGCTACGCGCTCTCCAAAGTCCTCGAGGAAGTCCTGCTCGAACAGTACTACATCCAATACAACTTCAGCGGCTGCTGCCTGATGGCGCCGTGGATCATGGAGAAGGACGACTTCAAGTTCACGCTAAGCTTCGGCGAGGATGTCTTCGGCGGCCCGCGCTGGCGCGATCTCGTCGGCGCGGCGAAAGCGGATGAGTATGTCAAGGCGGGAA
The DNA here is from genome assembly GCA_040902585.1 of Phycisphaeraceae bacterium. Taxonomy (GTDB): domain Bacteria; phylum Planctomycetota; class Phycisphaerae; order Phycisphaerales; family Phycisphaeraceae; genus JBBDXA01. The sequence goes on from JBBDXA010000198.1 coordinate 13,031, forward strand.
CGGTGCCGGTGCTTTGTGATAACGAAGGCCACGCGATCACGCGCGGCTTTGTGCATGTCGATGATTTATGTGATGCGATCCTGGCGGCGCTGGATCACCCGAAGGCGAGGCAGCAGAAGTTCAACATCTGTCTCGATGAGCCTGTCGATTATCGCAGTGTCGCGGAGCACTTGAAGGCCACGCGAGGTTTGGAGAGCGTGGACATCCGCACGCCGTTCGTTTCGACCTGGCTCGACAACGCGAAGGCGAAATTTCTGTTGGGCTGGCGTCCGAAGTATGACCTGAAGCGGTTGATCGATGAGGCGTACAAATTCAAGCGCGCGGAGAACGATCCGCGGAAGGTGTGGTATCCGGGGTAGGAAGTGACGGAGTGACAAAGTGACGAAGTGACGAAGTTAAAAGCAAAGAGACTTACTCCGTCACTTCGTTACTTCGTCACTTCGTCACTTCCCCACTTTGACTTTCGCCAGATAAATGCTCGTCTTCTTTTCGTGCGACGAGTAGTAGCTGATCCAGAGTTGATCGTCGTGCCAGACGAGGCCGGCGTAGCTGGTGTCGCCGCCGGAGGGGAGTTTCAACAGTTCGGTGAGTTTGCCGGTGTCGGCGTCGATGTGACACACGCTGGTGCGCACGGGTTTGTCGTAGAGTCGAACGACCGCGAGCAGGCGGCCATCCGGCAGTTCGATCATGTGCGGTCCGCCGAGGCGTGTGCCCGTGCTCTTCCATGTCCACTGCGTGTAGGGCGGCTTCGCGGAGCCGAGCAGGCCCAGGTCCGGATCGCGCCGGAGCAGGCACAGCGCGGTGCCATCCTTGCGGAAGAGGATGGAGGTCTCGTTGGGATAACCTTCGATCTTCAGATCATCGACGAGCGCTGCGTACGCGCGGCCATCCTGCGATGAATAGAGTCGAACGAACTGCGGCTTCACCGTGGAATAGCCGATGCCATACGCCTGCTTCTCATGCCACGTGACGCGCCAGAGCCAGAGGTTGGCATCGCCGATGTCCACCGCTTCGCTCCAGGACTTGCCGTCGTCACTGAACCACGCCTTGGACTGGTGCTTCACCGGCCCCTTGTGCATCGCCCCCGCGCCGGTCAGCATCAGGCGGCCATCCGGCGTGACGCTGATCTTCGCATCGCGCAGGTCGGCATCGCTCGCCTGGATCAGGGCGGCGCTGGTCCACGTGTCACCATCCTTCGATTGAATCACCCGCAGCGCACCATCGGGCGAAACGTGGGCCTTGCCTTCGCGGAAGACGCAGAACCACTGGTCCTTGAAGCGCACCAGATCGGTGAAGGCATTGTGCGGGGCGGCGTCCCAGATCTTGCGGGAGTCGAGGAGGGTGGCGCGCGGCTCATCGGCTGCCAGCGCGGCGGTGACGGGGATGAGCGCCAGGGCGGCGATGAGAATCATCATTCTGTGCGTCGTGGTGATCTGGTTCATGCGGTTTTTGTCCAATCTTCAAAGCGAAGCCCGGGCACTCGCGAGAAGTCGGCGGTATTGCGCGTGAGCAGGATGGCACCCTGCGCAATAGCGATGGCGGCGATGCGGAGGTCGAGGGTTGCGATGCGAACGCCTTCGGCGCGAAGGCGGTGGAACTCGGCGATTGCGGGCATGCTGAAAGGGAGGACATCAAACTGAGCATACCATTTCAGGACATTTCTGAGCCGGTCATAACCGCGAGCAAGTTGCTGATCGGTCTTTGCTCGGTTGATCAGCGCGTGCCAGCCTATGGTTTGTTCGTGATAGCTGATGACGGTGACGCCGGGGTCGCTCCCCTTAATGGCATCCAGTCGATCACTCAGATGTGTAAACGCAGGCTCTTCAATCCACTGGAGAACGCTTATGTGGTCCGTGTCGAGAAGAAACATGCTGGGTCAGTCGGTTTGAGCGTTGTTCTGTTGTTCGATTTCCTTCTCGTACGTCTGACTCTGGCGAAACTCGCGACCGAGGCGGATCATCTCTTCAAACTCGGGATCGTTCTCAAAGGTACCGGCAACCTGCTGGATCCAGCGGACATGTTCGCCCGCGGTGCGGAATGGGGGCTTGATCCGCATCGATCGCTCCAGCGCGGCCACTCGCGCTTCCAGCGATCGGATTGCGGATGTAACTGAGGTCGGCTTGTCAGACTCAGGACTCACCATGGTATTGAGTATGGTATTCAGGCAAGGTGCCAAATACAAGAACGGCGTGCATGGCTTCCCATGCACGCCGATTGAATGCTACTTCACATGGAATTCTCACACCACCTTCGTCTCGCCCGGCACCGCGATGGGGTACAGGCCGTCCTTATCCGGCAGCACCGGCGCTTCGGCGTCAAACGCGAACTTCTCGGGCATCAGGGAAATCTGCGAGTTGATCGCGTCATCCCACTTGATCTCTTTGCCGCTGTACGTACACATGCGGCCAAGGATCGAAGTCATCGTGCTCGTCGCGCCGTAGAACGCTTCGTTGTAAGGCTTGTTGTTGCGGATCGCGTCGAAGAGGTCATCGTGCTCGACCTGGTACGGATTCTTGCCACCGGTGGCCTTCCATGGAGCGCCGCCGGCCCACTGCTGGATGTTGCCGCCGCCGATGTTGGCCTTGCCGGTGGCGCCTTCGGCGAACTCGGCAACCTGGCTCCAGCAGCCGCGGATGTGCCGGCACTGGCTCAGCAGCTTGGTGCCGTCGGAGTAGGTGAACTCGACCATGTGGTGGTCGTAGATTTCGCCGTACTCTTTGCCCTTGCGGACTTCGCGACCGCCCTGGCCCTGAGCGATGACCGGATGCGCGTCCATCACCCAGTTGGCGACGTCCAGGTTGTGAATGTGCTGCTCGTTGATGTGGTCGCCGCAGAGCCAGTTGAAGTAGTACCAGTTGCGCATCTGGTATTCCATCTCGGTCTGCTGGGGCTGACGGGGGCGCACCCAGACGCCGGCGTTGTTCCAATACACGCGGAGCAGGTTGATGCGGCCGATCGCGCCGTCCTGAAGCCGCTTGACGGTCTCGATGTAGTTCGCCTGGTGATGGCGCTGAAGGCCGACGCCGACTTTCAGGCCCTTCTTCTTCGCTTCTTCAGCCGCGGCAAGCACGGTGCGCACGCCGGGGGCATCGGTCGCGACAGGCTTCTCCATGAACACATGCTTGCCCTTCTTCACCGCGTATTCAAAGTGAATCGGGCGGAAGCCGGGCGGCGTGGCGAGGATGACCATATCCACATCGTTGCGGTCGATGAGCTTCTGATAAGCGTCGAATCCGACGTACTTGTCGTCAGCCTTGAGATCGACTTTGCCTTTGTGCTCCTTGGCGAGGTTGCCGACGGAACTGTTGAGGCGGTCTTCGAAGGCGTCCGCGGCGGCGACGAGGCGGACCTTGCCGGCGGTGGAGAGCGCCTGGCTGGCGGCACCGGAGCCACGGCCGCCGCAGCCGATCAGGCCGACGCGGACTTCTTCGCTGCCCTGTGCGTGGGCGGCCGAGCTGATGCCCAGTTGAGCGGCGATGGCGGCGGTCGAAACCGCCGCGGAACTGCGGATGAAATCGCGGCGCGAACTGCCTGAATTTGCTTTGACGTCTGTCATAAGAGTCTCCTTGGGATTCTATTGAGGTCGCGGCACATCCAGGTTACGTCCGCGACGGTAGGGTCGTTCAGTGTAGCAACTATTTTGCGGTTCCGAAGGGGAGGGTTTCATTCGAGTGCCCCGGCGTGGGCCGCTTAAGCGGCCCA
>JBBDXA010000198.1:16742-17330 GCA_040902585.1 Phycisphaeraceae bacterium
CCCCCCCCCCCCCCCCCCCCCCCCCCCCCCCCCCCGGGGGCACACGGACTCAGGCGCGCCCAAGTTTGCCAAGAAACACGGTGTATAGATGCACCAGCGTCGCCACGACCAGCAGCAGCCCGGCGTAGCGGTGCAGCGTGATCATCTGAAGCAGCGATTCGGTGCCCAATAGCGGGAGCATGCTGATGAGCATCGTGCCTGCGGTCACCAGGCCGCTGATGAGAATAAGCCAGTAGCTGAGTTTGGTCAGGGAGCCGAACTTCGCGACGGGCCTGGGTGTACCGGGCTCGGCGGGTCGCGCGGGCGTCGAACCGAAGCAAAACTGCGAAGGCATGGCCCAGATGATGGCGATGAGCATCAGGCAGACGACGAAGCCGCCGGCACTGGCGACATGGAGCAGGAGGAACCAGCCGTGCATCGCGCCGTGATCGAGGACGGAGTAGAAGGAAGTTACGCCGAGGATGAGGACGGTGATCACAGTGCCGAGGTAAATGAGTTTGGTCAGGATCGCCCAGCGCGGCCGGCGCTCGCCCTTGCCGCGCGCCAGGGACACGAGCAAGTGCAGCAGGAGCACGGCAGCCGTGGCGA
>JBBDXA010000199.1:0-16953 GCA_040902585.1 Phycisphaeraceae bacterium
CGCCCAACCCTCCCCTAACCCCTCCCTGGGAGGGAGGGGAATCAAACAATCGATCCCAATCAGGGCAAATCCACGCCGACATCCGTATCCGCCAGCGGCTTGTTCTTCGTCGCGCCGGTCACCGATTCATCGCTGCCGGCGTCCTTCTTCTTCGAGCGGGCCTGACCTTCGATGTCGTTGATGACATAGTCGAAGTCGCCCAGTGCCGAGTCGATCGCCGGGCTGCTCGGGCCCAGGCGCCAGAAGTCGCCGGGGTTGCGCAGCTTGGGCACCGTGATGTTGATCTGATCGACCGGAAGATCGAGGCCGACCTTCGCGCGATCGCCTGCGTGATACATGATGTTGCCCAGCCACGTCACGCCCTGGCCCCGGCCGTGCGTTTCGATCAGGTTCGCGTTGTACGCAATGACCACGTTGTTCGCGATGATGCAGTTCGTCGGCTGCTCCGGCCAACTGCCGCCGCTGTCATTGCTGATATCCAGCGAACCCGAAAGGCAATCCACCAGCGTGTTGAACACAATCGCCGCGCCCTTCGCAGCTGGACGCGGCACCTGCCCGGGACTCGTCGTCTTCACGCCGTTGGGCAGCAGGATCGCCGGCTGCGTCATGCCTTCCATGTAATTATTGAACACCTTCGCATCCGACCCATGCACGCGAATCGCACCGACCTTTTCCTCCCGCGGGCTGGCCTGGAAGAAGTTCGCTTCGATCGTGTTGCCTGAGCCGAGCCGAAGCGTGACGTAACCGGAGCAGTTGCGGAAGGTGTTGAAGCGAAGGGTCTGCCCGCTGGAGCGGACGGTGATGATCTCCGTGTCGCCGTCGCAGTTGTCAAAGAGATTGTTCTCGACCACGGTCTGCCCGACCGATGCGCCCAGGCCGGTCCACCCCAGACGTATCGCCCGCGCCCCGCCGGCTTCACTCGCGGCGATGTCCTTGAAATGGTTGAACTCGATCAGATCGCCCTTGCTGATCTGGTAAGGCTCCTTCTCCGAACCATCGATGGCAATGAACGCACCGGGCACGGACAAGCCTTCAAACAGGTTGCGATCAATGCGGTTGGAGCCGCTGAGTCCGCCATAAATGTGGACCCAGTTCTGCCGCGGGGCAGGCGTGTTGATCACACGGAAGCGATTGCGAGTGATGCGAATGTTCTGGCAGTCGATGAGTTCAATCGCCGGGCGGGTGTTGTCGCAGGCGAAGGTCAGGCCTTCGATGACGACGTGGCCCGCGCCCTTGATCAGGAAGCCGGCCTTGCCTTCGATGGTGACACCGCCCTTATTTTTGGGGCGAATGGTGATGGGCTGCTCGGCTGACCCGCTGCGGATCATGACCAGCGGCTGCGTCAGGCGAAGGTTGCCGCTGGGCAGGTCGATGACGGTGCCGGGCGTGGCGGCATCGAGGCGTTTCTGGAGGTCGTCAACTGCGGTCTGGGCACGGACCGGCGGAGCCGTGAAGGTGACCGCCAAGGCGAACGCGGCAAGGTTCAAGAGCAGGATGGGCAAGCGGCAAGGCAAAGGCATGGTCCTGAAAGTGCGTTAGGCGCGAGTCAGTTCTTCATTGTGGCGGATCATCGTGATTCAGTCCAGCGGCCCGGACCGGAGGAATTGAGAAGAGGACAGCGCAGGTTGCGGGTGAATTGCATGAACATGCGTGCGCCTCGTTCCGCTACCATTGCACCATGGGCTTTCTCGGACGCGACAGCGCCAGCGACCTTCGCCGCATCGAACGCTGGCGGCAATGGGCCCACGCGCGCACGCCCTACGCCCTCATCTCCCCCGCACTGGGCCTGCTCGCCATCGTCGACTGCTGGACACTCATCCTCGGCGTCGCCGCGGGCATCGCCGCCATCGTCACCGGCATCGTCGGCCTGCGCGATCTGAAAGAACGCACGAATCTTATCGGCAAACACCTGTGCTTCACCGGCATCACGCTGGGCATCCTCGGCCTGATCGCTTCCTTCGCCATGTGGCTGTGGGTGTTTCCAATGCTGGCGAAGCGGGCGGCTGCGGGCGGTTGATCACGGGAGAGATAAATCACAAAGACAAAAGATCCAAAACTCAAACAAATCTCAAGCAACAAGAAAGACAATCAAAACTCAAAACGGAACGAAGGTGATTGGACGAAGGATGGAATGGTACGGGAATTCCGCCTTCACCATCTGAAACTTTGAGTTCCTGTTTTTGTGATTTGTTTATGATTTGGATCTTGTATCTTTGAGATTTCGCTCTGCGTCTCACCTTCCCACGTACAGTCGCAGCGCGATGCGAAGCGTGATGACCATCACAATGCCTGCGTAGGCCGCAAGGCCCAACACGGCAGACACGAAGACAATCGTTTCATACCACGCACTCGGGGGCTTGCCCCACACGACCACGCGGCGAATGCAAAGCCGGCGCGTTTGCATGCTGGCGACCACCACGACGGTGTAAACCATCAACACGCCACTTGTCGCCCAGATCGCGCCGAACCATCCGATATTCGGCGACGGCTGCGACACCAGCAGCGTGATGAATGGCAGCGCCACCAGAAGAACGATGCTCCACGTATGCAGGCGAGGCGAGGTGGTCACGGCCGCGAGAATGACTTCGCGATCCAGGTGGGCGCCGCACTCCGGGCAATCGCCCTCGGGCGTTCCGCGCAGGTCGTAGGCACAGGCGGGGCAGTGCAGGTTGATCGTGCCTTCGGGTTTATCGGTGTGCGCGAGGAGTGCTTTCCAGTTCGGCGTGTAGCCGCACTGGCGACAGTCACCGGCGGTCTGGCCGGCGAGGTCGCACTTGCAGGCTGGGCATTGAAGCGTCGGCATGGTTCAGCTTTCGTTCAATCAGCGACGCAAGACTCAAAACAACCGGAACACCGATATTGAAATCATGTATGCGGCCATCGTCATGATCGCGGTGACAAAACCCAGGGCCGCCATCAGCAGGACAACCGACGCCGACGCCATCACGAACCCCGGTCGGCGGCCGGTCCTGACCCGATGCCGAAAGCTCGCCTCGGCCATATCCGCCACAGTCGCGATCCCAAGCACGGCGAGCATGAAGACCGCATAGACAACCCACACGAACTCATTGCGCAAGGCTGCGTACAGGAAACAGAAAAAGAACGGCGCGGTGACGATCAAGAGCAAGGCTCCGCGAATGGGCCGCGCATCGTCGCTGAGCAAGCGAGTGAGCATCGCTTCACGGTCCACCGCCTTCCCGCACTCGGGGCAATCGCCTCGCGGTGAGCCGCGCAGGTCGTAGCCGCAACTCGGGCAATACAGGTTGATTTCTTTCAAAGGCACGTGGGGAATGATAGGTCGGCGATGAACCTTCGCGTGACCTGAATCGCTCAATGGTAGACACGCGAGTCTGACAGTGAGACAGCCAAGCCCGATGGCGAGGCTCGGCGAGCCGTCGGGGTATCCGGGGTCGCGTGCAGGCGATACCCCGACGGCTCGCGGACTCGCCATCGGGCTTGAGGGTCCAGCGCGTATCACTTTCCCTTTGGAACCGCGGGCCGTGTGATTTACGATACTCTTGAAGCCCGATTAGCCCGGAGGTTTCGATTGATGAAGCACCTTCGCCTGTTGCGTGTCCTGTGCATCGCGTGGCTGATCACGTTGACGCTGCCGGCCGCCTTCGCCGCGGACAAGCCGCTGACGCCGCCGCAGGAGCAGGCGCTGGCGAAAGAGATCGCCACCATCTTCCAGACCAAGTGCGCCCTGTGTCACGATGGCAACACCGCCCGCAAGCCCAACGCCTCCAAAGAGCAGGCCCGCGCGGTGCGGAAGATTGACTACATCCTCGATCTCTCGCGGGTGGCCAAGAGCCTGGTGAAGGGGGCGGATCCCAACGACTCGGACCTGTGGTACGAGGTGAATGAAGACAACATGCCGCCGAAGGATTCGACGGTAGGGCCGTTGTCCAAGACGCAAAAGGCGCTGATTGAAAAATGGATCAAGGCCGGTGCTCCGGTCCCGGCCAAGGCGTCGCGCAAGAGCGTGAGCACCGAAGATATTTACAAGCTCATCGGTGATGACCTCAAAAAAATGCAGCCAGCCGCCCGGCTCAACGCGCGGTACCTGTCACTGGCGCATCTCCACAACGCCGGCGATAGCGAGGAAGACTTGCAGCTCTATCGCGAAGCCCTCGCCAAGCTGGTGAACAGCTTGTCGTGGTCGCGGGCGATTCACAAGCCTGAAGCGATCGATGAAGGCAAACTCATCCTGCGCATTGACGTGGCCGCGCTGGGCTGGGGCGAATCGGTCTGGACGACGATTCACAAGGCTGACCCTTACGCGATGAAGTATCGCTTCGAGTGGGCGACTTCGGTGTATGCGATGACCAATTGCGATGTGCCCCTGGTGCGCGGCGACTGGTTCGCCTTCGCCGCCTCGCGCCCGCCGCTGTATCACGAAGTCCTCGCCATTCCAAAAACCATCGACGAGCTGGAGGAAAGCCTGGGCATCAAGGCCGCGGAGAACATTCGCCTGAGCAAGGCCGCCCGCGCCGGCGTGATTCAATCCGGCGTGTCGCAACACAACCGCGTCGTCGAGCGCCACGAAAGCCCCTTCGGTGCCTACTGGAAAAGCTACGACTTCGGCTCCAGCATCGCCCGCGCTGATATCCGCGCCCTGCCTCTGGGCCCCGGCGGCGACGCCCTTTCATTCAAGGCTGACGGCGGCGAGATGATCTTCAACCTGCCCAATGGCATGCAGGCGTACATGCTCGTCGATGATCAGGGCAACCGCATCGATGAAGGCCCCATCAAGATCGTGCAGGATGCCACCCGCGATGACAAGATCGTCATCAACGGCATCTCCTGCATGTCCTGCCACAACGAAGGCATGAAGTCGGCTGATGATGTCATCCGCGAGCACGTCACACAGGTCGGCATCAGCGCCCGCTACCCCAAGGATGCCTACCACCACATCCTCAAGCTCTACGCCGAGCCCGCAGCCTTCCGCAAGCTGCTTCAGCAGGATGAGACGCGCTTCAAGAAGGCACTGGCCGAGGCCGGCGTGCGCGAACCGAAGGAAGGACAGGTCGAACCCGTGCTCGCGCTGGTCCGTCGCTTTGAGAAGCCCGTGACGTCACCCCTGCTCGCGGCGGCGGAGCTGGGCCTGGCAGAAGGTGAGCTACTCATCCGCGCAGGCGAGCTGGCGGCCCTCAAGCCCATGCTCGTGCGCAGCGAAGCCCGCGGCGGCATCCCGCGCGATCAGTTCATCCACGACTACGCCCGCGGCGTTGCCGCCCTGAAGCTGGGCGAGCACGTGGGCGTCGATGCCATCTTCCCGCGCGAGCTGACCAACGTCATCGGCATGAAGCTCGTGCGCATCGATGCGGGCACCTTCACGCGCGGCAGCCCCAAGTCCGAGCAGGGGCGTCGCGATGATGAGCCGCAGGTGAAGGTGAAGATCACCCGGCCGTTCATGATGGGCGTGCATGAAGTCACAGCCGGTCAGTTCGATCAGTTCGTGCGCGAGACAGGCCATCAGACGATCGCGGAAAAAGAAGGCTTCGCCTTGCAGACCGATGGCCGAGGCGGAAGCACGCGCAATCCCGGCATGACCTGGCAGACGATCCGCAAGGCGATGAAGAATGACAACACGCCGGTGTCGGTGGTGAGCTGGGATGATGCCCATGCGTTTTGCGACTGGCTGAGCCGAAAGGACAAACGGGCGTATCGCCTGCCGACGGAAGCGGAGTGGGAGTACGCCTGCCGGGCGGGCACGACGACGCGCTTTCACTGGGGCGATCCCAAGGCCGGGGCGACTTCCTACGCGAACACGGCTGACGCAAAGCTTCGCAAGAGCATCGCGAACTGGACGGCGGATGAATCGCTCGATGACGGTCAGGCCACGCTCGCGCCGGTCGGTTCGTTCAAGCCCAACGCGTGGGGTTTGTTCGACATGCACGGCAACCTCGAGGAATGGTGCCTCGATTTTTACTCGCCCCCGGCCTACACGAAGGCGAGCGACACGGACCCTGTCGGGCCTTATGAAAGTCCGTTCCGCGTGATCCGAGGCGGAAGCTGGGCGCACCTCGCGGAGTCCGGCCGTTCGGCGCATCGCAGCTTCATGAAGCCGAGCTTTCGCGATCAGTTCACGGGCTTTCGCGTGGTGGCGGAGTTGACGCAGTAGTCGCCGAGCCGAAAGACTCAAAGACAAAACATTCAATCTCCAACCAATCGCCAATGAAATGAAAAATCAAAAAGAGAACATCGGGCGGTTGATCGTGGCGACAGTCGCGTTGTCGCTCTGCACGCACCTGTTGCCTGCCCGGGCGCAGACCTGGAGCGACTGGCCCAAGCCGAAGGTGACGCCTCCGTTTCGCGAAGTGTATCCGCTGCCGGAGTACACCCGGCGATTGAACGTGGCGCTGAAGGAGATCGATCTTTCCAAGTACGGCAATCGGCGTCGGCCTCCGGGCGGATTCATCATCAACGAGGTCGAGCCCGGTTCGCCTGCCGCGGCGGCGGGACTCAAGGCCGGCGATGTCATCACCCGCATCGGCGATACCTGGCTGTGGTACCCGCTGATGAACTGGCCCTGGAACGCGGGCGGCAAGCAGCGGCTCACCGTCGTGCGCGATCTGAAACCGCTCGTCATCGAATTGCCCGCTTCTGCCGCCGGCATCAAACACGACTGCTACTGGACACCGCTGGATGCCTACACCAACGGCAAGCAGCGCAGCCCCAAGTGGGACGAGCACGTCATCGTCGGCATCTGGCATCGCGAGTCGGACCCGAAGCTCGCCGAGACCGCCTGGCATCACGCCGTGGCCGCGGGCTACAAGGCTGATTTCGTTTCCAACATGAGCGGCCTGGAAATCGCCCTTCAGCAGAACCGCCCCGAAGTCGCAGCCGACTTCGCCTGGCCCCTGCTGCGAGCCGACCGCGGCAAGGGCGAAGTCGTTCACCCCGCGCTTCTCTACCGCGCCGCCCTGGCGAACGGGCGCTTCGCGTCGATGGCTGAACTCGTTCGCCGCGATCCACATGCCTTCACCAAGGCGAGCGCCGAAGGCCTCGAATTCCTCGACAATCTGACGAAGGACTGGGCGGCGAAGAAGAACGGCCTGGTGTCGGCGGCGAACCTGGCGCGGGACATGAAGCGGAAGGACATCACCGCAACCCTGACCAGTGACGAAAAGGAAGACCTGAAGTTCCTTCAACGCTTCAGCGCCAAAGAGCGCGTCCTCATGCCTGCCGCGACGGACCTGGAAGCGCAATTCGAATACAAGCTGCCGGACCGGGTGAACATCGAGATCATCCTCCGCTTCCGCTACAAGCCGACGGATGACAAGAGGAGCAAGTACGGCAAGAGCGTCACCTTCTCCCTGCGCGACCTGGACTACAGCTCGAAAGTCCGCCTGCGCCCCGTCTACCACGGCTCAGCCTTGTACTTCCAGCTCCAGGAGTACGGCACCATCCACCTCCTTCACAGCAACGAACGCAGCACCTTCGTCTATCGCGACCACAACATCAAGAGCGACAGCTCGACGGAGATCACCCTGCGCTTCGTCCGTGTCGGCAGGCACGGCGAGCTTCAGGTCAACGGCAACCGCATCGCCCTGCTGCCCGTGCAGGAACACCTTTCCAATATGAGCTTCATCCTCAGCTCGCTGGGCATGACCACGGAGATGCTGGAGTTCAGCGTGAGCGAACTGGTGCGGTGAGGGGTAGCGTAGCCAGGAGGCAGGAGGCAGACGGCTTTCGGCTTACCGCTTACGGCCCGGCCTCGCTACTTCCTGTTCTTCATCGACTCCAGCATCGTCTTCATCAAGCTGCGCATGGCCTGCATATCCGCCTTTTTTACGGCAGTACCGGTGAGGTCGAGGGTGATCGCGGGCAGCCAGAACGAGGCGACGTATTTGTAATCGAGCTGGTCGACGAGGCGGTTTTCCAGGTCCTTCATGTGCCCCGCGCCGTACCACAGGGCGATCGTCGCGGCCGGCTTGTCCTTGCTGAGTTCAGCCTTGAGCGAATCGACGACGACCTGATTGCGTTCGTCGATAAGGACTTTCATCAGGCCCTGCATGCCGGGCTGAAGGTTGGCCATCTTGGTCATGTCATCGCCCACGGCCGCGAGCAGGTCCATGATGATCGCCTTGAAGGTCATCTGCATTTTCGGGTTGCCTCGGATCATGCCCAGCGCCATCTTCACCATGCCCGCCATCGAGCTGGAGCCATCCATCATTTTGAGCAGATCGCCGGCCTGTCCTTCTTCGTCGCCGAGCTTGGCCTTGAGCGAGTCGAGAGAGATATCCGCGTTGCGATAGTTGCCCTTGCCGGTGTCGACCGCGTGAAGCTGGAAGGTCAGACCGAGGGCTTCGGCCAGATCGTTCTGAATGCCGCCCTGGTCGTCGATCTCTTCTTTCGTGAGCGGGTCCTGGTCGGCATAAGCGAGGTCGACATTCTCGCCGTCGCCGCCGACCTTGCCATCCGCGCCGAGACTGGTGAGCGTGAACCCGGCCGCGAACTTCTCGTAGGCCAGGGAATGGTTCCACGCATCTTTCAAGGCACGATTGAGGCGATCACGCTTGACCCGCTCGCCTTCGCCGACGATGCCGATGAGGTCCGCCAGGGCTGCGGGATAATCCTTCTTCAGAGCCTTGTAGCGTTCGAGCATGACGGCGACATAGCGGACGCGGCTGCTGGTCATCGCAGCCCGGCCCTTGGGAGAATCCTTATCCGGCGCATGGCCCGGGCCGACGCCTTCGAAGAGGACCAGGTCCTGCGAATCGAGCAGCTTCTGGGCGAACTCATAAAAGGAAGGGTCGGCAATATGGATCGCGCTGACGAGGGCGACGGTCGGGCCTTTGCCGTCAGGCGAGGCGAAGAATTTCACCGCCATGTCCAGGCGGGTGATCTCTTCGCTGACCTCGACCACGCGCAGGTTCGGACCGCTGCCTTTCGCCGCTTGCGGCTTCGCATCCTGCGCGCGGACCGTGACCGCCGCCAGCAGAAGCATGATGAAAGAAACCGCCAGGGTACGACGTGTTGTGAGGTGTACCATATTCATCTCTACGTCTCAGGAGAATGCAAGGTTGCGGCAGTCATTCGCAAACGCGGTGATATCTTCCTCCATCGTATCCCAGGCACACATCAGGCGGATGATCTGCGGGCCGATAAAGTCGTAAAAATGCCAGCCGCGCGCGTGCAGGGCGTCGATCAACGCCTGCGGCATGCGGAGGAACAGGGCGTTGGCTTCGACGGGGGCGAGCAGTTCGATCGTGCCTTTGGCGATGACCGGCTGTAAGGAAGTTTCGAGCAGCCGGGCCATCGCGTTGCTGCGGGCCGCGTGCCTGAGCCAGGCGTCATTCTCCAACACCGCCAGCCAGGGCGCGGCGATGTAACGCATCTTCGAACAGAGCTGGCCGACCTGCTTGACGCGGTACTCAAACTCGGCGGCGAGATCCTTATTGAAGAAAACAACCGCCTCGCCGAAGGCCAGTCCGTTCTTTGTGCCGCCCAGCGACATGGCCTCGACGCCCGCCCGCCAGGTGATTTCCTTTGGAGCAACGCTTAGTGAAGACAGAGCATTGGCGAATCGCGCGCCATCCATAAAGAGCGTGAGCTTCAGCTTGCGCGCCAGTTCGCTGACCGCTTTCAGTTCATCGATGGTGTACACCGTGCCCATCTCCGTCGCCTGCGTGAGGCAAAGAGCGCGGGCGCGGGGGAAGTGAACATCATCGCGTCGCGTCGCGCGTTCCTTCACCGCTGCGAGGTCGAGCTTGCCATGCGCCCCGGCGACGGGCATCACCTTCGCCCCGCCGGTGAAGAGCTCGGGGCCGCCGCACTCATCGGTCTCGACGTGTGACTGCTCGTGACAGATGATCGCATGGTGTGGCTGACAGATCGCGGCAAGGGCGAGCGCGTTGGCGGCGCCGCCGGTGAAGGTGAAGAAGATGTCGCAGTCGGTCTCGAAGACTTCGCGGATGCGATCACAGGCCCGCGCGGTCCATTCATCATCGCCATACGCCCTGCTATGTCCGCCGTTTGCACTCTGCATCGCGGCCAGCGCCTCGGGACAGATGCCCGCGTAGTTGTCACTGGCGAACTGACGGCGCGGCAAAGGCTGGGGAGTGGTCATGCGATGATGGTAATTGATGGTTCATAACTTGGCGTTGCAGCGCTGCAAGGCGATTGATGTGGCCGCGCAGCCCAATGATTTCAACGCAGAGGCGCAGAGAGGCCAGAGAGCACAAAGTAGGGCAATCAAAGTTATGAATCACTTCCTCCCTCTGTGCCCCTCTGTCCTCTCTGCGCCTCTGCGTCAAATCCCGGTCGCCCCAGAGTTCCACCGCCCCCCCTGCAATCTCACGCCGAAACCCGCAGCCCCACCCAGTCACTCTGTAGAATGAACGGCTGCCCCGTTCCAAGCCTCGGAGGAATTGCGATGCAACGACTTGTCACCACCTTTGTCCTTCTCCTCGCCTTCGGCGCGACGGCCGCCCCCGCCTTCGCCGCGAGTGAAGCCCAGTGGATATGGTCCGCCCGCACCAAGGACGACGCCAGCGGAAAGCCCGTCTTCTTCCGCAAGACCTTCACCATCGACGAACCCGACAAGGCCAAGGGCTCCAGTCGCGTCGAGGTTGCCGCGGACAATACATACATCTTGCTCGTCAACGGAGCTAGGGTCGGTGCTGGCAACAATTGGAACGAGGGCACGATCTTCGATATCTCGCCGCTCCTGGTGAAGGGCGAGAACACGATCGCCGTCGAATGCATGAGCCCTGATGCGATGGCCGGCCTCGTGGCGCGCGTCGTCGTCAAAACGAAAGACGGCAAGACGCACGACTTCCATACCGACAAAACCTGGAAGGCCACGCTCACGCCCAAGCGAAGCTGGGAGAAACCGAAGTTCGATGACAAAGACTGGGAAGAGGCCCATGTCTTCGGCGAGTTGAACAAGATTGCTCCGTGGAACGCGAATGTGAAGTTCACCGATAAGCCGGCCAAGGGAGACTGGGCTCCGCAGATCACGCCCACGATCGAGTCAACCTATCTTCCGCAGAAAGCGCACGGGCCTTGGGAGTTTGAGTTGAAGGATGGCGACCGCGTCGTGCTGCTGGGCAACACCTTCGTCGAACGCGAATCGCAGTACGGCTACATCGAACTCGCCCTCACTTCGCACTACCCTGATCGCAATATCACCTTCCGCAACCTCGGCTGGTCCGGCGATACCGTCTGGGGCGAAGCCCGCGCCCGCTTCGGCGGCCAGCGCGAAGGGTTTGAACATCTCGTCAAGTGGGTGCGCTCGTGTAACCCCACCGTCCTCCTCATTGCCTACGGACAGAACGAAGCCTTCGCCGGTCCCGACGGGTTGGAGAAGTTCCGCAAGGGCCTGACGGACCTGATGAAAGCGGTCGAGGACACCGGGGCCCGCATCGCTTTCATCGGACCCTACAAGATGGAAATGCTCGGCCCGCCGCTGCCGGACCCGGCGAAGCAGAACGGATACATCGAGATGTACAGCGATGCGATGAAGTCTTTCGCGGTCGAGAAAGGGTTTCCGTTTATCGACCTGATCGACGCGGTCCCCGCTGCGCCTATGCCGGCGTTTCCATCGTATACAGACAATCAGCTTCATCTGACCTCCTTTGGTTACTGGAACGTTGCCACCACCATCGCCCGCAAAGGAAAGAATGGAGTGAGTGACAAATGGATTGCTCATCTGTCCGCGACCGGCAAACAGGTTGAGATTAAGGGCACTTCCGTCTCGGCGATCAAGGCTGGCGATGGCATCAAGTTCACCGCGCAGGATGATGCGCCGCCGACGGTTCGTCTCATGACTCGCGCGGAGACCACCGGCATCACCCGCAGTTCACGGTGGGTGACGGTTGAGGGTCTCCCGAACGGAACGTACCAACTGAAGATCGACGGCAAGGCATACCAGCAGGCGGAATCAAAGGACGGCACGGTTGCGTTCGGCATCAGTGATTGTCCCGAACGCGAACAGGCCGAGGCCCTGAGGCAGGCGATCCTCCGCAAGAACGAACTGTACTTTCATCACTACCGCCCGGCGAATGAGACGTATCTCTTTCTGTTCCGCAAGCATGAACAAGGCAACAATGCGGTGGAAATCCCACAATATATACCGCTGATCGAAGAGGTGGAAAAGAAGATTGCGGAGCTTCGCAAGCCCAAGGCTCATACCTACGAAATCGTGCCGGTGAAGAAGTGAGCTGCTGATGCTTCAATGGAGCGACATGCTGAATGCACGAGCGATGGCGACGTCCATCATGGTGTTCGCGTGCGCGCAGGCGGCAGCGGAGAAGCCCAAGGAGACACTTGAAGTCGATCCTTTCGCGAAGGTCAGCGTCGGCAGCTTCCACAAAGACCGCGGCGTCTGGCGCTACAACGTCACCAGCAAGTATCAGAAAGGCGAGAACCTCGTCGAGGTGCTTTTGCCCGACCACTACGACGCGGGCAGGGCGTATCGCGTCCTCTATGTATTGCCCGTCGAAACCGGCATCGGCGGTCGCTACGGCGACGGCCTCATGGAAGTGAAGAAGTTGGGCGCCCACAACAGGCATCAGCTTGTCTGCGTGACCATGGCGTTCGATCAGTTGCCGTGGTATGCCGATCATGCGACAGACAAGCAACGACAGCATGAGAGTTACATCACGCGCGTCATCGTGCCATTCATTGAAAGTAAATACACAACTAAAGGCAATGCCGCGGGTCGGCTGCTGCTGGGCTTCAGTAAATCCGGTTGGGGCGCGTTCACACTGATCCTGCGCAATCCCGACCTTTTCGCAAGGGCCGCGTCGTGGGACGCGCCGCTCATGTTCACCGACTGGGACAAATGGCCTTCGCGAAGCTGGACCGCGCCCTTCGGCAGCGAAGAGACATTCCGCGCGTTCAGCCCCGCCGCCCTGATCGAAGCGCGTGCCGCAGCCTTCAAGAAAGACCCGGCCCGGCTCATTCTCCTGGGTCCCGGTAACTTCAAACAGGATGCCATCACCATGCACGAGGCGATGAAACGCCTGGGCGTCCAACACACATTCGATCATACACTCGATTCTAGACACGACTGGCACTCCGGCTGGGTGAAGCCCGCCATTGAATACCTCACTGCCGACGCCTCTAAAGCTACAAAAGAGAATATGCCCTGACCGCAACCGAGATGTCCACCATGAAACACACACTTGCCCCCACGCTTCTCGCCCTCGCCCTGCTCGCTGCGCCCGCCCTCGCGCAGCGCGGCCTGCGCGATATTCCCAAGCCAGACCCCGACCGCGAACTGAAAGAGTTCAAGGTCGCCGCCGGCATGGAGCTGAAACTCTTCGCCGCCACGCCGATGCTGGCCAGCCCCATCCAGATGAACTTTGACGCGAAGGGCCGATTGTGGATCGCCTCCAGCGAGGTGTACCCGATGATCAAGCCCGGGCAGGTCGCCAACGACAAGATCATCGTGCTGGAAGACACCGATGGCGACGGGCAGGCTGACAAATCCACCGTCTTCGCCGATGGCCTGCTCATTCCCACCGCTGTGATGCCTGACGCCACCGGCAACGCCTGCTGGGTCGCCAACTCGACCGAGATGCTTTATCTGAAAGATACAGATGGCGACGGCAAGGCTGATGAGAAGCGGATCGTCCTTTCCGGCTTCGGCACCGAAGATACACATCACATTCTCCATACATTCCGTTTCGGCGTCGATGGTTTCTTATATATGAACCAGTCGATCTATATACATTCCCATATCGAGACGCCCTGGGGCGTGCGCCGGCTGAATGCGGGCGGCATCTGGCACTTTCGGCCGGACACAATGCAGCTTGAAGTCTTTTGCCGGGGGTTTGTGAATACATGGGGACACCAGCAGGACCGCTGGGGCCAGAGTTTCGCCACCGATGGTGCCTACGGCGACGGCGTGAACTATACATTCCCCGGCGCGACCTTCGTCACCGCCCACAATGCCAAGCGCACTCTCAAAGGCCTGAACCCCGGCCAACCGAAACACTGCGGCCTTGAAATACTCAGCGGCCGCCACCTGCCCGAAGACTGGAGCGGAACCCACATCACGAACGACTTTCGCGGCAACCGCGTCAATCGTTTCGTCATCACCGAAGACGGCTCGGGTTATGCCGGCAAGAAGGTGGAGGATGTGCTCAGCTCGCCCAACGTCGCCTTCCGCCCGGTGGATGTGAAGATGGGCGGCGACGGGGCAATCTATATAGCGGACTGGTACAACCCGATCATCCAGCACGGCGAAGTGGACTTCCGCGATGAACGCCGCGATCACGTCAACGGCCGCGTCTGGCGCATCAGCGCCAAGGACCGCGCGCCGGTGAAACTGCCCAAGATCATCGGCGCGACGGCGGACAACCTGCTCCCGCTCCTGAAGGAGCCTGAAGACTTCACTCGCCTGCACGCGAAGCTTCAGTTGCGCGAGGTTGCGTCGAAGAGTGGCGACGCGGCGAAAGAAGTCGAATCGAAGCTCGCCTCGTGGATCGCATCGCTCGATGCCAACGATTCGCAGTTTGAGCATCACCGCCTCGAAGGGCTGTGGATGTATCAGACGCTCAACATCGTCGAGCCCGCGCTGCTCAAGGCAGTCCTGCGATCGAAGGACCACCGCGCCCGCGCTGCCGCGACGCGCGTGCTGTATCACTGGCACGATCGCGTGCCTGATGCGCTCGCGTTGCTCAGTGTGCAGGTTGAGGATGAACATCCGCGGGTGCGTCTGGAAGCGGTCAACGCTCTGCGCCAACTCGACTCGCTGCCCGCCGCCGAGACCGCGATGAAGGCACTCGACAAACCTGTTGATCAATGGCTTGATTTCGCGATCTGGCTGACCGCGCGTGAGACCTCGCCGCACTGGCTTTCGGTCGTGCAGGAAGGCAAGCGCGTGTTCGGCGGGAATGCCGGCCATCTGACGTTTGCGATCAAGGCAGCCGAGTCGCCGCAGGTCGTCGGTTCGCTGGTGACGATGCTCAAGCAGGGCAAGATCGATGCGGCCCAGCGCGGCGAAACGTTTGACATGGTGGCTGCGCTCGGCGGTCCCGGCGAACTTCGCTTCGTGCTCGATGAAGCGATCGCCAAACGCAACCCCGGCCTGCTCGCCGAGGTGCTCAAGGCCACGCAGCAGCGAAACGTGAAGCCCGCGGGCGATCTTTCCGTCATCACGCCGGTGATCGATGACAAGGCTGCGCCGATGGCGATTACCGCATCGCGACTGGCCGGTGCGTGGAAGCTGGAAGCGGCGCGCGGCAAGCTGACGGAGAACTTCAAGAACGCAAAGTTGCCGGGCAACGTGCGTCAGGCCGCGGCCGACGGCCTCGCCTCCCTCGGCGGCGATGCGAGCAAGGCAACTTTCAGCGAACTCGCGTCGGGCGATGGCGACCTGGGCACGCGCATGATGGCGGCTGTCGCGCTGGCCGCGGTCGATCTCAACGCCGGCGCTGCTCGCATCGCGGACATCCTCGTCGCGCTCCCTGAAACCGCCAACCCCGCCGGCGTTCTCAACCCCATGCTCTCCCGCGCAGGCGGCCCGCAGGCACTCGCCAAAGCACTCGACGGCAAAAAGATCAAACCTGACGTCGCCAAGATCGCCATGCGCACCATCACCGGTTCGCCGCAGCAGAGCCCCGAGCTGCTCGAAGCGATCATGAAGGCCGGCGATCTCTCGAATCCCAAGCGAGAACTCTCCAGCGAAGAGATGGCGGCGATGATGGAAGAGGTCGGTAAGAAGGGCAACCCCGCGCGGGGTGAAGCGATCTATCGTCGCGACACGCTGCGATGCGTCGCCTGTCATGCGATCGGCGGTTCGGGCGGCGCGGTCGGGCCGGATATGACCAGCATCGGCGGCAGCGCCCCGGTGGATTACCTCATCGAATCCCTGCTCGAACCGGCCAAGAAGGTGAAAGAAGGTTATCACGCGGTGCAGATCACAACGCAGGATTTTGAAGTCCTCGCCGGCGTACCCATCCGCAAGAACGACAAGGAACTCGTCCTGCGCACCAGCGATGACAAGGAAGTCACCCTTCTCGCTACCAACATTGCTTCGCAGCGTGAAGCGCCTTCGCTCATGCCCGTCGGCCTGACCGATGGACTTACTCGCGCCGAACTGGTCGATCTTGTTTCCTTCCTCTCCCGGCTCGGCAAGACCGGTGAGTATGCCGTGGGCGCGCAGCGTTTCATCCGCACCTGGCGCACGCCCATCGGCACGATTCAAGCCGCCGATCACTTCCGGCATCACGGCGTCGATGTCGCTCCCAAAGACAGCGAAGCGGTCATCTGGTCGCCGGTCTATACAACTGTTAGTGGCTCGCTGCCGTGGGATGATACGACGAAGATGTGGATGAACGGCCCGCGCTACGGCCTGCTCCGCTCCAGGCTCAACGTCACCACGCCCGGCAAGGTCGCCCTCAAACTCAGCCCCCGCTCGGAGGTGAAGCTCTGGGTCGGCACCAACGCGGTGACCGTCAGCGAAACCACCCTCCTGGACCTGCCCCAGGGTGAACACACGCTGACCTTCGCGATCCTCGAAGGCCGAAACGAACCCCGCTTCAGCGCGGAACTGGTTGACGTCGAAGGCTCGCCAGCCAGGGCCCAGGTCGTGGGCGGGAAGTGAGCCGACCCGCCCGGCCCGGTCCCGGTTCCTCCCCACCCGGCCCCCGCGATCGGCCGGCCTCGCGGGTTTCCCCGTGGTAGACACATGTCTACCATACCCCCTACCCCCTGGTGGCCATTTTGTCTTAAGTCTGGTGTTCATAGCTGTTTACCAAATGGCTACCTCGTGTCTACCCCGTGTCTACTAGACACGGGCTTCGCCTCGTTCGGGGCAGGGCCGGCGCGAAACGATCGCGCCGCCGCCGAAGGCGGACAATACACTAACGTTTACCGTACCATTTTTATTGCCATGGCGACGGCTGCCTGCATCAGGGCCTGTGCTTTGGATGTGCCTTAGGTGGCTGGGGCTGGAGTCCGCGCAAGCCCCGGCCTGGCGCACAAGTGGAAGGG
>JBBDXA010000200.1:0-16934 GCA_040902585.1 Phycisphaeraceae bacterium
ATCGCGGCGGCAGCGGCAGGATCGCGGACCGCGGACATCCCTTTCACCACAGGCCACGCACTCTTGCCTCCAATCACAGCCGGCAAGAGTTCGTTGAACAACTCGACGCGCTGCGGTGAAGTAAGCCAGGGAAGCGCTTCAGCCGCGTCAGCCACCAGCGACGTATCCGCCGCGACCGCCGCTTTCACCACCTGATAAGGATCGTCCGTCGGCCCCAGCGCCAGGAGCGGCAAGGCCCCCGCCAGGCGAGTCGCGGCGTCAGGCTGGTTGGTCAATTCCCGCAAAGGCGGAATCACGTCCGCGATCCATGCCGCCCGGTCCTTTCCCGCGCGATAGTCTTCGATCCATTTCAGCATGTCCTTGGGCGGCGGCGGCGTATCGCTGAAGAAATCGGCACTGTGCGTGTCGCCCGCTCGCTCCCGCGCGGAATTGACCAGCGCGAATATCGCCATTGCCGCCTTCGCGCGAACGTTCAGCGATTCATCCTTCAGCAGCGCCGCCATTTCCTTTTCCACGTCGCTCGTTATGGAGACGATCGCGGTGGCGGCATGGGCGCGAAGGCGCTCATCCTTGTGCCCGCAGAACTGGCGGATGTATTTCTCGGCGATCGCGCGGCCCTCCGAGTTGTACGTCATGCCTGCGATCAGCTCGGCCGCCAGCTCCGGATGCTTGTCCGCCGCCTTCGCCATCGGCTCGATCACCTGCGGCGAATCGGCGGTGCGCAGCGCCAGCGCGGCCCGGCTGACCACGAAGTTGTCCGGATCGTCCAGGAGTTTGATCATGGCGGCGTAAACGTCCGCCCGCGTGACGGCTGATGCGTCGCCGTACCGGCCGACCAGTTCTGACAGAGCCTCGGCCGACTCGGCGCGAACACGCCAGCTCGGGTGATCCAGCAGCTTGCGCAATCCACCCACGGCGCTGGCGCTCTTGGAAGCGCGCAGAACGCGGACAGCGTGAACGATCAGGTCCGCATCCGTCTGCTTCTGGATGAACGCAACGACCGGGCCGAGCATCGCCGCTGACGGCTTCTCGGCAAGCTGCTTGAGTACCGCGGCCTGCACGTTGGGGTCCGGATCGTCCAGCAGACCGATGAACGCCCTGGCGGCATCACCTCTGCCCGTGGCATTGAGCCCGCGCAGGCTCAACTCGCGCACGAACGGGTCCGGATCGGCAAACAGTTCCAGCAGGAGTTCGCCGTCGTCGGGGCCCGCGCGGGCGACGAGTTCTTCGACGGCGACGTGCCGGGTTCGCGCCTCCGTCGCGGCCAGGCGTTCAATCCCGCCGGGCCAGGCAAGCATGAGTCCTTCGGAGGCGGTCAATCGATATCGAAGCGCCAGTAACCGCTCGCGCGCCGAGTCACTCGCGGCGGCTTTAAGCTGTTCGCGGACCAGCGGCATCAGTGCCGGGCCCAGCCTCGCAAGGCGATCGCGCATCGCCCGCACCTGCTGCGGATCATTCGCGGCAAGCATGCGGTCGATGGCCTGCTTCGCTTCATCGAGCTGCGCGTGCTCCAGTTCGACAGGTGGCGGCGGCGCTGCCGGCTTGACGGAGTTGGCCCACGTCGCAAGGGCTTTGATGTGGTCTTCGGTGATCGTCTGGGGCTTCCAGGGATCCAGCGTGACCACAGGAGCCTGCCACTGCGAGAGCAGTTCGAGGCAGGAGAGCCGGCTCGCCAGCCCGCCACTGGCAAATGCATCGACAACACTTGGCGCCGCGGTGGTCGGGAACGGCAGCAGCCGCCTGATGGCCGCCTCGCGCAACGTTGCATCCGCATCGCTGAGTCGGTTAATCAGCCGGGGCAGCGATGTCGCGTCCGGCTCGCCCAGCGCCAGGAGTTCGTCGGCCACTTCCAGCGCGCGTTCCTGCTGCTGGTCGATCCACTTGGCCAGATCCTCGGCCGTCAGGAACCCTTCCTTCATGTCGATGCGCTGGCCGGCCGGCGAGAGAATGCGCAGCAGCGGTATAGCGCCGCTGTGAAGAAACGCCTGAGCTTCGGGCGAACGATCGACATCCAGATGAACGAGCACGACATTTCCGATCGCCTTCGCGGCAGCCGGTTTGGCCATTTCCTTTTCGAGCATCCGGCAGGGCCCGCACCAGTCAGCACCGGCGACGAGCAGAACGGCTTTGCGCTCTTTCAGTGCCGCGGCGTAGGCCTCCTTCATCGTGTGGTGCCACTTCAACTCGGCCGCGCCGTTGCCGGCGACGGGCGCGGGTGCCGGCGCGGCTGGGGACGGCGCGTCCGGCGCGGCGAAGGCCGATGCGCCAACACAGGTCGCAAGCAGGACGATCAACACTTTCATGAATTCCTCCCCGTGGCAGCAGGCGTCTTGCCGTGACGCACGCGCTGCCAGTAGACAGCGAAGTCAAAGGCGGGACTGTTCTCGTGATCGTGACAGCGCAAACATTGGTCGGCAGCGCGCCAGGGCGTGCGCTGGTTCGGATCGCGCACATGGGCGGCCGAGGGGCCATGGCAGTTTTCGCACCCGACGCCGAAGAAGGCCTTCCCCGTGGACAGGCGATCGAAGCCACCCGGCAGGGCGAAGCCGGTGGTATGACACGACTGACAGAACGAGTCGACGGCAAATCCCTTGTCGCGGAGCGTATCCGTTGCATGTGAATGTTTTGACGAGTGCCACACGTTCTGATCGAGGTGATGACAATCCGCGCAGGCGGCGGAGCCGGCGATGCGGTAGTCCGCCGGGGAGCCGACAGGCAGCGCCGCGACAATGCCCGTGTCCGCGGCGGCGTAGTCGGTCCGTGCGAGGCGGGACAGAAAATCCTTCACGTTGTCCAACTGCTTCTCGTTGTCAGCCAGTGCCGGTCCCACTTCGACGGCATCACCTGCCCAGGGCTTGCCGGGCGCGGGCGATTCGAGGCGAATGAGAAACTTGCCCTTGTTGGTCGCGGCGGCGAGCGTGACGGGCCCGACGCGCCGCGGACTCATGGCTTGTCCGGTCGGCCCGCCGATCACCGCGTCCACCTCCGGCAGCGCCCCGGCCAGCTCCGCCAGTTCGCCCTCGGGCAGATACGCCAGCACGATCACTGAAGCGCCTTTGATGCGGTCGGCATGGCGCGACATCGCGGCGAGCACCGCCTGCTTGGGTTCCAGCACGCGGACGCCTTCGGGCACGAGTGATCGGGAGACGACGCCAATAACTGCCAGGCGCCGACCGTTTACCTCGATCGACTTCAAATCATCGAAGTGGAGCATGCCCTTTTCATCGACGACACTGGCGCTGATGAACGGGACATCAAGGCGGGATTGCGTGTCGCGCAGGCTGGCGACTCCGAAGGCGAGTTCGGCCTTACCGAGATTGTGCGCGGACAGGCCCATGGCGATCTCGCCGCGCAGAATGGCCTCAAACTTCTGGCGGTGATAGTCGGAGACGCCCGCGGCAGCGCCGCCGACATCGAGATAAACGATCGAGTGCGTGTCCGCAGCAGTGGCGAGATAGGTTGCTCGCCGCGCCAATCCGCCGGACTGGTTGGAAGCGCAGCCACATGGCGTGATCCAGCCGCCGGTGTCGCCACTGACGATGATCGCCAGCGGAGCGACGGAGCGCGAGTCGGCGGCCCCATCGCCGTTGCCGCAGCCGCCCGCGGCCAGCGCCGGCACAACGAACAGCATCAGCGTGATCCAACGGGGATTGAATCGCATGGCATTCATCGGTGGCTGACGGCGATCACAAATCCGAAGACTCAGGACTCAGGACTTAATACGTCAGTGCGTAGGCGAGGATATTGACATTGATCTGGACGCAGTTGTAGATCTCGTTGCCGCCGCAGCAGCAGCAGCCCTGACTGTGGGCCGTGTCATTGAGGCCGTCGTTGGAATAGAGCACGCAGAGCCGGCCTCGAAGGCTGATGCCTTCCAGCGGCTTGGGTTTGCCGTGCTTGGTCTGAATGTCCTTGATGTCGGTGACGGTGTGGAACACGGGGTGATCCATCGCCAGGTCCGCGAGGTTGTGCTCGGGAAAAATCTTGGCCATCTCGGCGCGGAAGGAGCGGTCCCAGTCGGGCGAGGAGCAGCCGGCCGAGGCGAGGAGAAATCCGCCGCGCTCCAGGTACTTGCGCAGGTTCTGCCGCTCGGCGTCGGGCAACGTGAACTCGCCTTCGCCGGTCATGATGACCATGGGGAACTCGAACAGTTCATCGGAGGCCAGCTTGACCGCGTGAAAGCGCCGGCTGGTGGAAATGCTCGACACCTTCTCCGCCTCAACCAGAAAGTGATCCGAGAAGCACTTGCTGCTCTTGGTGCCGGCGTAGACGAGGTTGGCCACCTGCACGACACTCTCGGACTCGCCGCCGCTTTGGTGTGGCTCCAGGGATTTGCCGGTGCCCGCGGAGGCGTCCTTCTTCGGAGCGTCGGACTTGGGCGCATCGGACTTGGGCACCGCCGTTGGCGATGGCTGTGCCGCAAGCAGGCCGGCGACAACGAGCAACAGCGACAGGGCAACGGGCAGTTTGAATGTATTCATGATGGGCTCCGATCATACGACTCATGCGGAAGGTTTATCTTTGCAAGATGAATCACTACTTCTCACCGATCTCATCAGCGACGCGGCGGAAGTAGTCACCCACGCGGCGTTTGTATTTCAAAGGCACGGCCACATCGCTTTCACCGGTGGCGCGGCCGTGGACCTCTTCGGCTACGCCGGCGGGGTCGGTCAGGTCGGTGTGACCTCCACGCGATTCGCCGCCTGTGCCGCCGTCGCTGTGCCCTGCGCCGGAACGGGCCGAACGGGAAGCAGAGGCCTTGCCATATAGGCCGACGTTGCGCAGCGAGCTCCGCCTTGTACTGTAGCCGCCACCCGAGCCATCGCCCTGGCTGTTGCCTTTGCCCAGTCCAGCCGCATCCAACAGTTGCTGCACGGTATTGCCCATGCCGCTGGAAAGTCCCGGCTGGAACTTCAAGCAGGCCTTGCCCTCGCCTTCCATGGCCTGGCATCGGCTGATGAACTGCGAGAGGATCTCCTGCGCCGCCAGCGCGCCCGCATACGCCTTCTTCCCGTCGAATTCGTTCAGCGCCAGCTCCGCGTCGAGCATGCGGTCCTCGGCGGGCGACTCACGCACGGCCTGGGCAAAGTTCATCGCCATCTTGCGCAGTTCGTCGAGGCGCGGATCATCCGGCAGCTCGCGGGCGTGCTGCTCGATGTCGTCAAGCAAACGCTTCAACTCCTCGCGCAGTGCCCGCTGCTCCTCTTCCAGGTCGCGCATGCGGGCTTTTTCCTTCGGATCATCGATGTGGTCCTGCGTCTTGATCGAAGCCAGCCGCTCCACCAGATCCTTCTGCATTTCGTACAACCGAATGAACCTGGCTTCGTCCTCCAGGAGCGGAAAAATCTTCGCAAGATGCTCCAGCGGCTCCATCGCTTCCCTGCGGAATTCCTCCTTCTGGCCGGCGAGCTGGGCCGCCAGTTTTTCCAGTTCTTCCGATGCCTCGCCGTTCTTCTGCGGATTTTTCTGCGCCATCTTCGACGCCTGTTTCGCGGCCTCCCTCATCTTCTTCGCCACTTCATCCAGATGCTCCTTCAGGGCCTTGTCCAGATCGAAGGGAAGATCATCCTTCGCTTCGTTCTCGACGGCGGCGGCTTCCTGCTCCATCCGCTGCGCCAGGTCTTCCAGCTTCTTGCGCAGTTCGTCGCTGAGCGGGCCGTCCTTATCCGCCTTGTCGACCTCTTCTTTCAGCTTGCGGATTTCCTCGGCCAGCGCTTCCATGCGGCGCTGAGCCTGGGCGTATTTGCTTTGCAGCGTCTCCATGCCTTCGCGCGTAAGGATCATGCGCTTGAAATCCTCCTCGCTGATGATGCGCACGACGGCGACGGGGCACTCGGTGCCCTTGGCACCGGCGGGGTCGTTGTCCTCGACGCGGGCAAAGAGTTTGATCACGTCACCGGGCTTCAAATCAAACGCCGCCAGCGGGAGCATGTCCTGCCCGTGCAGACGCGTCGGCTGCTCGGGGGAGACCGGCACCTCCATCGGCAGCGGACGCGAGTCGTTCAAGCTGCGGAACACCTGCAACCGCGAGATGCCGAAATCATCCTCGGCAATCAGATCGATCGGCAGCGAGGTGCTCGGCGTCGCAAACGACTGGGCCACGGGCTGCATCATGCGCACGAAGGGACGCTCGTCCTTTAAGAGCGTGATCGTCGTGCTGAAGGAATCGGCCGACGACTGGCCGGCGGTATCCGTGACGCGCAGCGTGATCTTGCCGGGCGTGTCGAGCGTGAACGATCCGAGAGCCTCCTGACCTGAACCGGTCATCTCGAAGCGCGGGCCGGCCTCGTACTGAATGACGCCGCCTGAAAGCGGGCGGTTGCTTCTGGCGAAGAGTTCGACCTTGGTGCCGGGAAGGCCGACGATGCCGGCCTGTGGAACAGGGCCGTCAAAGGGCGGGCGGTGCGTGTACGCGGGCGGCGAGATGCGGACGCGCACGTTCTCCAGCTTGGGGATGGTGATTACGCTGACGGTGTAGCGATTGCTCGCCGAGCCGGGCGAACGGACGAAATAGCGGGACTGTTCGGTCACGCTGGCGATGGTGGCCCGCCACTTGCCTCCGCCTTCATCGAACATGGGGAGCGTTACGCCGGTGTCGACCAGCACGATGTCGGCCTTCTCGACCAAGCCGCCCTCCGTGGACATGCGAATGTCAAAGCCTGCTCCATAGATGACGCTGACATCACCCGGCTCGACGATGAACTGAACGCGCGAATACGGAGGATGATCACCGTAGGGATCGAAAATGCGGGCAAGCTGCGTGGCAGCGAGGCGCGGGGCAAAAATAAAGACCAGCAGTATCGCGGCGACGGTCAGGGCCGCGGCAATCGCAGGTTTGCGCAGCGAAGAGGCAGGCGCGACCTTTGCCGGTTCGACTTGCCGCACGAGCGACTCGGCCCGTTTCACCGCCATCGAGGCCAGACCCGCGGTGACGCCCTCGCCCGCAGGCGCGGCAGCGAGATCGACGCCCGTGAGAATCTGACCCTGGGTACCGGCGGCTTCATCGAGCTTGCGCGCCAGGTGGGCCGTGGTGGCGAAGCGAACGGCCTGCAACAGGAACCAGATCGACATGCCCGCCAGCGTGACGAGCGCGACCCATCGCGCCGCGGCGCGGGCCGGGCTTGATAGCTCCAGCCCCAGGTCCGCCCACATCCACAGCACGAGCACGCCAACCGCCGCGACCGCGCCCCAGGCCGCGCCGCCCGCCAGGCCGAGCCGGAGCAACCTGCGCCGCAATGCGTTCAATCGATCGGAAAGTGTGTTCATGGCAATCGTCCCGTCGAACAACCAGCATACCGCACCGTCGCACGTCAGCCTTCATCCATTTCACTTGCCTGCCTGCACTTTTCAACTTTCACTTAGCATTTCCCTTCGTTTCATACCAGCCCTCCGCGCCTTCGCACGGCCCATGCCGAGGTCCACAGCAGTAGGATCGCGACAAGCACCCACCAGCGGTCCCACGCGGGGGATCGACGGAGCATGGCGGGACGGGTCTTTTCCAGGAACTGATCGAACTGTTGGGCGATCTGCCGGGCATCGCTGCCGGCAAGCATCACGCCGCCGGTCTCCTTGGCGATATGGTCCATCAGGTCCGGGCGGGCCGCGAGGTAAATCTGCTCGTCACTGATCGCGCGGACGGTGAACACGGTACGGGCGTTGGTATTCTCAGGCGGAGCACCTGCGATCCGCGCGGTGTAGCGGCCTTCGGCGAGCTTGCCGAGATTGATGCGGTAGCTGCCCGGTTCGTCACCGATCGGCGTGGGGTTAGCGCTGTGAGCTTCGGTTGAACCGTCAGCAAGAAGCTCCACCTGCGGCGGCTTGGCGCTTTCCTCGCGCATCAGCAGCGTGAGCGTGGCGCTCTCCGTGGTGCTGAAGGCGACTTTATCGGTGCGCAGCAGCACATTCTGCCCCGGCAGCAGACCGACGCCCGAAACCAGCCAGCGCAGCAGACTGTGCCACAGCGAGCCGTAAAGCTCTTCCGACGGGCGGCCTTGGGCGGCAGGCGGAAGGAAGGCCCACCGCCACATGCCTGAGCCTTCGATGACAACGACGCGACCCGAGCCGTATGGCTGGTAGACCACGGCGGGCGCTTCTTCGCCATCGCCTCCGACCGCCGTGGCCAGTATCACGGCCAGCGCCTTGCTCGCATCAACCTGTGCGGCTGAGGCCAGACTGGGCAATTCCAAAAGCGATGACTGTGCGGCGGAGCCGCCCCATTGAAGTTCCTGGCCGCGATCCGTCAGCTTCATGCGCACGCGGCTCTCGCGCGCCGGGGTCCACTTGACCGGCATCAATCGGCTCAGCTTCTGATTCACCTGGGCCGTGGGCGCGCCGCGGTAACACACCAGCGACCCCCCTTCCTGCGCGATCCAGTTGGTCAGATTCACCAGCGATGCCTCCGTCAGGTACGCGTCCGCGTCGCGACCCAGCACGACGATCTGATACCCGCGCAGCTTGTCGCCGCCCAGCACGTCTGTCACATCCGTCAGCACGCCCCACTTCTCCGTGCGCGGCAGAGCTTCACCCGGCTCTACCTTCGCGGCTCCGTCATCAGGCGCTGCCGGCTCGCTTCCGGACAGCGTGCGGCGGATGTACCGCCCCTCAGTCATCTTCACCACCGTGTCCAGCGCCACCGCCGGGTCCGTGCTCAACGTGCGAAGAAAGAACTTTGAATCCCAGTAGGGCTTGCCTTCGAGCACCAGTACGCGGATCGGCTCGTTCACGACGCGAAGCAGATACGAGCCGGTGTTGTTCGCCTGCGATGCTTCACCAGGCAGCACAGGCGCGCTGACTTCGTAGAAATATGTTCCCGGTTCGTCGTGGCTCACCATGAAGTGCGCATCGGCTGACTGGTTCGGCGTCAGGTCGATCGTATGCGAGGCCGTGGTCTTGCCTTCGTGAATGAGGCGAAGCTCGACCTTGCTTGAAACGGCCGCGCCAGCCTGACGCACGCGTACCGTCAGCGGCACCTTCTGCTTGACAAAAGCGATGTCCTGCGCCGAGCGGACTTCCACGGCGATGTCGAACTGTGACTTGTCGCCGCCGAACGTCTGTGTGTAGACCGGCGCGCCCATCGCCCTTGCCGCGCGCACTGCCTGGAGAACACGCGGCGCGCCGCCGACGTTATGCACGCCGTCCGAAAGCAGGAGCACCGCCTGGCCCTGCGGCAGATCACCTTGCAGACCCGCGACAAGTGCGGTCGCCAGATCGGTTGAGGCACCGGCCGGCTCCTTCGCCGTCAGAGCCGGCATGTCCGACACGGTGACGCCATCGGCAAAGGACATGACACGCACTTCAAACTGATTCGACAGCGCATCAATGGCACCAGCGGCCGCCTCGACAGCGGCGGCGTATCGCGATCGGCCTCCACCGGAGTCGTTCGTCCCCATGCTCGACGTCGCGTCCACCAGGACCGTGAGCACTGGCTTGCCCTCCGGCGGCGGCACGCGGTCCACCCAGGTGGGATTCAGCAGCACATACAGCACGATCGCCATCCCCATCGCCATAAGCGTGATCGCCAGGGTCCATCGCCTTGGCGCAATCGCCGCCGGCCGTCGCCGTGCGTACCACAACCACAACGTCACCGCGCCTGCCGCCAGCGCAAGCCAGAGCGAAGAAGGAATCAGGGGATCGAGGGTGGGGAAACTCATCTGGATTCTGTCATTCAAGACTTACGTTTATCACGTGGCAAAGGACTTAAGCACCAACACCTCCAGCATCATGCACACCGCGCAGGCGACGAGCGCCCAGGCCCATGCCCGATCTTTCTGATTCAGGTCTTCATCAGCCGCACCGCTGAAGCGCAGTTCGCGCCCGCCGCCGAGCCGCTGCATGACTGTCGCGTCCACGGAGCGCATGTCGCTCTCTTCGCGCGGTACGGCGGACGCGACGGCAAACACCGTCTGCTCGCCGCGGCGCACGCGATAGGTACCCGGCTCACCTGCCGCTGTCCAGCGCCACGCGATCATGCCGCGTTCCTCGATCAGCGAGCCTGTCTGCTCGGCCGGCTCAATCGCCAGCCCTTCCACCGCGCCGGCTTCGGGCGGCAGGTACACCGCCAGCATCTCGCCGCTATTGACGTTCGATTGCGACGCGGCATTGCCCATCAGCCGGGACACCAGTTCCTGAAGCAACGGCACAAACGCCGGGGAGGATGACAGGTTTGAATCGGAAAGGTCCGCGTTGATCACGCCCAGCGCGCCGGCGCCGCAGGCCGTGGTGACGATCGCGGCCGAGCGGTCGCTGTAGGTGGCCAGCACATCATCCTTAAGCCCGCCATCGAGCCCGCGCGAGGGCAAGCCTCCGGCGAAGCGCAGCGGCGCAGTCACCGCCGGCAGCGACTCGCCAAAGATCGAAAACGGCGACTCATCGCGCGTGACCTCCGCGAGGAACAGGCCGCGGCGCCTTTCGCCGGCCTGCGGAGGAAGAAACTCCACGGGCATGCGCATCTCCGTTCCGGCGGCCTCGGTGAGCAGCTTCAGATTCGTCGCATCCACCGATTCGGACACGATGTAAAGCACGGGTCGACCTCGACGCAGCACGCTCAGCAGCAGGTTCACCGATTCGGGCGGCAGACGGCCGGGGTGATCGATGACGATGAGATCCGCGGCCGCGGCTTCACGGTCAAACTGCGCCGGCGCGATGCGCACGACGCGAGCGGCACCCGCGGCAGGCCTGGTGACCGCCCCTGTTTCAGATGATCCTGCCGAGGTGGAACCCGAGCCGCCCGGCGCCAGCGCCCGCTCGACGAAATGGCTCGACGAAGCGCGCGGCGCGGCACTCTCGCGCGTCAGAAGCAGGTACGTCGGACTGGGCCGCACATCCAGTACAAACACGCGCTCATCATCGACGCGCAGGGCGTCTTCGACATCGATCAGTTTCGCCTGGCCGATCTGCCAGCCGGCGTCGGAAGGAGCAATGCTTGCCGAGAGCGTCGTCGTCATCTGCGGCGAACAGAGCTCGGTCACCTGCCGCGTGATCGAACCGATGGAAAGCTCCACGGTGACCGTGCGGGCGGTCGCCGAGTAGTTGCCCACCTCGATCTCGACGCGCAGTTCCCGGCCCTGCTCGGCGCGCCCCTGAGCGGCGACACGCAGCAGGCCGAGGTTCGGCCGGTCGCCCTCGGCAACCGACTTCAGTTCGATCTTCGTGTCCTTCGGCAGCGGTTCGAAATCCACGGCCGACCAGTTGCTGCGCTGAAAGTCGCTGATGATCACCAGCTCCCGCTTCAACTCAGGCGCGGACTTGGCGAGCATCTGGGCGGCGAGATTGACGGCGGCCTGGGCGGCAAGGCGCTGCGGCCGGGGCTGAGCCTTGCCCAGTTCTTCGCGCAGCGCGCCGCTGTTGCTGCCGGGTGCGTCGAACAGGGCATGGGGCGTTGCGCCGGCGAGGATGACGTTGAGCTTCATGCCGCCGCCGGTGGGCAGGTACTGCGCCGCCAGCGGCCGTGCCTTTTCAAAGAGCGAGACACCGCGCGAGACCGAGCCCATGCTGGCGCTGGCATCGACGATGATGACGCGCACGCCCTCGCCGGACTCCGACGGCGAGACGAGCGGCTTTTCACTGGTCACCGGCCGGGCGAAGGCGTACACCAAGAGCGCGATCGCCACGGCCCGCAGGAACAGCACGAGAAAGTCGCGAAGGCGATAGCGGGCCCGCTTCTGCTGCACGGCCTGCAAGACGAAGCGAATGGTCGATAGCGACAGCCGCACGGGGCGCGGCCGGGTCATCCAGTGAATAATCAGGGGCAGAACCACGGCTGCGCCGGCGGCCAACATGACTGGGTGGACAAAGTTCATGATTCAGCAGACTCGTCGTTCAACCGGATCGCTCCACCAGGAACTCACCGAGCGTTTCCAGGTACGGCGTCGCCGTGGACACCCTGCGATAGTCACATCCTGATGCCAGCGCCATCTCGCGCACTCGCCGACAATGAGCTTCAAACAGCTCAACATACATCGCCCGCACATCCTGCGGCGAGGCGTCGATTCGACCATCGTTTTCCATGCCTTCAAAACGATACGCCTGGCCGGGCGGCAGGCGTTCCTCGTCGGGATGGATCAGGTGCAGCAGCACGATCTCCCACGACTTGTGGCGAAACAGGCGCGCGGCAGCGAACAGCGGATCTAGATCGTCCACAAGAAAATCGCTCATGACCACGAGCACGCCGCGGCGCGTGAGGCGTTGGAACAGGTCGCGCAGGCCGGTTGCCAAGTCTGTTGCGGGCTGGGTCGCGATGGTCTCGATGGCTCTTTGAATGGACTTGATGTGCGTGGCCCTGCCGCCGGGTGGGTGCAAGTCGGCGAGGCCGGCGGACAGGAGCGCCAGGCCGACCTGATCCTGCTGGCGCGAAATCAGGTGAGAAAAGGCGGTGGCGAGATACTGGGCATATTCGAGCTTGGAAAGGTTTGGAGCACCGTCCCGGTAGGGCGGTGCTTTGGCGCGCGATGACGCCGGGGCACCACCCTTGCGGGATGGTGCTCCCGCGCCTGCGAAGAGCATGGAATGGCTCGCGTCGATGGCGAGCGTGCAGTTGAGATTGGTCTCATCCTGAAAGAGACGGATGTAGGCGCGGCCGGTGCGGGCCAGCACTTTCCAGTCCAGCCGGCGCAGGTCTTCGCCCTCGGAGTATTCGCGGTAGTCAGCGAACTCGGCAGCGCCGCCCTGTTGGCGCGAGCGGTGCCTGCCGCTGAAGGTGCCGTCGATCCGCCGGCGGGCGACCAGGCGCATGTGCGCCAGCGCTCCCAGCGCCGACAAATCGAGGAACCGGCTGGTCCCTGGCGCGCCGGTCGTGGTTGCATCCGCGAGGCTCATGTCCGCTCCCCAGACCGAAGTGCTTTCACTTGGCCACGTGTTTGACCAGTTCACGAAGCACGGTGTCCGAGTTGACGCCATCGCCCACAGCCCGGTGATTCACGATCACCCGATGCCGCAGCACGGGCACGACCAGGGACGCCACATCTTCGATCGTCGGCGCGGTGCGCCCTTCGAGCAGAGCCTTGGCCTTGGCGGCGCGAACCAGATTCTGCGAGCCGCGCGGCCCGGCTCCCCAGCCTACGTAATCCTTCACGGCTTGAATCGCTCTCGAATCCGCCGGGCGACTCGCGCCGCACAGACGCACCGCGTAGGCCGCCACGCTCGCGGGAACCGGCACGGACCACACCAGATCACGCAGTTCAAGGAAGGCTTCGCGGTCAAAGTTGCTCTCAGGCAGCTTTGCCGTCTTGCCGCTGGTACGCAGGACAATTTCTTCTTCCTGCTGCGGCGTCGGATAGTCGATGTGAATCTCCATCATGAACCGATCGAGCTGCGCTTCGGGCAGTGGATACGTGCCTTCCTGCTCGATCGGATTCTGCGTGGCGACGACGAGGAACGGCTCCTCTAAGGGATAAGTCTTGCCGCCCACGGTCACGTGCTGTTCGGCCATCGCCTCCAGGAGCGCTGACTGCGTTTTGGGAGCGGCACGGTTGATCTCATCAGCCAGCACCAAATTGGCGAAGACCGGGCCCGCGCGAAAGACGAGCGTACCCGCCTGCTCATCGCGGCCGAGCAGCTCGTAGCCGGTGATGTCACTGGGCATGAGGTCCGGCGTGAACTGCACGCGCGAGAATTTCCAGCGGAACACCGAAGCCAGCGCCTTGACCATCAACGTCTTGGCCAGGCCTGGCACACCGACAAGCAGCGCGTGTGACCCGGTCAGGGCACACGTCAGCAGCTCGTCCATCGGCGCGTCCTGCCCGACCACGACCTCGTGCAGACTCTTGCGAATCGACTGCACGCGATCGACAAATGAACCGACACTCTGCTCCGCCAATGTCTGGCTTTCCGCAGCAAGGGTCATGCGCCGCCCTCCCGGATAAGGTGTGATGAAATCGGGGAAACGTCGATCCGCAACAGGGGAGTCATTTTAATCGAGAATCGCATCGATGGCAATAGAGTTTGTTCGTAATCTTGCGATCGCAGTATTTGACTCTTGAAAATCGAACAATGAAGTGACCTCCATGTCGATTACAATCGGAAAAGTTCATACACAACCAACGCCTGCCAATCGCATGAAGACCTCGCCCCCGCTTTTTACCGTGTTTCTGCTGGTCCTCGCGCCCATAGCCCTTGCTGACGTGGGCGGTACCGCAATTGACTCGAAACCTTATAGCGAATCCATTCAGCCGCTCCTGACGCATCATTGCTTCGGCTGCCACAGCGTCGAGTCGAAAGAGCTCAAGGGCGACTTCCGCCTCGACACGTTGTCGCCCGCCTTTGCTGACAACGCCAGCCGTGAGCAATGGTCGCTGGTCCTCAAGCGTGTGAAGGCCGGCGAGATGCCGCCGAAGAAAAGCCCCCGCCCGCCGGATCAGGACATCCGCGACATCACGGAGTGGATCGAAAAGAAGCTCGAAGTCTCTGCGGCCCAGCAGGCCGCCGATGGCCGCGTGGTGCTTCGTAGGCTCAATCGAACGGAGTATGAGAACACCGTGCGCGATCTGCTCGGCATCGAAGTCGATCTGAAAGACCTGTTGCCGGAGGATTCGTCCGCCGCGGGCTTTGACAATGTAGGCGAGGCATTGCACACCTCGTCGTTCCTCATGGAGAAGTATCTGGAGGCTGCTGACAAAGCGCTGGACCAGGCGATTGCGAATTACCCGCAGCCGCCGCTCTTCAAGAAACGCTACGACTGCAAAGACGAGCGCCACGTCAAAGGCACCACGGAGAACGTCTTCCGCAAGCTGGATGACTCGCTGGTGTTCTTCAGTTCATCGCAGTGGCAGGCGGTGATCCTCTGGCAGTTCTATCCGAAGGACCGGGGCAGGTATCGCTACCGGCTGAGCGTCAGCGGATACCAGAGCGAAGGCAAGCCCGTGGTGTTCCGCGTCGATGCCGGACCGATGCTGATGGGCACGCGGAGTCATCTGGTCGGTTACTTCGATGCACCCGCGGACAAGCCCACCATCGTCGAAATCGTCGAAGAGCAGGAAGCGCGAAGCACCATCCGCGTGCTGCCGTATGGACTGGCCTCGGCGCAGGCGGTGAACAAGATCGGCGCGGACAAGTGGGAAGGCCCGGGGCTTTCGGTGCAATGGATCGAAGTGGAAGGCCCGCTGCATGACACTTGGCCGCCCGCGAGTCATCGCCAACTCTTCGGCGACCTCCCGCAGGCACCCGCGCCGATCTACAACCATCGCGATCGCGTGGAAGTCACCTCGAAAGATCCGCAGGCGGACGCTGATCGCATCGTGCGGGCCTTCGCCCGCCGGGCGTTTCGGCGGCCGGTGACGGATGCGGACATCAAGCCCGCGCTTGATCTCTTCAACGCGAAGCTCGGCGAGAAGCGATCCTTCGAACAGGCGATGCGGGCCGCGCTGATGACCATCATGATCTCGCCCGATTTTCTCTTTCTCCGCGAGAAGCCGGGCAAGCTGAACGACTTCGCTCTGGCCAGCCGGCTCTCCTTGTTTCTTTGGAGCACGTTGCCAGACGACGAGCTGATCACGCTGGCCGAGCAGGGCAAGCTCACGAATCCGCAAGTGCTGCGAAAGCAAGTCGATCGCCTGTTGAACCACGCGAAGGCCGCCGCGTTCACGAAGAACTTCACCGGCCAGTGGCTCGACCTGCGCGACATCGACTTCACCGAACCCAGTCACATCCTTTACCCTGAATTCGATGACATGTTGAAAGTCTCGATGGTCCGCGAGACCGAACTGTTTTTCGCCGAGCTTCTCAAAGACGATCTGAGTCTGATGAACCTGGTGGCTTCCGATTTCACCATGCTCAACGGTCGGCTGGCGCGGCACTACGGGATCGAAGGCGTCGACGGCTACGAATTTCGCAAGGTCACACTTCCCCCAGGCAGCCATCGCGGCGGCGTGATGACCATGGCCAGCACGTTGAAGGTGACCGCCAACGGCACCAGCACGTCGCCGATCATGCGCGGCGCTTGGGTCCTCGA
The DNA here is from genome assembly GCA_040902585.1 of Phycisphaeraceae bacterium. Classification (GTDB taxonomy): domain Bacteria; phylum Planctomycetota; class Phycisphaerae; order Phycisphaerales; family Phycisphaeraceae; genus JBBDXA01. The sequence goes on from JBBDXA010000200.1 coordinate 15,944, forward strand.
ACGCATCCTCGGCACGCCGCCGTCCAAGCCGCCCGCTGACATCCCCGCGCTGGAACCGGATATCCGCGGCGCGACCACCATTCGCGAGCAGCTCGCCAAACACCGGCAGATCGAATCGTGCGCCGCCTGCCATGTGAAGATCGATCCGCCGGGCTTCGCACTGGAAAGCTACGATGTGATCGGCGGCTGGCGCGAGAACTATCGAACCAGCGGCCGCGGCGAAGCGGTCACGATCGACGGTCGCCGGATGCCCTACTTGAAGGGCCCTAAGGTGGACCCGGCCGATACGTTGCCTGATGGCCGCCGCTTTCGTGACATCGATGAGTTCAAGCAGTTGCTCCTGAGCGATAAGGATCAGATCGCACGTTCGCTCACGAAGAAGCTCGTGACCTACGCGACCGGCGCGGGGCCGCAGCTTGCGGACGAGCCGCGCATCGAGGCAGTCGTCCGCGCGATTCGAGAGAAGAACTACGGCTTGCGGTCGCTGGTGCATGAGATCGTGCAGAGTGAGTTGTTTCAAAGCAAGTAGCCGCATTTTTTCAGGCGCGCGGATCATTCGAGTTTGCCACCCCTGACCGAGGACGGACCATGCCTCTATCCCGACGCCACTTTCTGCGAGCCACGGGCGTATCGCTCGCGCTGCCCTGGCTCGATGCCCTGGCCCCGCGCGCCGTCGCCGCGAAGGATGCGAACGACGAAGCGGCCGCGTCGCGAAGGCGCATGGTCTGCATCTGCACGCCGCTTGGGCTGCACGCGCCCCACTTTTTCCCTGAGAACGAAGGCAAGGACTACGAACTTACGCCATATCTCGATGTGCTCAAAGATTTCCGCGAGGACTACACCGTGATCTCCGGCCTGGCGCATCCGGATGTCGGCTCCAGCCACGACTCGATCTACAGCTTTCTCACAGCCGCCCCTCATCCGGAACTCCGCGCGGGCTTTCGCAACAGCATTTCGCTCGACCAGTTCGCCGCCGAACACATCGGCGGCG
>JBBDXA010000201.1:0-16832 GCA_040902585.1 Phycisphaeraceae bacterium
CCCCCCCCCCCCCCCCCCCCCCCCCCCCCCCCCCCCCCCCCCCCCCCCCGACACGCCATTTTCTTCGCCATCGGCTCCGATGGAACGCAGCTCGCTTCGACGGTCGGCCGCAGGGTTATGATGGTCGGCTCAGCGCCACATGCCTGCCGCCGAAGGCCCCGGCGATTCCGCGAGTCGGTTCCGTTCCTTCTTCAAGCAGATGAGGTTTGCCATGAATCAAATGTTTCGATCCCTCCTTTCACTCGCTCTGCTGCTCACCCTTTCCGCCCCGGCCTTCGCCGCCGACGCGCCGCCCGTCACGCTCAACCTCTGGCCCGCCACGCCGCCGGGGGATGAAAACGTCAAGCTCGACAAGGAGCAGGACATCACCAAGGACACGGACCGGCCTGTCGCCGGCAAACGCATCATCAAACTCGCCAACGTCTCCACGCCGCAGATCGTCATCTACCGCCCCGCGCCCGAGAAGGACACCGGCACCAGCGTCATCATCTGCCCCGGCGGCGGGCACTTCATCCTCGCCTGGGATCTGGAAGGCACCGAAGTGGCCCAGTGGCTCAACACCATCGGCGTCACAGGCATCGTCCTGAAGTACCGCGTGCCGGGCCGCGACAAGGAGATGAAGTGGAAGGCCGCGGTGCAGGATGCTCAGCGCGCCGTGAGCCTGGTGCGCAGCAAGGCCGGCGAGTGGAAGCTCGACCCCAAGCGCATCGGCATCCTCGGCTTCTCCGCGGGCGGCGAGACGGCGGGCCGCGCCGCCATCTTCGTCAACGAAAGGCAGTACGAAGCGATTGATGACGTGGACAAGGTTTCGAGTCGCCCCGACTTCACGCTGCTGATTTACCCCGCCTACTTCGCGGACAAAGATCAGGCGAAGCTGCGCGATGATGTAAAGGTGACCAAAGAGGTGCCGCCGATGTTCCTGGTGCATGCTTACAACGACGGCGTGACGCCGATGAGCAGCCTGCTGCTGGCGACGGAACTGAAGAAGGTCGGCGTCGCGGCGGAGCTGCATCTTTATGCCACCGGCGGGCACGGGTTCGGCCTGCGCCCCACCGATGAACCCTGCACCCGCTGGCCGGCGCTGGCGGAAAACTGGCTGCGCAAACAGGGCCTCTTGAAGATGGCGGAGAAGCCGGCCCAGTGAAGAACGATTGCGAGGGCGGAGTTCAATCGCCCGCGGCAGATGCCTTGACCTCTTCGATCGCCAGCGTCAGTGCCGTCGCCGCCCAGCCGGTCGCGGCGGAAGAAATGAACTGATCCTTGCCGTGCGGAAAGCCGGTCTCGAAGTATTTCTGAATCGGCTTGCTGCGAGTCGCGACATGCCACGTGCCATCGGCCTGCTGCGTCTTGAGCAGGTAACGAAGGCCGCGCTGGTAGATCGCGTCGCTCGTGTCGAGTCCGCCGGCCTGATGCAGAGCGACGAGAGCCGAGCCTGTCGCGTAGGCATCGGATCCCGTCGCGGATTCGGGTTCGCCCTTGTCGAGTTGGGCCCAGCCACCGTCGTCGCGCTGCTTGCTCTTGAGCTGGGCAGCCGCCGCTTCAATCTCTTTCACATCCGCTTCGGCAAGCTTCAGGCCGAGCAGACGAAACACGCGATCTTCATTGTCCTTCGCGGGGGTCTTGATGAGCCAACTTCGCACCTGATCGCGACGCTTGATGAAAGGCTCCTGTTGCTCAGCCGTGCGAAAGGCGGTGAGGCCGCGCAGGGCAACGTAAGTGGTGGTGAAGTTCCCGCCTTCCGAGGGCGGCCTTTGCGAGTTGGCGCGCCAGTGTTCGAGGTCGGCGTTGCGCAGGAGCAGATAGTGCGTGACGGCTGCGGTCGTTTCATCCGCCTTCCAGCCGCCGAGTTGGAGCGTCACCAGCGCGTAGCCCGCCGTATCCGCTTGCCCGCCCTGGCCTTTGCCTTCGAGGTAAGCAGCTCGATTCTTGGCGAGGAAATCCGCGATGAACTGGAGTTGTGCCTTGAGCTCATCCGCATCGATCGTCAGGCCGCGCTGCCGGGCCGCGGTCATCGCCATGATCGGCAGGGCCTGATTGTGGCATGCGAAACAGGAGCGATTGTCGCGATGCCCCAAGGCCCCTTCCTTGAGCGGGGGCAACGCCTTCGCCACCGCGGCCTTCAGCTCCGCCGCCACTACAGGCGCGTCGGCAGCCAGCGACAGGCCCGCCATCGCCAGCACCAGAATCACACTCAGACAGCAGCGTCGAATCGGCATGAGAGCACACTCCGGCAACACCAGCCATCGCCCCGCACGCTTGACAGCTTACCATGTCCTTTCCCATGCCCGCTCGATGGCGGAACAACTCGTCCGATCACGCGACAGGAGCATCCTCTTATGCGCACCATCCTGCTGACTCTCACCATCGCCCTGCTCGCGCTCCTGAACTCCGCATCCAACGTGACTGCCGGCCCGCTTCAGGCAGGCGTCGCCAAACAGGACATCACCGATCGCGACGCGGGCCCCGTCAACGATCCGCTCTACGCCAAGGCCCTCGTGCTCAGCAATGGCGACACCACGATCGTGCTCATCACCATTGATGCCGTCGCCATTGGTGAGATCGGCCGCATCCGAAATGATTTCCTCCCCAACGTGCGCAGCGCCCTGGAAAAGGAACTGAACATCAAACCTTCGCACGTCTTCATCAACGCCAGCCATTGTCATGGTGTCGTTCACGTGGATGTGCAGCAGCGCACGATCCAGGCTGTGAAGGATGCGGCCAGGAACATGGTGCAGGTGAAAGTCGGCGCGGGGCGAGGTTCAGAGAATCGCATCATGGAGAACCGCCGGCTGCTCCTCAAAGACGGCAGCGAAGCCGACGTCCGTCACGCCTACTCGCTGCCGCCTGATGAGAAGGTCGCCGCCATCGGGCCGATCGATCCGGAGATCGGCCTGCTCCGCATCGACCGCGCCACCGGCGAGCCGTTTGCCGTGCTCTACAACTTCGCCTGCCATCCGATCCAGGGCGTGCCGAGTAAAGGCAACACGGCTGACTTCCCGGGCTTTGCCTCGAAGGTGATCGAAGAGAATCTCGGCGAAGGCGTGATGGCGTTCTTCGTGCAGGGCTGCGCGGGTGACATCAATCCGGTGCAATATAAGGATGTCCACAACCCGCGCGATGCCGAGCCCTTCGGCAACCAACTGGGCCTCAGCGCCCTGCGCGGGATCAGAAAGATTAAGACCGGCGACAACGCCCAGCTCAAGGCCCACAGCGAAACCCTTTCACTGCCCCGCGCTGCTGACTACGAACAGCGCATCGCACGACTCGAAGCGGAGCAGGCAAAACTGCTTGCCTCCCTGCGCGGCACGAGTCTGAACCTGAAAACCTTCCTGCCGCTCTATGTGCAGTACAAGCTCGCCGATGATTCTCCTTCGTATTCCTCGCATCGGTATCTGCTGGACAAGTCGCTGGGGCGCGAAGATCTTCTGAAGCTCGACGCGGAGAACAAAGCGAACATGGAAGCGTACGTGCAGAACATCCTCACGATGGAACAACTCACGCGCAACCAGGTGAATCTCGCCCTGCTGAAAAGGCATCAGGCGCAGACGCTGGCGGCGGGATCAAAGACGCTTGAGGTCGAAGTCGGAGCGATCCGCATCGGCGACTTCACCCTCGTGACATTCCCCGGCGAACTGACGGTGCCGATCGGGCTTCACATCAAGAAGCAGGCGCCGCAGCCGTTCACCTTCGTCGCCGGTTACACCAACGGCTACATCTACTACACGCCCACTGCGGAGCAGCGAAGCAACACAGGTCACGCCCAGGAAGACTGCGACTGCCTGGTCGCGCCGCAGTGGCAGAAACTCTTTGAACAGCGCGTCGAATCGATTCTCAAGAAGCTGTGATGCCCTTTTGTCCGACCCGACTCATTTAATCAGGTGTATATCCGATGAAGCTACCACTGAATCCAACTTGCGCCGCCTTGATCCGGTTCCTTTCCGTTGGACTGCTGCTGATTCTCGCCGCATTCGCGTCCCCGGCGAATGCTCAGCCGCTGCCCAAGCCGGGCACGCTCTTTGAGAACGGGGCTGCGCAACTGCCTGTTGCCACCGGCAGCGTCGAAGGGCCGGCAAAGGAACTGCATGAAACGCTCAACCGCATGACGGGCGTTCGGTTTCAGCTTCAACCTGCCGCGCCGGGAAAGGCCGGCATTCACGTCGGACTCATCACCGACTTTCCCTGGCTGAAGGTCGATCGCGCGAAGGAACTCGGCGCGGAAGGCTTCGTGATTCGGACTGATAGCGACAGCGTCTACCTCGTCGCCGCTGAGCCGCTCGGCGTGCAACATGCGGTGACGACGTTCCTGCATCACCTCGGTTGTCGCTGGTTCTTTCCCGGGGAAACATGGGAAAGCATTCCCCAGCACAAAACGATCGCCGGCAACTGGAACGAACGTCAGGTGCCTTCCTTCCCGACGCAGCGGCGCATCTGGTACGGCTTCGGCGCGTACCCTTCCGGCAAGCGAGACATGGATGCATGGGAACGACACAACCGCATGGGCGGACCGGTCAATGTGAGCATCGGTCACACCTGGCACGGCCTGAATCCGGAAAAGGAGTTTGCCGCGCATCCTGAGTGGTTCGCGCTGGTGGCAGGCAAGCGGCAGACGACGAAACCCTGCTACAGCCATCCGCAGGTGATCGAACGCGCCATCGAGTCAGCCCTGAAACAGGCAAGCGACGGCAGGCAGATGATCTCCATGACGCCGCCCGATGGCCTCGGGTACTGCGAGTGCGAACGATGTCTCGCCACGCTCAAGGGCGGCGAGCCGATCCGCGAACACAGCTCGATCTTCGCCAAGCGACCCGATGGCACGTTGGTCAACATCACTTCCGAGACGATGTTCAATCTTGTGAATCAGGTCGCCGCGGCCGTGGCGAAGAAATATCCCAGGACGCTCGTCGGCTGCTACGCCTACAGCGCGTACTCGCATCCGCCTTCGTTCGATCTGCATCCGAATGTGTATCTTCAGACCACGACCGCCTATCGCCGGACTTCGATCACGCTCGCCGAGCAGCTTGATGCTTTCGGGAAGAAGACGAAACAGGTGGGCATCCGCGAGTACTACAGCGTGTATCAGTGGGACTGGGATTTCCCGAGTCCCGGCAAGATGACGCCGGCTGCGCTCGCCGATGATCTGAAGATGTTTCATCAGCACCACATCACCGCTGTCAACGCGGAGGCATCGAACAACTGGGGCCCGCGCGGACTGGGCTACTACGTGGCGTCGCAGCTGATGTGGAACGTGAATGCGGACGTGAAGGAAATCGTGCGCGACTTTTATGAGACAGCTTTCGGACCTGCTGCGAAGGCAATGCAGCGGTACTACGTGCGCTGGTATGGCCCGAGCGTCGCCGTGCTTCCTGACGATCGCCCGCTTCCCGCACAGGCTGATCTGGTTGAGAAGGGAAAGTTTGACGTCGAAGCTCTGAAAGCGGCCTACCTGGATCTCGATGACGCGGCCCGCGCGGTGCCCGCTGATTCAGACTATCGCAAGCGCATCGACCTGCTTCGCATGTACGCGCACTATCTTGTCCTGCGTTACCACCTGAACCAGGCCGAGGCGAAAGGCGAGAAGGCTGCGATCCTTGACGCCATCAAGGCCGAGACGATGTTCGGCGCACGCCTGACCGACACGCACATGATCCACACCCGTCCGCTTCTGGGTAAAGCCTTTCTTCGACGCTTCAAGAAACACGAAGCCCTGCTGGCGGACGTCGAGGACGCGAAGTTATCCAACAAGGGCTGGCGGCAGGTCGCCGCTCCGCCCGATGCACGCGAATTCGAAACGCTGTGGGCGGCTGACAAGGCGGCGCTGGGCATTCGCTGAGGCATAGCCGGCGGCAGCACGAGAATCCAACGCCCCGCCGCCGAATCCCTTCCTGTTGTTCAAATCATGAGTCAGCCTGAAGCATCCACCGGTTCGCCGCAGCAGCGTCTCACGCTGTTCGATTGCGTCTGCATTATCGTTGGCATCATCATCGGCGCGGGCATCTTCGAATCCACGCCGAAGATCGCAGGCCATGTCGCCGGCCCCGGCTGGTTGATCATCGCGTGGCTGCTGGGCGGACTCGTCTCGCTCGTGGGCGCCTTGTGTTACGCCGAGCTCGCCACGGCCTACCCGCGCAACGGCGGCGACTACGTGTTCCTCTCCCGCGCCTTGGGGCCGCGAACCGGACTGCTCTTCGCCTGGGCCAGCTTCTGGATTCTCAGGCCCGGCAATATCGGCGCGATGGCCTTTGTCTTCGCCCGCTACGCAGCGGCGCTCTGGCCGCTGGGCACCGATGGTCTCGATGGGTTGATCTATGCGGTCGGCGCGGTCGTGCCCCTGACGCTCATGAACATCATCGGGGTGAAACCGGGCAAGTGGACGCAGAACACGCTCACCGCTGTCAAAGTCCTCGGCCTGCTCGCCGTGGTCACGGCTGGGTTCCTCGCCAAGACTCCGACCGCGCCTGTCGAAGTCACCGAGTTCACCGGCGGCGACTTCGGCTTCGCGATGATCCTCGTTCTCTTCACCTTCGGAGGTTGGAACGAAATGGCTTACGTCGCGGCCGAGGTGCGCAGGCCCGACAAGAACATCCTGCGGGCCCTGGTGCTGGGCACGCTCGTCGTCACCGGCGTGTATCTGCTCGTCAACCTCGCCGCGATGGCTGCGCTTGGGTTCCACGGCCTTCGCAACGCGCCCGCCTTCGCCAATGACATCGCGGGCACCAGGGCGATCGGCATCCTCGTGTGCATCTCCTGCCTGGGTGCGATCAACGGCATGATCTTCACCAGCGCCAGAATCTTTCACGCCGTCGGCACCGAGCATCGCCTCTATCGCTGGCTCGGTCAGTGGCACCCGCGCTTCGGCACGCCCGCCCGCTCGCTGCTCGTTCAGTCCGCGGTCACGCTCGCCCTGATGATCGCCTTCGGCATTTACCAGGATGGCTTTGATCGCCTCGTGGTCTTCACCGGCCCGATCTTCTGGGCCTTCCTGCTGATGACCGGCGTCGCGCTGTTCGTGCTGCGTGTGCGCGAACCCCTGACGCCGCGGCCCTACCGAGTGCTGCTTTATCCCTTGACGCCGCTTCTATTCTGCGCGTCATCGCTTTATATGTTGTACGCCTCCGTCACCTACGCATGGCAGATGCAGTATGTCGAGGGACTGTGGGCGGCTGGCGTCATGGTGATCGGCGCGTGGTGGGTGTGGTACGAGGGAAGATCGCGCGACAGCGACAGTTGATTTCGTGCCTTTGAAACACCGTTTGGGGGGTATGATGCCAAGTACCTTTCATCGATTCGCACCTCCGGCACAGGATTGGAGCATGGCACGATCCCGCTCGATGAATCGCCGGACGTTTCTCAGTCGTTCCGCCGGTCTTACCGCGCTGGGCGCGCTGGTCACGCCGACGTTTGCGCAGACTGCCGCGCCGCCTTCGCCGCCGCATCCGCTGCTGGAGGAAGCCATCGCGAAGTTGCCCGCGACGATCCTCACGCCGCAGGATGAGTTCTACAACGTCGAGCGCGGCAACCCGTTGCCTTACAAGCTGCCTTTGGAGAAACGCCGCGAGGTCGGCCTCGAACGCGAGACATGGACGCTTGATGTCTTCGCGGACGATGGCGACAAGGAAAAGAACATCGCTCCGACGAAGCTCGGCCATCCGATGACGAAGGCGGCGGGCAACGCCTTCACCTTCGCCGATCTTATGAGACTCGCCGAGACGAAAGCGGTCCGCTTTCTCAAGCTCGTCACCTGCAACAACCTGTTCGCGCCCTTGGGTCTGGGCGTGTGGGAAGGCGTGCCGCTGCGCGATGTGCTCTGGCTTGCGAGACCGAAGGACAACTACCGCCAGGTCTACTACGACGGCTATCACAACGAGGATCCCAAGCAGCTCTTCCAATGCTGGCTGCCCGCCAATCGTGTGCTGGAGGAGCCGCCCGGGTTTCTGCCGGTGATCCTCTGCTACAAGATCAACGGCCAGTGGCTCACCGGCGAGCGCGGCGGCCCTGTGCGCATGGTGGTGCCCGAAGCGTACGGATTCAAGTCCGTGAAGTGGATCAAGCGCGTGATCGTGACCAACAAGTATCAACCCGAAGATACTTACGCCCTTCAGAACAATGATGTGAACGACAGTTGGATGAAGACCCGCGCGCTCTTCGGCGATACGCCGGGCAAGGTGAAGGCGCAATCCCCCTTCGCCATCACCGGACAGGCGCAGGTCGGCATCGGCGGACTCGCGAAGGTGCAATGGTGGGCACAGCCCGCGGAACACGCCTGGCCCGCGGAGGATGAACATTTCACCAAGGCCCCGTGGAAGGATGCGCAGATTCTTCCGCTGCACGAGAAGTGGAAAGGTGATGCGGAGGTCGGGCCGCTGCATCCGGCGCAGTTCGATGCGCGAACCGGGCGACCGGTGGAGTGGCCGATGCGATATACGTGGTGCCACTGGGCCGCGCTGGTGCCGGGCCTGAAGGCGGGTAAGTACATCCTGCGTTGCCGGAGCATCGATCTGGCGGGCAATGCCCAGCCTTTGCCGCGACCGTACCGCAAGAGCGGCCGCGCGGAGATTCACAGCGTGAACCTCGTGGCGGAAGCATGATCGCCTTGAGCGCGTCCGCGACGGGCCTTGTCGATCTGTCAAGAGCGTTCGACGTATCCTGAAAACACTTTCCTCGTTCATCAGCCGTGAGGTATTCATGAGATGCACTCGATTCACCTTCTGCCTGTTGCCCGCGTTCCTGCTGATCACCAGCGCTTCCTTCGCCGCTGACGAGAGCGCGAAGCCCGCGAAGGTGCCGGCCACTTCGCCCTGGGACTTGAAAGCGCTCAGCAAACCGCCCGCCTTCGACTGGGTCGATGGCAAGAGTGCCGTGCGATCGCTGATGTACAAGGGCGAGCCTTACGGCGGCAAGGCCACGCGCGTCTTTGCGTACTACGCCTCGCCCGGGACACTGGCGGGCGATGAGTCGCTGGACAGGAATCTGCCCGCGGTCGTGCTCATTCACGGCGGCGGCGGGTCGGCCTTCGCCGAGTGGGCCCAGCTCTGGGCCCAGCGCGGTTATGCCGCCATCGCGATGGACCTTGCGGGCTATCAGCCGATCGAAGGCAAGAATGCGCATGACGGCCGCTATCGGACACGACTTGAAGATGGCGGCCCCAACCAGGGTGATGATGAGAAGTTCGGCAGCGTGGACAAACCACCCGGCGAGCAGTGGCCATATCACGCGGTCGCCAACGCCATCCTTGCGCACTCACTCATCCGCAGCTTCAAAGGCGTCGATCCCGAGCGCACCGCGGTGACCGGCATCAGTTGGGGCGGCTATCTCACCTGCATCGTGGCCGGCGTCGACAGCCGGTTCAAGGCGGCGGTGCCCGTGTACGGCTGCGGGTTTCTCCACGAGAACAGCGTCTGGCTCGGACGCTTCGAGAAGATGAGTGAAGCGCAGCGGGCTCGCTGGGTTGAACTGTGGGATCCATCGCAGTACCTGCCGGCCGTGTCGATGCCGATCCTCTTCGTCAACGGCACGAACGACTTTGCCTATCCGCTGGACAGCACCATGAAGAGCTTTGATGCTGTGCGCGGCTTAAAGCAGTTGTGCGTCACCGTGAAGATGCCTCATGGTCACCCCGCCGGCTGGGCACCCAAAGAGATCGGCCTGTTCATCGATCAGCACCTGCGCGAAGGCAAGCCGCTGCCGGTCATCGGCTACATGCGGGGGAAGGATGGACGGACGTCGCTCGCTTACGAAAGCGCAGTGAAGATCACCGGTGCGTCACTGCACTATGCAACGGATACGAACGCCATCAACAAGCACGACTGGACCACGGTTGAGGCCAAGGTTGGCGAGCGGCAGGTGACGGGTTTCGATCCGCCGGCGAACGCCACGGCCTGGTTCATCACGCTGCGCGACGAACGCGGCGCGGTCGTCAGCAGCCGCACGTTCATCTCTGCCGGCAAGTAGACGCAGCAGGGCGGGAACAATATGGCGATTCACCTGATTGGCATTGTGTTGATCCGTTTGACGGAAACAGATGATGAACGAAGGCAGCCCAACCATTTCGCTGGATATGCTCGACACATCGACCGGCGGCCATGCGTTTGAACAGTGCATCAGTCGCGAAGGGGATGCGCAGCTTTCTCCATTCTCGATCGAAACGGTGCAGGTGAACATCGGCCTGCGCTGCAATCTGGCGTGCCACCACTGTCACGTGGAATCTACTCCCAAGCGCACCGAAGAGATGGACTGGCCGACGATGCAGGCCGTGCTGCGCGCGGCCAGTGCCGCAAATGCGAAGAATCTCGACATCACGGGCGGCGCACCGGAAATGCATCCGCATTTTGCAGCCTTTGTCGATGCGGCACTCGCCCTGGGACTGCGCGTGATGGTGCGCACTAACCTGACCATCATGCTCGACGCAGGCTACGAACACTTGCCCGGTTTCTTCGCCGACCGGAGGATTCATCTGATTGCGTCACTGCCCTGCTATCTCGAATCCAACGTGGACAGGCAGCGCGGCAAAGACGTCTACCGCGACAGCATCCACGTCATACAGAAGCTCAATCGCCAGGGCTACGGCAACGAAGCGCTCCTGGCGCTCGACCTGGTTTACAACCCCGGCGGTCCGAACCTGCCGCCCCCGCAGGACAAACTCGAAGTGGCCTACCGCCGCGAGCTGATGGATCGCTTCGGCATCCGGTTCACCCGGCTGTACACGATCACCAACATGGCGATCGGCCGATTCCTCGATGACCTCCGCCGCCAGGGCAAGGCAGGTGACTACCTGCGCCTGCTGCGCGAGTCCTTCAACCCGGCGACGCTGAACGGTCTGATGTGCCGGCATCAGCTTCACATCGGCCACGATGGCGCGATGTATGACTGTGACTTCAACTACGCCATCGCCCTGCCCATTCGATCGCAGGCGAAGCACATCCGCGACTTTGATCCAAACGCCTTCCTGCGCCGCACCATCGCCACGGGCGAGCACTGCTTCGGCTGCACCGCCGGCTCCGGCTCCTCCTGTCAGGGCGCGCTGGCGTGACGACGGATGGGAAAGCTCTGCAATAGTCGTAATCACTTCAAGGCCTTCAAATCCCCAGCCGCACCATGATGTCATCGAGCGCACAATCAGATTCGAAGCCCGGCGTCGATGGTGCCGGCGCTGACGCAACAAGCGGGCACACCTGGCCGCGCTGGGTGCGATTGGTTTCCATCCTCGTCATGGTCGTATGTGCGATCCTTCTGATTCGACTGCTCCCGATGGACCGCATCATTCGTCAACTTGCCTCGACCATCGACGAGCTGGGCGTCTGGGGCCCGGTCGCCTACGCGGTCTTCTACATCATCGCGGCCCTCCTGTTCGTTCCAGGCTCGGCCATCACGCTGGCGTCAGGGCTCCTCTTCGGCCTGCTCGGCGGCACCGCCGTGGTCAGCGTCGCATCGACCACAGCGGCGGCACTTGCATTCTTGATCGCGCGGTACCTGGCCCGCGGCTCCGTCGAGCGCTGGGCCGCCCGCTCGCCGCGGTTCACGGCCCTGGACAAAGCCATCGGCGAAGGCGGATGGAAAGTCATCGCGTTGCTCCGCCTGTCGCCGGCGGTTCCCTACAGCCTGGGCAACTATCTCTTCGGCCTGACGCGCGTGCGATTCTGGCCGTATGTCCTCACGAGCTGGCTCTTCATGCTGCCGGGCACCTTCATGTACGTGTACCTGGGCTACATCAGCCTGGCGGGCCTGAGCGCCGTCGGAGGAGAAACGGCGCGGGAGAGCCGCGGGCCTGCACAATGGGCGCTGCTCATCGTGGGACTGCTGGCGACCATTGCTGTCACGATCTACGTCACGCGTCTGGCTCGCCGCGCGATGAGGCAGCATATGAAAGAGACAACTGACGAAGCGGCGACGGCTTCGCATGACGCTTCGCCGTCATCATCGCCATCAGTCCGTCCTCTCAGTGCGGTGATAGCGGCAACCATCGCGCTGGCGCTGGTGGTGACGACGATCTTTGCCTACAGAAGCCCCGATGCGGTGTCCCGGCTGTTCGGTCCGCCGACCGCCAGCCGTGAGGAGAGCGCGAAGTGAATCATCCCACTGGACCCGAGCACGTTCTTCCACCAGTCGATGGCGCTGTCGACGGGAAGGTGACCGTTGCGCCGATGGATGAGCACAACGCATCGCTCGTTTCGCACACGCACCCGGCTGACTGGGTCAATCCCGATCCTGCGGGCAGGTACAACCTCGTCGTGATCGGCGCGGGTACGGCGGGCCTCGTTGTCGCTGCCGGTGCTGCCGGCCTGGGCGCGAAGGTCGCGCTCGTTGAACGTCACCTTCTCGGCGGTGACTGCCTCAACTACGGCTGCGTGCCCTCCAAGGCGCTCATCCGCAGCGCCAGAGCAATGGCGGACATTCGCGATGCTGCTGCCTTCGGTATCAAGACAACCGGCACGGCTCAGGCGGACTTCGCCCAGGTGATGCAGCGGATGCGACGACTGCGTGCATCGATTGCCCCGCACGACTCAGCCGCACGGTTTCGCGATCTGGGCGTGGATGTGTTCCTCGGTGAGGCCAGGTTTACGGGCGGTGACACGGTCGAGGCGGCGGGCAAGACGTTAAGGTTCGCTCGGGCGGTGATCGCCACCGGTGCCCGCGCCGCCGCACCGCCGATCCCCGGTCTTGCTGAAGCGGGATACCTGACGAACGAAACGGTCTTTTCGCTGACGGAAATGCCACGTCGGCTGGCGGTCATCGGCGCTGGGCCGATCGGCTGCGAACTGGCGCAGGCGTTCGCCCGGCTTGGCGCGAAGGTTCATCTGATTGAAGCAGAGAAGCGGATTATGCCGCGCGAGGATACCCATGCTGCCGCGATCGTGGCGGCGTCGCTGCAACGCGATGGCATCACCATCGCCTGCGGGGGCAAGGCAGCCCGCGTCAGCCGGGATGGAGGCGAGAAGGTGATCACCGTCGATTGCGAAGGCGAGGCTCACGAACTGCGCGTCGATGCCATTCTCGTGGGCATCGGTCGCGCGCCCAACGTGGAAGGCCTCGGCCTTGAAACGGTCGGTGTCGAGTTCGACAAACACACCGGCGTCAAGGTCAACGACTTTCTGCAAACAACCAACAAGCGCATCTACGCGGCAGGCGATGTCTGCTTCCCATTCAAGTTCACGCACACCGCTGACGCGATGGCTCGCATCGTCATCGGCAACGCGCTCTTCTTCGCTCGATCGCGCACCAGCCGGCTGACCATTCCCTGGTGTACCTACACCGATCCGGAGATCGCACAGGTCGGCTTGACCGAGCGCGAGGCTGCCCATCGCGGTGTGGCAATCGATACGTATCGCGTGGACCTGAACCGCGTGGACCGCGCGATCCTCGATGGTGAGGACGAGGGGTTCCTCAAGGTTCACGTGAAAAAGGGCAAGGACACCATTCTCGGCGCGACACTCGTGGCTCGACATGCGGGCGATATGATCAGCGAGATCACGCTGGCCATGTCGCAAGGCATCGGCCTGGGCAAGATCGCCAGTGTCATTCATCCGTACCCCACGCAGGCCGAGGTCATCAAGCGGGCCGCCGATGCGTACAACCGCACTCGCCTGACGCCGTTCGTCAGAACGCTGTTCAACAAACTGCTGGCGTGGCGGCGATGAATTGTCACGCAATTGAATGCTCGGAGCCGCAGAGTGGATGAACCGCTCGACACATCTCGACAACGCCTGCTCGTCTTCGCGCGGTTTCCCGAAGCGGGCAAGACCAAGACGCGGCTTATCCCCGCGCTGGGCGCGGAAGGCGCAGCCAACCTGCACGCCCAGATGATTCGCCGCTCGATGCACACCGCATCACGCCTGTCCTGCACCACTGTCGAACTACACCACGATGGCGGGACCGCGCGCAACTGGCACACGCTCCTTCGTCGCGCGGCGAATCTGCGGCCGCAATCCGAAGGCGATCTCGGTACGCGCATGCGGACCGCGTTCGATCGCAGCTTCACCCGCGGCGACAAGGCGGTGGTGGTGATCGGCACCGACTGCCCGTTTCTTCAGCGTCGCGACCTGTCTGAAGCCTTCGATCATCTCCGCCGCCACGACATGGTGATCGGCCCCGCCGCGGATGGAGGCTACTACCTGCTGGGACTGCGGCGACTGGTGCCGCGTGTGTTTGAGAACATCGACTGGGGTGGTGCCGACGTTCTTGCCCAGACGCTCGCAAGGGCGGCGGACGCGGGCCTGAGCGTCATGCGGATGTGCGTCTTGCGTGACATCGACACGCCGGACGATCTGGCCGCATTCGCGTCAGGCAGATCCTCACAACTGTCGATCGAGCGCCCGCCGTACCTCTCCGTCATCATCGCCGCGCGCAATGAGGAACAGCACATCGCGGCGACCATCGCCTCGGCACGTGATCGAAGCGACGCACAGATCATTGTCGTTGACGGCGGCAGCCAAGATCGCACTTGTGAGATCACCAGAGCCATGGGCGCACAGGTGCTGGAGTCGCCTGCCGGACGGGCGGCGCAGATGAACCTGGGCGCGAGCAAAGCGACAGGAAAGGTGCTCGTCTTTCTTCACGGCGACACCACGCTCCCGCCCGGCTATGCCGCGCAGGTGCGATCCGTGCTGCGACGATCAGGCACCATCGCCGGTGGTTTTCGCCTCCACATTGACGGCGGTGAGCGCCGCTTTCGACTGATCGAGTTCATGGCCAATCTCCGATCGCGCACCGTCGGCCTGCCTTACGGCGATCAGGCACTGTTCGTCTGCCGTGATCGGTTTCACGCGCTCGGCGAATTCAGCGACATGCCCGTCATGGAAGACTATGAATGGATTCGCCGCGCCCGCAAGCACGGCAGGATCGGCATTGCCTCCGCCAGCGTGACGACTTCCGCAAGGCGATGGCGACAGCGAGGCGCGTTCCGTCTCACGGTCGCCCATCAGGCCATGATCGTGGGCTATCACCTGGGCGCGTCACCGACGAGGCTGGCATCGTGGCGATGAAGCGCCGCGAACAGTCAGAGTGCCGACGGTCGTTCGGAATTTCACTTGATTGAGAACGATACGGTGACGTAAACGTTGAACGTCACCATACCGGGTGAAAGACTGGTCGCTTCGCCTGGGTCGTCGTTTCCGCCGCGTGAATACATGGCATTCATCTGCCGGAAGTAGCGATATTCATCGGAGTAGTCTTCGCTGACACCGCTGCTCTGGCCGGCGACGCGACTGAGTTCGCCGAGCCCGACGCCGGCGGCGAGAGCGACCTCGGCGGCATTGGCCTTGGCCTTCTTGAACGCGTCGGCCATGGCGCTGGCGCGTTCTTCTGAGGGAATGCGGGCGACAAATGTAAATGACGGTTCGCCGGGACGCATCCCCTGTCCGCCCTCTTCGAACGGATCGCCCTCCTCGCGCAGCTCCTGCTCGGCCAGCGAGGCCTTTGCGTTCTCCGCAAGGTCCGCGCCCTTGATCTTGTCCTGAAGTTCCACACTGGCCAGCAACAGATCATCGACGGACTTGGCGGTGATCGGCCACTCGGCGTGGGCGTTGACGGCGATCCGCACCATGTTCGGACCGGCGGGTCGGGGCGCGCCCCCGTTGGGACCCAGTCGCGCCCGCATCATGCGCTCCATCTGTGATCTGGCGTCTTCACGCGGCATCTGCGGATCGTCGAACGCGATCGATTCTTCAACCGCGCCCAGGCCGGCAAGCTTCTTCTTCACGCTCTCACGCCGCTCCTTCAATTTGGCCAGCGCTTCCTTGAGGGTCTTGCCCTCGCCTGAAATCTGCACGTAAGCGCGCATGACCGTGGGAAGGCGCTTGATGGTGGCGGTGCCGGTGCCGGAGATACCGCTCGCCGTTTCCTGCGCATTGGCCGGCGCGATGCCTTGCGGTGCCATGATGAAGCCCAGCGTGAGGATGGCAATCAGAAAAGTTCGATGCATGACGATGGCTCCTGTGAGTTGGTGTCCTTGCAAATGTGTCGCGATTATCTGAGGTTCTGCATGCCGAATTCATCTCGGACTTTCTTTCGCAGCAGCAGCGCCTTCTCGCCGGTCATCGGGCGGATGGTCCAGTAAAGTTCCCGCACGCTGTAGCTTTCGTCCTTTATGGTGCCGTAAATCGCTTCCAGAACGGGGACTTTGTCATCGGCATTGACGGCGGCGACAGCGCGGATGACCAGGTTGCGCAGCGTGTCGTCATCCGGCTTGCCGCGCCAGTGCGCGATGAGCACATCCAGGCCATCCGGCTTGCCCATCAGAGCCAGGAGGTAACCGGCGTACGCCGCGTCGCGCGGATTCTTCGCTGCCAACAGAGACGTCATCTGTTCAGGTTTGACGCGCGGAGGCGGCGAATACACCATCGGCTGGCCGTCATTGAAAGACACACGATCTGCCGCGCTTTCGTTGGGAGTCAACCATAATTCTTCACGCAGGCTGCGAATCTCTTCCGTGCCGGTTGCCAGATAAGTCAGCGCCATCGAGCGAATTTCTTCGCGTGGGTCGGCCAGAAGCTCGGAGGCCAACTTCAGGCCCGCGGCCTTGGTCAGTGACACGAGACGGACCCGCGTTGCATCAAGGTGAAGCTGCTTCGATGCGCCGGTGTCCGCGAGAATCTGTTCAGCCAGTTTGACGGCAGCACCGCTGTCGATCGAAGTGAGCAACGACAGCGCGGCGACCTTCTGCACCTCGTTGCCGCCGGCGCGTTCGGTGATCTTATTGATCGCCTCGTCGCGCATGGCGGGGGAGACCTGATCCTGCCGGTAATACCTGCTGCCCATGTAGATTTGCACCATACCGCTGTGGAGCACCGCGGCATGGTGGATGGTTGCATCGGGTTGCCCCAGCGCGTCCCACATCGCGG
>JBBDXA010000202.1:0-11804 GCA_040902585.1 Phycisphaeraceae bacterium
CACCGACTACATGGCCTGGACGGAAACGCCCTTGCTCGTCACGGTTGTCGCCCTGTTCCGCAGGGGGGCCTGACTCGGGATGGATGATTGGCAGCGCCATTAGGGGTTTCGGTGACGGTGACACTACTGCTCCCTTGTTGATGCGCCGACCATCGCGAGGATGCCGGCTCGGACCGCAGGCGGCAGCGAAGGCCAGGCTTTGATGATCGCGAATAATTCGGGATTCTCGGCGGCGCGCTCACGTTTGCGCTCACCGTCTTCCGTAAGTGGTTGTAATTGCTCATCTCCCTCGGGATTCATAAGCCCTAGGTCACTGGTTCGACTCCAGTCGCCGGCATTTTCCAAACAGGCCCATCAAAGAAACAACCCCGGCGTACACCGGGGTTGTTCATGTCTTCAGGTTGTTCGATTCGGTCTTCAGGCGACTCGACGGCGACGCCCCATCAGGCCCGCGACGGCCAGGAGGCCGAGCATGGCGGTCGTGGGTTCGGGGGTGACGATGAACACGGCGACGTTGTCGATCGCCGGGCCGAAGAAGCCGTTGACTTTCGCGATGCCGGAGAAGGAGATCGTGGTCAGGTTGCTGGTGGCGGTGAAGCGGAAGGCTTCGGTCTGCCAGGCACCGATGGTCAGGTTCGTGACGTTGTCGATGAAGATGCTCTTGGGGCCGGTGCCTACATTGTAGATCAGTTCCCACGGCGTGTTGACGGTGTTGTTGCCCAGCACGGTGTAGTCGAAGATCAGGTCGTAGGAGTCGCCGATGACCGTGGCGATGGTCTGGCTGACGGTGCCATCGTTGTTGGGGAACTGGGCACTGCCGTTGGATTCGAGGCTGAGCCACTGCGCGCCATCGGAGGCGACGGTGTTGAAGGTACCGCGGACGAGGGTGACTTCGCCGTTGATGGTCCAGTTGGAGATGGACGGGTTGCCGGTGGTAAAAAGCTGCGAGGCGCCAGCACCCAGGGCGACCGTTTCAAAGCTGCCGTTCTGGATGAGGTTAACGCGCGGGGTGATGCCCAGCGCCGAGGCTGCGCCGAAGACATCCAGTTCGCGGTAGACAGTGCCGGGGTTGTTGTTGTTGCCATCGAAGCCGGGGTAGATCAGGTTGAACCGCACGCGGTCCACGTTGCCTGCCAAGGTGCCGGTGGAGTCGGTGATGACAAGGTGTGTGCTGGAGCCGGTGTTCGAAGCCGCGGCGAAGGGCGCGTTCGTGAAAGTGCCCAGCGAGCTGAACGACGTGTCGCCCACTCGGCTGACGAGTACCTCATACTTCTGATTGGCCTGGGTGATGTTGACACCGGTCCAGCCCGCGAAAGTAGCCAGTTGCGTGAGCGAGTAGCCGTTGGGGTTCAGGGCGGTGTTCAGATCGAAGGTGACGGAGACGGGCGTATCGACCTTGCGAATGAAAGTGGAATCGTTCACGTTCGTTCCACCCAGGCCGTTGTTGATGCCGGGGAATCCGAAGCCCGGCGGCGTGCCGATGGTGGCGCTGGTCAGCGTGGCCTGGCCGGTGTTCACCAGATCGGTCGAGCTGATGAAGCCGTCGAAAGACACGTCGGTACCCGCCCCGGTCGCGGAGCTTGGCACACTCATCGGTACCGCCGGAGTGTTGCTGGCAGCGGCCAAAAGGGTGCAAATCACCACGGCCACAGCGAGATTCACGGTTCGTTTCATGTCCAATTCCTTCTCACGGGGACAGGGAAAGGCCCAGAAAAATGCCTTTCATATCAGCATGATAACGAAAACATCCCCTGCCTGCAACAGGCACGGTGGGACCAGGGCAATCGCATGTAGGCGAACGGCCGGCGTAAGCCGGCTGGTGGGCCCGGCAATCAATGGCAGTCGCAAAAACCAGCCAGCTTACGCTGGCCGTTCGCCCGTACATGCGATTGCCTTGACGGTGTGACTGAGCCGACTGGCAGCGAGAAATGAAAGTGGGGGCGGTTGGATTCGAACCAACGAAGGCGTGAGCCAACAGATTTACAGTCTGTCCCGTTTGACCGCTTCGGTACACCCCCAAAGCGCGAGGGAAGATTAGCGGGACGCGAGCAGGGAATCAAATACGAAGTCCTGAGACCTGGGTTCTGAGTCCTGGGTCCTGGGTCGGTGGCAGTGGGCGGTAAAGTTCTCATCATCTGCTCCACGGCCTACGGTTCGCGCCCCGACCTCCGCACCGGTCGTCGGCGGCGGACCGCCTCGACCCGTGGCGCCCGACCTGTCATCGCGCGACTGTCCAAACCCTACACAATGCCGCTCTCACTCCCTTCTGACACACAAAAACTATTGCATTCTCCAAGTCTACCGTCTACCATTTCGCACATCTGTGAGGTGTTTGCATGGTCGGAATTGAAAACGCTCTCAATACCAATGTTCTCGTCCTGAACAAGCTCTGGCACGCCATCCGCGTGATCGACGCGCGGCGGGCGTTCTCGCTTCTCTTTCGCAACCTGGCCGAAGCCATCCGTGTCGATGACGGTTCCTACACCGGCTACAACTTCGAAAACTGGTCGGATCTCAGCCAGGCGCGCGGCAAGTTCAACGGCCCCGATCACGCCGCCTACGACTGGGTCCGCACCGTTCGCCTCGAACTGGCCGTGCCAAAAATCATCCGTGTCTTCGGTTACGACCGCCTGCCTAGGCAGGAAGTGAAGCTCAACCGCCGCAACATCTTCGCGCGGGATCGCAACCTGTGTCAGTACTGCGGCAAGAAGTTCCCCACGCAGGAGCTGAGCCTGGATCACATCAAGCCGCGATCACAGGGCGGCGAGAGCTCGTGGATCAACCTCGTCTGCTCCTGCGTTCGCTGCAACGCGAGGAAGGGTGGCCGCACGCCCGATCAGGCGAACATGAAGCTCATCCGCCCGCCAGTGAAGCCCAAGCGCAATCCGGTGGTCTGCCTTCGCCTCGGCTCGGAAAAGTACGCAAGCTGGCGGCAGTTCGTGGACAATGCGTACTGGTCTGTGGAACTGAAGTGAGAAGGGGCGAAGTGAATGTAAAATGCAAAGCATGCAAATGAAAAGTGCAGAGGTCAGCACGGGCGCGGTCCGCGTCCATTGAGGGCGTGACCCTATTATGTGGCATGATCAGTTAGGGTGCCATGGGCAAGCCCTCCATTGACCTTTTTTCATTTGCATGCTTTGCATTTTGCATTTCCCTCTCCCCGCCCAATTCCCGCGACCCAGCCTGCGAGCAGGTAGGCCGTGAGCATGTCGTGCCGGGAGAGGAAGAGACTGATCGCCAGGTAGGCACATAGCGCGGCGAACACCATGCTTGCCGCAGGCGCGGGCCAGGCCGGTGCCGCGCGACGCCTGATTTTCACCGCCATCACCATCGCCCAGACGAAGACGCCCAGGTAAATCGCGCCGCCGAGCAGGCCCGTTTCGCTGGTCATGTGCAGCAGACTGTTGTGCGCCGCCGGCAGCGGCTGGTCACGAAACTCCGCCGGCACCTTCGTCGGACTGAGTTGCCATAGTTCATCCACGCCCGGCAGGTAGAGATCTGCCACTCTCTGAAACGCGCCCGGCCCGACGCCAAAAAGCGGATGCGCCTGCGTCATGCGCCAACTCGCCTGCCAGACGATCAGCCGGGTGTTCACGGTCTGCCCATCAAGCGTGTTGGCGTAGATGTTGGTGAAACGGGTCCAGTAGGGCGAAGTGAAAAAGAGAATGATGATGACCGCGAGCACCGGCGCGGCGATGAGGAGCGCGCGCTTCCTATGGTGAGAAACAAACCACAGGGCCGCGAGCATCAGGAGAAACGCGACGGCCGCACCGCGGTTGCGCGTTTCGTTGAGGATGAGAAGCAGGGCGAGGAGCACACCAAGGAAAGCGATCTTGCCCCAGCGCGCTCGCGTGAGATGCGCGCCCAGCAGCGCGAAAGGCATGGCGATGACCGCCATCGCGGAGATGTCGCTGTCACCGCCGCCGAACTGTGGCGTCGGGCCGATGTCGCCATAGAGAAACGCGCGGGCGCACAGGGAAACACAGAACACGAGGCAGAACCACCACGCATGGCGCGAGGTGCGCAGGAGCTGGGCAGCGAGAACAAAGGCGACCAGCGCATGAGCGAAGCGGTCAGGATGATGATGCACCGCCGGGCACCACGGCTGGCCGCGCAGAAGGGCCGCGAAAAGACAGACGATGACCCACACGATGAGTGCGAGCATGAGCCACGACACCGGCTGATTCGGGAGGGCGAGATTCATGGAGCACCGTCCCGGTAGGGCGGTGCCGGAACTGGAGCCCGGCAGGGCGGTGCCGGAGGCGTGCGGTTGCCCCGCCTGCACCACCCTGCCGGGATGGTGCTCCAAACCTCTCGCCCGACCTCTCATCAAGTGACACGCCCACGCGGTCGCCGCCAGCGCCGATGCCCAGTTCATCATGCCGGTCTTGAGCATCACCTCATGCGGCGGAAAGTACCGCGGCACGCCTTCGTGCAGGCAGACCAGCACCAGCAACCCCACCACCGGCCAGCGCACCGCCAGCGCAAGGGCGACGAAGGCTGCGCACCAGATCGCGCGCCAGACCAGAGGCTGCGTCAACGGTTCATACAGCCCCGCGCTGGCCGGGCCGACATGCATCATCAGCCACGTCGCGGCAGCCGCGCAGGCGATGATGTGAATCGCGCTGGGCACGTCGATTCGCCGCCGCTCTTTCGTGATTGGATCCGCAATGTTCTGCAAGGGCTCCCTTCGTGTTCAGTTGACACGCCTTGACACCACGGACCAAGCCCGCTGGCGAGTCCGCGAGCCGTCGGGGTCTTCCGCGCTCCCATACCCCGACGGCTCGGCAACCCTCGCCATCGGGCTTGACCTATCCCTTTTCACCTTCGCCCGGCCCTTCCGCCGCCCGCTTCTCATCCTTTTCTTTCCGCGCCGCCACCTTCGCCACCCTTCGCGCCAGGTACGTGAGATAGTTCAGGTGCCCGACGTAGTCGAAGGCGTAACGTACGCTCTGCACCGTGCGATGGTCGCCCGTATGCAGCTTGCGGCTCAGCTCATTCCGCGCCCCCCGCACCAGCTCCTGGGCGCGGGCCTTGGCGGCGATCACCTGCCCGGTCAGCTCTTCGTTCAGCGTCGTCACGCCTTCGACAGCTGTCTCGATCATCCACGTCGCATGACGGATCAGCTCCGTCATCGCTTCGGTCGGCTCCAGCGTCGGCAGGCGGCGCGAGAGCTGCTCGCGCACCTGGCCGGCCACTTCCTTCTCGACCGTGTCGCCGATGTTCTCAAGGTCGTTGGCCAGTTCGAGGTAGTCCTGAATACGCCGGGCGTGGCGGGCGTCAATGTCGCGCGTGGCGACCTGCCCGAGGTAGGCGACGATCGCGCTGTGAAGCGTGTCGGCATCCTCATCCATCGGGCCCAGCGGGTCCAGCTCATGCACCGACCGCGCGGTGATCAGCAGGGGAAAGAGACGAACCATGGCGATGACCTGCTCGCCGAGCCGGCCTGTTTCGCGGCGGGCAGCATCGAGGGCGGCGGCGGGGACATCCAGCAGCGCCCGTTCGAGGTACATCGGTTCAATCCGCCTGGGCGCGGGCTTCAGCGGCGCAAGCCACTGCACCAGGCGGGACAGCGGCCCGGTGAACCCGATGAAGAGCACCGCATTGGCGATGTTGAACAGGGTGTGGGCGTTGGCGATCTGCCGGGGCGAGGTCGCGCCGCCTTCGACAGGCGTAAACCACTGCACCAAACTCACGAACGGCCGCAGCAGCAGCAGCGCGACGATGACGCCGGTGACGTTAAAGATGACGTGAAAGAGGGCGACCTGCGTGGCCTGTCGCGGCTTGCCGATGGTCGCCAGCACAGCCGTGACGCAGGTGCCGACGTTCGCGCCGAGGATGATGGCGATGCCGGCGGGCAGAGTGAGAATGCCCTGGCCGGCGAAGACAATGACCAGACCGGTGGTCGCGGCGGAGCTCTGCACGATCGCCGTGAAAATCATGCCCGCCAGCGCGGCGAAGAGGGGCGTCTCCAGTTGCTTCATGACGAGAAGGAACGGCTCGTAACTTCGCAGCGGATTGGTCGCCTGTGTCATCGACTCCATGCCCAGAAACAGCAGCCCCAGGCCCATGAGGAACAGGCCGATATCCCTGAATTGCGAGGCCCGGCTGATCATCTGCGCGAAGAAGCCTGCGGCGATCAGGGCCATGGCGTACTCGGTGATGCGGAAGGCAATGAGCTGGGCGGTGACGGTGCTGCCGATGTTGGCACCGATGATCACCCCGATGGATTGCTGCATCGAGATCAGACCAGCCGAGACGAACCCGACGAGAAGCACCGTGGTCACGCTCGACGATTGAATAATTGCCGTGACCGTCGCGCCCGCGGCCATGGCGGAGAAGCGGTTGGCGGTGAGCTTTGCAAGGATGGTGCGCATCCCTTCGCCGGCGACGGTGCTGAGGCGGCGCGTGAGCTGGTCCAGCCCGTAGAGGAACAGGGCGAGGCCGCCGAGCAGACCGGTGATGAGCGTGAACCAGGACATGGGTGAGAAGTGTAAGCGATGGGCGCCGAACCAGTCACTTGAAACGAGATGAATCAATAGCCGCCGGCACCTACTGGGGCGAATGACTTCCGCAAGCGGCGCGTGTTATGCCGGCTTATCGCCGCTGTCGGAACTGCTCTCGCGTCCGTAGTTGATGATCGTCGCGCCGCCGTCGCGCGGGGCCAGGGGCAGC
The DNA here is from genome assembly GCA_040902585.1 of Phycisphaeraceae bacterium. Classification (GTDB taxonomy): domain Bacteria; phylum Planctomycetota; class Phycisphaerae; order Phycisphaerales; family Phycisphaeraceae; genus JBBDXA01. Next base: position 6,676 of record JBBDXA010000202.1, read on the forward strand.
GTGATCGTGAAAGTGGTGCCTTTGCGCGGCTCACTTTCCACGCTGATCTTGCCGCTGTGCTCCTCGATGATCTTCTTCGTCACCACCAGCCCCAGACCGGTGCCCTTGAGGCCCTTCGTCGAATGAAACGGCTGAAACAGGTTCTTGCGCATGCGGGCGTCCATACCTTCGCCGTTGTCGGTGATGCGCAATCGCAGACTCTGCCCGGCACCATCAAACTCGACGCGAAGCGTGACCACGCCGGTGCCCGGCTGCACCGCCTCCAGCGCGTTGTTCAACAAGTTCAAAAGCGCCTGTTCGATACCACCCGCATCCAGCGGCACCGGCGGCATGTCTTCGTCGATGTCCGTGATCATCGCCACCTTCTTGGTGTCGAACTGCCGCTGCATCAGGGCCTGCACATCCTCGATGATCTTGTCGAGGTTCACCATGTCCAATTCGGGCTTGCGGGTCTTGCTGAAGGTGAGCATGTTGAGCGTGAGCTGGCTGATGCGGTCGAGGTTGCGCGACGCGATTTCCCAGCCGCCCTTGACGGTTTCCATGCTGTTCTTGCGCAGGCCCAGTTCGAGGACTTCCGCTCCGCCGCGCAGGCCCTGGATGATGTTCTTGATCGAGTGCGAAAGCGAAGCGACGGTCTGCCCGACGGCGGCGAGACGTTCCTCCTGAAGCCGGCGGGCGTACTTTTCCGCGTTCGCCAGCGCCAGACCCGTCTGCACGCCGATGGCGTTTAAGAGCAGGAGCTGGTCGTCGGTGAAGGTGTAGTTGTGGATCTTCGAGTCCAGGTGAATGACGCCGAAGGTGCGATCCTTAAACTTGATGGGCGAGCACATGGCCGAGCGGATGCCGAACTTCTGTACGCTGTCATGGCCGCTGAATCGCTCATCCGCCATGGCGTTGGAGGAGAGCACCCCTTCACCCTTCTGCATCACGTGCTGCACGATGGTGCGACTCACCGTGATCGGCGCCTCTTCACGGTTGCGGCCGACCGGCTTGACGCGATGGCGAACCACGGCCGGCTCAGGTTTCTCGCCCGGATCATCCTGAAAAAGAATGAACCCGCGGTCCGCCTTGACGTACTCGAAGATCACATCCATCACGCGTTCGAGCAGCTCGTTGCGATCGACGACGGTGCCGATGAGCTGCGTGAGTTCGAAGAGAACTTTCAGGTGCTGGGCCGCGGCTTCGGAAGGCTCGGGCACCGCCATGATCATGGAGTCTTCGTTGCTGGGTACGGCGCGTTCGACGGTGACATCCATCGTCCCCGGCTTGGCGATTTTGACGGGTGACTTTTTCTTGAGCGGCTTCGTCTCGTCCTTGCCGAACATGATGATGGTGTTGCCCGTGCGCACCTGATCACCGGGCTGAAGGAGGCGGCGCTCGATCACGCGACGGCCGTTCACGAACGTCCCGTTGTTGGATGCGAGGTCGTTGATGTACCACCGGCCATCATCGGGCGTGAGTTCGGAGTGGCGGCGCGAGATGGTCGGATCCTGCAAAGGCAGGGCCTCGCTGGACCGGCCGATGAGCTGCGGTTCATCGTCAGGCAGCTCGAAACGCCTGCCTTGGTCGGGGCCTTTGATGACGGTGAGGATGAGCATGAGAGAGTGAGAAAGCAGAAAATCAGAAAAGCAAAACAGTTGGAAACATTCAAGCCCGATGGCGAGGGCGGCCGAGCCGTCGGGGTATTCGGGTGCAAAGGTCAATCATACTCGGATACTTGTTGAATCGAGGCCGACTATACTTCCACGCTGACTCGCAACGTTCGAGGTGATGCTTTGACCCTGCGAAACGAAACCGAACTGAAGAACACCCGGAAAAAGCTCCGCATGCTCGAGCAGCAGGTTGAATCTCACGAGCGGGACAGTGAGAAGCAGAGCTACGCCAGGGAATTGAGCGTGCGATCCCTAAAACGGCTGATCAATCAGTTGAAAGAAGCGATCGCAAGGTTCGAGGCCGGTCAGCGCGCGGCGAAGAGTTGAGCGGATACGGCTGAGCCATCCGCGATGGCTCGTCAGGTCGATCAAGCAAGCCACTGGCCGCGGGGCGCGAAACAGACCGGCGGATCAGAACTGAAAGTCGATGAACGGATACGAAGCCGGAAAGAACAGCCGCCACGCGTCCATCAGGGTCGGCGCGGCAAGCCAGCCGCACAACATCAGGAGAACGAGCCACTGCCACTTTCGGTTCCAGCGACGAACCCCTCGTCGCCCGTACACAACCACAGGCAGCGCTACTGTCGCGATTGCTCCATATGCGAACCAGATGCGTGCGCCCAGAAACAGGTCATCCCAGAACTCAAATGGGCCGTATCGGATGACGCCAGGCAAGTAGCTGAAGAATAAAAAGACGCCGCACATCAGGACGCCGATGAGCGCGATATACAGTCCCTGCTCCATGTTGCGCGACTTGAGATCGAACTCGATCCTGCATCCGCATTCGGGGCAGCGGTCACCCGTCACGCCGCGCAGGTTGTAATCGCACGCCGGGCAGGGGGCGTCATGCTTCGCCAGGTAGGCACGCAGGAGGTCGGCATCGGTTGGCGGAAGTGGGTCGGTCACGTTGCCCACAGGATACCCCGACGGCTCGCGGACTCGCCATCGGGCTTGGTTCAGCGGCAGCCTGCACAACCCCGCCGATTTCGCTACAATTCGCCGCTTCGCCCGGGTGGGACCATGGGCGATTTGTAGCTATCTGAACTCTATTTTTGTCCTCTGACCTTTGGAGTCTGCGATGACCGCTCGTAAGCCGTTCGTTGGCGGCAACTGGAAAATGAATGGACACACGGCTGAGGCGACCAAGCTCGCCAAGGATCTCGTCGCCGGTTTCAAGGCGGCTGACAAGGTCGATGTGGCCGTGTGCCCCGCGTTCCCCTACCTGACCGCAGTCGGCGCGATCATTAAAGGCAGCGGCATCAAGCTCGGCGCCCAGGATTGTTATCACGAAGCCAACGGGGCGTTCACCGGCGAGGTGAGCGTGTCGATGCTCAAAGACATCGGCGTCGAAGTCGTCCTCACCGGCCACAGCGAACGCAGGCACGTCATCGGCGAGAACGATGTGCTCATCAACGCCAAGACGCGGGCTGCTCTCAACGCCGGGCTGGAAGTGATCCTCTGCGTGGGCGAGAAGATCGAGCAGCGCGAAGCGGGGCAGACCGATGCGATCAACGCCGGTCAGACCTGGTACGGGCTGGCGGGCGTGACGGCTCACCAGATGAGCAAAGTCACCATTGCCTACGAACCGGTCTGGGCCATCGGCACGGGCAAGACCGCGACGGAGGCGGATGCCCAGAACGCCCACGCGGCGATCCGCAAAGTCCTCGGCTCGATGTACGGCGACGCGATCGCCCAGGCCACTCGCATTCAGTACGGCGGCTCCGTCAAGCCTTCCAACGCCAAGGGCTTGTTCGGCCAGGCGGATATCGACGGCGGCCTGATCGGCGGGGCTTCGCTGAAGGCGGAGGATTTTGTGGGCATTTTGAATGCAGCTTTGTGATGCCCGCCAGCGACGACGGACGACTGAACACGCTATCATGCTCGGCTCGATTCAAAAGGAAATAGACATGCTCCCCATCCTCCCCATCCTCGGCGCCTGGTACGTGACGCTGTTCACGATCATGTTCGTCTTCGTCTGCCTGTTTCTCATGCTGGTGATCCTGATTCAGAAGCCGCGCGGCGGCGGACTGAGCGGGGCGTTCGGCGGAGCGGGCGGGTCGGCCTCCAGCGTGTTCGGTGCCAAGACCGGCGATGTGCTCACCTGGTTCACCGTCATCTGCTTCACCCTGTTCATCGCCTTGGCGATGGTGCTCACTTGGACCGCCAGGCCCGGGAACGAAACAACGCTGCCGATCCTTAATACGAACACGCCGAACACGTCCACGCCTGATGGCGGCACGGGCACAGGCACGACTTTGGACGGCGGCGCTGGCACCGGTACACCCCCGGTCACACCCCCAGTCACACCCCCGGTCACCCCTCCCGTCACTCCCGATGGCGGCGAGAAAACCGTGCCCTGATCCACGCCTCACCGCTTCCTTCTCCTCACGCGCCACGCGCCACTCGCCACCCTCTCCTCTCTCCAGGCAACTCATGATCCGATCCATGACCGGCTTTGGCAGCGCGAATGAAAAGGTGGACGGGGTCCACTACGCCGTCGAGCTGCGCAGTCTCAACAACCGCTACTTCAAAGCCTCCATCAAACTCCCCGAAGAAATCGCCAGCCTGGAAGCGGAACTCGATGCCCTCCTGCGCCACAAGCTCAACCGCGGCTCCATCACGCTGCTGGTGAAGATGCAGGGCTCCGATGCCTCCGTGGCGGATCAGATCAACGAAGCGGCTCTGCTTACTTACCTCGACAAACTCGAATCCCTGCGCACGCGCTTCGCTGAGCGCGATCAGGCGGCCCACATCGACCTGACCGCGCTGCTCGCGCTGCCCGGTGTGCTTCAGTCGGCGGATGATTCGCAGATTCTCAGCAAGGCCCGGCCGATCATCCTCAAACTCGCCGAGGCGGCCTGCGACAAAGCCCTGGCCATGCGCCACACTGAAGGCCAGACCGTGGCGGAGGATCTCGCCAAGCAGCGCAAGTCCATCCGCACGCACATCGACATCATTGCCGAGCGCGCCGGCGGCGTCATCGGCGAGTACCACACCCGCCTGACCAATCGCGTGAACTCGCTCATGGCCACGGCTGAGCTGAAGGTCAACGAAAACGATCTGATCCGCGAAGTGGCGATTTTCGCCGAGCGCTCGGACATCAGCGAAGAAATCAACCGCATGCGCGGACACCTGGAACAGTTCGAGACCATCGCGTCGAACCCGGAGGAGTCGGTGGGCCGCACGCTGGAGTTCATCACGCAGGAGATGCTGCGCGAGGCGAACACCATCAGCAGCAAGAGCAATGATGCGGTGATCAGCAGGGCGATCGTGGAGGTGAAGGGCTCGATCGACCGGATCAAAGAGCAGGCGGCGAATGTGGAGTGATCGGACTCCCCTCCCTTTTAGGGAGGGGCGGGGGGAGGGTCGAGCGCACAGCTTGTTCTGACCACCGACGTTTCCGCGATCAACGGTCTTCACTCGTGCGCACTGGTTGCAACGGATGATCACGGTGATTCGTTCGCACGGGCCCCCCCC
>JBBDXA010000202.1:11814-16828 GCA_040902585.1 Phycisphaeraceae bacterium
GACGCATCTCGCGGAGCGACATGACGACAGGTATTCGCCCCGATCTGGCGAATGTAAAAGAGAGAACCGTCCGATGTGCTAGAATGGTACGACCGGTTTTTCACGCCTTGGCCGGCGCGTAGGCGTCAGCTTTCCGGGCGGACAGACAAGGCGTGCAACCCCCCACGGCAGTTCCCACGCAATGACGCAGGCTCAGCGCACTCCTGATGTCAACCAGGCAGCGGCCGACTCCGGTCCGCTGAGCAGTTCGGTACCCGGCAGCGCGGGCGGCGGCAGCGGGACCGAATCAGTCGCCAGCGGATCGGGAAGCATCAGCGTGCCCTCGGCTTCAATCACGGGCAGCGCGAGCATGCCGCCGGAGTCGGCCGCAGGCGTCTCCCCCGCCAGCCGGAACCTCACCCGCAGCGGTCACGAAAAGTTTCACGCCAACGAGCTGGCCATTGTCCTCTCGCACTTTGACCTGGGCATCATTGAAAAGATCAAAGAATTTCCACGCGGTTCGCGCAAGGCGCCCAAGCTCGTCCTTCGCAGCGAGAAAGGCACGTTCCTGCTCAAGCGACGGGCACGAGGGAAGGATGATGCGTTCAAGGTCGCCTTCTGTCATCAGCTTCAGATGTACCTGGCGAGCAAGCAGTTTCCGCTGCCACACCTGATCGGCACGAAGAATGAAAACAACTCGATGCTCCAGTGGAACGACACGATCTACGAGCTCTTCGAGTTCATCAAGGGCACGGGTTTTGAGAGTTCGCTGGAGCAGACCAGCGATTCGGGCCGCATTCAGGCGATCTTCCACAAGCTGCTGTTGGATTTCAAGAGCGAGTATCAGCCGCCGACCGGTTCGTATCACGCCTCAAGGCATGTGACCGCGTCGCTGGACAGGATTCCCGCCACGCTGTCGAAGCTCTTCGCCGATGCGGTCGAGCAGATGGATGCGATCAAGCAGGTGCTCCAGTTCCTGCACGCGGCCTACGCCTCGGCAATGGTGCGGGTCAACGATGCCGGCCTTCTCGACTGGCCCGCGCAGATCGTTCACAGCGACTGGCACCCGGGCAACATGCTCTTCCGCGGCCCGCGCGTGGTCGCCGTGATCGACTACGACGCGGCCCGCATCCAGCAGCGCATCATCGATGTCGCCAACGGGGCCTTGCAGTTCTCCATCCTCGGCGGCGGCGACGATCCGATGGCCTGGCCCGAGCATCTGGATGAAGCCCGCTTCCTGAAATTCCTCCGCTCGTATGACGATGTGCCCGGCTGCCAGCTCACCCGCGCCGAGCTGCGCGTCGTGCCGCACCTGATGATCGAAGCCCTCGTCGCCGAGGCCGCGATCCCCATCGCCAACACCGGCCAGTTCGCCCGCATGCCGGGCCACGTCTTCCTCACCATGGTCGAACGCAAAGTCCGCTGGATGCAGAAACACGCGGAACGATTGGCGAATATCTTGGAGTCGTAGAAGTGCTGGACGCGCGAGACCTGTTGTCCGAAGTACCGCTCAATCAAACGGCAATTCCAGATCATCGATCACGCGGTTGTAAAGAGTGACACCCGCGCGGATTTCCTTACTCAACCCGTCGGCGTAAATCGCCAGGCGTAAACTGGTGCTGCCGATCCGGTACGTCAGGTCGATCGCACCCCGCCCGTGCACGGTCGCCAACTGCATCGCTTCGATGTTCTCGGCCAGAATGATGTAGCGATACCGTTCCCCTTCAATGAGCAGCGCGCGAGTCCGCTGATCGATTAGCATGAAACCGTCATCATCGGGGAACAGCTTTGCCTTGCTGAACGTGTTGCCATCTTCCAGGTGGACGAAGAGGACTTCCGGGGTCGTGGTGTCGAAGAGAGACAATCCCCGTCGCATAGGATCGCGCAGCCGCGCTATCGATGACCGGCGCGTCATCGTTGCGTCGAAATAACCAACCGCCACGAGAAAAACGGATCCAGCCATGATGCCAAGAAATACCTTTGCAATCTGAGGCATGGGACTCGCGATCGCCGAAAAGTCGAACTGACTGAGAAGCACATATACGAGAATCATGAGGCCGATGAACCCCATGACCGCAAAGATGAGTTTGCCGAGGGCAACTGCCTTTGAGGGTCGCCGATTGTGAAAGGTTTCCGTCACTGCAATGCACAGCGACAAGGCGGCGCGGAGCGGGTCACCGCCGGGGCCACCTCGAACGATGGCGGCACTCTCTCGCGCCGCCGCATCACGGAAGTCGGATGAAGCTTGCATGGGTATGATTCTAATGGTTCGATTCGTCTTTTGGAACGGCGTGATTTGAAAGCGCGCGTCGTTTCGCCCCCGATCGTAAGTCCTCGCCGAATGCACGCAATATGCACAAACCCCAGCCCCAACCCGTCGATCCTTCACAGGTGCGCTCGCTGGCGTTGAACGCGATCAAGGAAGACCGCTTCCCGTATCTCGCGACGATGGACGGCGATCAGCCGCGGGTCAGGCCGGTCTCACCGCTCCGCAATGATGACTTCACCATCTGGGTCGCCTCATTGCGCGATTCGCACAAGACCGGCGAGATCGAAGCGAATGCGAAGGTCGAACTCTGCTACATGACGCAGGGCCACGATCAGGTGCGACTCACGGGCCTTGCGCATACGATCACCGACCGCGCGACGAAGCTGGAACTGTGGGAAGCGACGCCGCTGCTGCGGATGTATCTGCCGAATGTCGATGACCCCCAGTTCGTTCTATACAGGATCGAGACCGTGCGCGTGCGCTTCATGCGCGAGTGGGCGCTGGAATATTTTGAGGTGCCCATAGCACCATCCCGATAGGGTGGTGCTAATAGCGCACGAACTGTCGCAGCCTCGATCGCAATTGAAAGCCGTTCGCAAATAGCACCACCCTGTCGGGATGGTGCTCCCAATCATGCTTGTCCCTATCCACGATCCCGCTGACCCGCGACTCGATCCCTATCGCCACATGAAGGGCCGCGATCCTGCTGCCGAGCAGGGATTGTTTATCGTCGAAAGTCAGTTGCTGGTGCGACGCCTGCTCGAATCGAACTTCGAGACCATCTCCGTCCTCGCGGTTGAGAAGCAGCTTGCGAGTCTTGTCGCGATGGTGCCTGAACATGTGCCGGTGCATGTCGCCCCGCAGGCGTTCATCGACACGATCGTCGGCTTCCACTTTCATCGCGGCGTCATGGCCCTGGCCCGTCGGCCTGATGAAGACGCGATGACCATCGAGCGCCTGCTGCCCGCGACGACGCTGGTCGCCTGCCCCTTCATCAATCAGCACGAGAACCTGGGCCTGATCATGCGCACCTGCGCGGGCCTGGGGGCGGATGGACTGATCTACGCCCGCCGCGGGGCGGATCCGTACTATCGCCGGAGCGTGCGCGTTTCGACCGGCGCGGTGTTCACGCTGCCGATGGCGGCAAGCCTCGATCCGGTCGCCGACCTTCGCCGGCTCAAGGAAGAGCGCGGCTTCGCCCTCATCGCCGCCGCCCTCACGCCTGACGCCCTGCCGCTCGCCGGCTTCGCACGCTCCGATCGCGTCGCCCTCGTCGTCGGCTCCGAGTACGACGGCGTCCCGCCCGACATCCTCGCCATGTGCGATCATCAACTCATCATTCCCATGCACCGCGGCGTCGATTCGCTGAACGTCGGCGTGGCGATGGCGATCGTGCTCCACGAACTGCTTCGGCATTCGTCGGCTTCGAGTAGCACGCTCTGAGGCTTTGCGAAGGGCGTGGCTTGCGCGCGACGCCCTCCGACCACGCCCTTCGCAAAGCCTCAGAGCGTGCCACCCAATGTCGATTCACGATCGCGCCAAATGGAATCATCACATCGTCCCACTACTATGTTGTCATGCGAACACTTCCTCTCCTGCTCGTGCTGCTCATGGCCGATTCCACTCCTGCCGCCCAGCCCCTGATCGTCGCCCATCGCGGCGCATCGCACGATGCGCCCGAGAACACGCTCGCGGCCTTCAAGCTGGCGTGGGAACAGGGGGCCGACGCCATCGAAGGTGATTTTTATCTCACGAAGGACGGCAAGATCATCTGCACGCACGACAAGGATATGAAGCGCCTCGCGGGAAGCGACGCAGTCGTCGCGAAATCCACCTTCGACGACCTGCGCAAGCTCGACGTCGGTTCATGGAAGGACGCGAAGTTCGCCGCCCAGCGCATGCCTTCGCTGAAGGAGGTGATGGCCACGGTACCCGCGGGCAAACAGATATTCATCGAGATCAAGTGCGGCCCCGAGATCGTGCCGGTGCTGAATGAGGAACTGCAAGCCTCCTCGCTCCAGCCGGAGCAGACGGTGATCATCGCCTTCAGCGCTCAGGTGATCGCCGCCTGCAAGAAGGCGATGCCCAATCGCAAGGCCCACTGGCTGACCAGCTACAAGCAGGACAAGGAAACGAAGGCGTGGTCGCCGAGTCTTGAGTCGATCCTGCGCACGCTCAAGGACACGAAGGCGGACGGGCTGGACACCAATGCCCATGCGATCATCGACGCACCGTTCGTGAAGGTGCTGCGGGCGGCCAAGCTCGAGTTCCACTGCTGGACGGTGGATGACCCGGCGGTCGCCAGACGGTTCATCGAGCTGGGCGCGGACTCGATCACCACGAATCGGCCCGCGTGGCTGCGAGAAAAGATCAAGTCCTGAGGCTTCCGGTGGCACGCCCAATAGGAGCGAATTGGCCGCATCCGGTCTATCATGCGCCCATGCAATGCAACATCGACGCTCGTGGAAAGAAGGTCCGCCTGCTGAGCGGGATCATCGTAAGCCTGATCGCGGCCGTGCTGCTGGCGCTGCGGGCGGTGGGCGTGCTCGAAGGCACGTGGCCGTGGGTGGTCGGCGGACTGCTGGCGGCGCTGGGGGCGTTTCAGGTTTTTGAAGCAAGGGCCGGCTGGTGCATCGTGCGGGCGATGGGGTTTAAGACGCGGGTGTGAGTGGAGATCCCGGGGCCAGGGTTCTGAGTCCTGAGCGCGTCCTGCAGGGCAAACGCATCTTAACCCCCGTAACCACAGGAACGTGAGTCCGTCTGCCG
>JBBDXA010000203.1:0-1783 GCA_040902585.1 Phycisphaeraceae bacterium
GCAAACGCGCGGGGGATCGCCGGTGCGATGCCATTATCAGTGCGGGCAACACCGGTGCCTGCGTCGCCGGTGCCCAGATGTACATGCGACGCCTGCCCGGCGTACACCGCCCCGGCATCGCAGTCACCATTCCGACTTTCTTTGGCCCCATCATCGTGTGTGATGTCGGTGCCAATCCCGAACCTCGCCCCACGCACCTGCACCAGTACGCTCACATGGCGTCGATCTACGCCAACCGCATCATGGGGATCGACAACCCCAAAGTCGCTTTGCTCTCGATCGGCTCGGAAGAAACCAAGGGCAACTCGATGGTGCGCGACACCGCCAAGCTGATCCGCCAGGACAAGCGGATCAACTACGTCGGCTTCGCCGAGGGCCGCGAACTGTTCGAAGGCAAGGCCAACGTCATCGTCACCGAAGGCTTCACGGGCAACGTCGTGCTCAAGCTGGCAGAAGGTTTGTCGATGGGCCTGATCAAGACCATCACGCGCGAGATTGTGGCTGTCGATCCGGACCTCGCCAAGCGGTTTGAGCCGGTCGTCCGCGGCATCTACCGCAAGCACGACTATCATGAGTATGGTGGCGCACCCCTGATGGGTGCCAATGGAATCTGCCTCAAATGTCATGGCTCCAGCGAGGCGCGCACGATTGTCGCCGCCGTCAAGGCAGCCATGCGGTTCGTCAGCTTGAATGTCAACGAAGCCATCGTTGAAGCGCTGGCGGACTCCGTGCCCGAGACCGCTGCATGAATGGTTCAGGAAGCTCAATTCCTCCGGGCGTGTGCCTGGCCGGCACCGGGATGGCGGTCCCCGCGCATGTCGTCAGCAACGACGAGCTGGCCAAAACTGTCGACACCAGCGATGAGTGGATTGCCAAGCGCACCGGCATCCGCCAGCGCTGTATCGGCGAGCCCGGCGACACGGTCACCTCTCTCGCAACCGATGCTCTGAAACAGGCTGTTACCAGCGCCGGGCTTGAGCCTTCTCAACTCGACATGGTCATCCTCGCGACGATGACGCCTGAAATGATCACGCCTTCTTCATCCGCGCGGGTGGCTGCCAACATCGGTGCCTCCCCCGCCGGGGCCGTGGATATCAGCGCCGCCTGCTCCGGTTTTGTCTATGGCATGAACATGGCGGCCGGCCTGATGAAGACCGGCTTCTACAAGAACATCGGCGTCATCGGCGTCGAGATGCTCAGCAAGCTCGTCAACTGGGAAGACCGCAACACCTGCGTCCTCTTCGGCGACGGAGCGGGCGCGGCCGTCTTCTCCACCTGCGATGACGCCACGCGCGGCTGCCTCTACCAATCGATGGGCTCCGACGGCGGCCGCTGGCACGAACTCTACTGCCCGCGCAACGAGGCGGACCTTCCCGCCAACGGACACGGCGCGCCGTTCAACGGGCAATACAACACCCTGCAAATGAACGGCCGCGAGATTTACAAGTTCGCCGTCAGCACCCTTCAGCGAACCATCGACGAAGCCCTGACGCACTGCAATCTCAAGCCCAGTGATCTTGCAGTGATCATCCCGCACCAGAGCAACGCCCGCATCATCGAATCCGCCCGTGAAAAGCTCGGCCTCACGCCCGAACGCATGTGCGTCAACATCGACCGCTACGGCAACACCAGCGCCGCCAGCGTGCCCATCGCCCTTCACGAACTCACTGCCGAAGGCCGCGTGAAGGCAGGCGACTACGTCCTTTTCGTCGCCCTCGGCGGCGGCCTGACGTGGGCGACGAGTTTGTGGAAGGTGTAGCGAGCCGGGGCGTATTCGCCCCGG
>JBBDXA010000203.1:1793-16326 GCA_040902585.1 Phycisphaeraceae bacterium
GAGCGTGGCGACCCCGAGCAGGACGGGGATCGTCAGCAGGAGCCGGCGGACCAGGTAGCGCGCCATCGATCAGAGGATACCTGAACGTGCCATGTGCCGAGTGCCGAGTGCCACGCACGTGCAGGTGCGACGTGCGACGTGCCGGTCAGGTTGCCTCGATTCGGAGGCGCCGCATCATCTTCGCGAGCCCCTGCCGGCTCACGCCGATCGCCGCCGCGGCACGGGCGCGCTGGCCGTTCGCCCCGGCGAGCGCCGCAAAAAATGCCTTCACCCCCCTGTTGCATGCACAAGAGGCACGCCGCCGACATGCACCGGGGCGAATACGCCCCGGCTCGCTGCGCCAATCAATTCTCACTATCATGTCCCGCTTTCCAACGGAATCTCCCAAACCGTGAGCAATCCTCAAATCATTCTCTGTCCGGGTCAGGGCGCACAGCACGTCGGCATGGGCAAGGCCTGGGCTGAGCGTTTTCCCGTCGCTGCACAGACCTTCGCCGAGGCTGACAAGGAACTGGGCTACGCGCTGAGCAAGCTCTGCTTCGAAGGCCCTGAAGACGATCTGAACAAGACGGACCGCGCGCAAGTGGCGATTTACGTCACCAGTGTCGCGTGCCATCGATCGCTGAAAGAACAGGGCAAGCTGGGCACGATGGTTGCCGCGGCCGGCCTGAGCCTGGGCGAATTCACGGCCCTGCACCTGGGCGGCGCGTTCGACTTTCTCAGCGGTCTTCGCCTGGTGAAGCTGCGCGGCGAAGCGATGCAGGAAGCCGCCGAAGCTTCGCCCAGCAGCATGGTCGCCCTTGTCGGAGCGGATGAACATCAGGCGGCTGAATTGTGCAGGAAAACGCTGGAAGTCACGGGTGACAGTGAAGTCCTCGTGCCCGCCAACTACAACTGCCCGGGCCAGATCGTCATCAGCGGCTCGAAGGCTGCGTGCGAAGTGGCGCTGAAGGTGGCCGAGGAAATGACCCTGCGCGCGACGGCATTGAAGGTCGCCGGTGCGTTTCACTCGCCCCTCATGCAGCCTGCCGCGGATCGCTTGAAGGCGGCGCTCGACAAAACGCAATGGTTCGGCCTGCACTGCCCGGTGCTCTCCAACGTGACCGCCACGCCGCACGATGGTGACATCAAGCTCATCAAGCAGCGCCTCGTCGAACAGCTCACCAGCCCGGTGCGCTGGAGCAGTTGCATGCAGTGGGCCATCGCGAATCTGCCGGGCCAGTTTGTCGAGCTCGCACCCGGCAAGGTGCTCAGCGGGCTGATGCGCAGGATCGACAAGGCGACGAAGGTTGAGAACCACGCGGAGCCGACCGCCTAACACTTTATTAGACTCAGAACTCAGGATTCCCATGACTGACGCTATCGAACAACGCCTCGCCATCGTCACCGGCGCCTCTCGCGGCATAGGTGCCGCCATCGCCCAGGCCCTTGCCTTGCAGGGCCGGCACGTGGTCCTCATGTCGCGCAGCGCCGACAAGCTCAACGAGGTCGCCAAGACCATCAGCGATGCGGGCGGCAAGGCGACCGTCTGCGCCTGCGACGTCGCCGACCACAAGGCGCTGGCGGATGCGATTGAAAGGATCGCCGACGACCACAAGCGGCTGGACATCCTCGTGAACAACGCCGGCGTCACCCGCGATCAGCTCTTGCTTCGCATGAGCGACGAGGATTTTGACGCGGTGATCAACACGAATCTGAAGAGCGTGTTCGTCTCCTGCCGGGCGGCCCTGAGGCCGATGATGCGCGGCAAGTGGGGCCGCATCATCAACATCGGGTCCGTGTCCGGCCTCGTGGGCAACCCCGGGCAGGCGAATTACGCCGCTGCAAAGGCTGGACTGAGCGGCTTGACCAAGAGCATCGCCAAGGAAATGGCGGCCAAGAACATCACCGCGAACGTGATCGCGCCCGGCTTCATCGACACCGACATGACCGAAGGCCTGCCGCAGCAGGTCAAGGATTTCGCCATCGCCGCGACGCCTTTGAAGCGGTTCGGCAAGGCGGCGGAGATCGCCGCCGCGGTCGCCTTCCTCGCGTCTGAGGAAGCCGGCTTCGTCACCGGCCAGACACTGGCCGTCGACGGCGGCATGACGATGTGTTAAATGTCCCGCGGGCGTTTGCAATCGCCCACTGCCACTTGAGCGCAGGCTCGCTTTCAGTACAATCGCCCGGCTTGGCAGGTTCCGCCGCCCTCGCTATATTGCCCGCTGCATACAGCAGCGTAAAAGTGCCCCCTACCCCCAATGGCCCACTGGCCAGCGCAATTGGAGATAAAGTCCGATGGACGAAAAAGTAATCGAAGAAAAGGTCATCGGTATCGTTGCCGAACAGATGGGTGTCGACAAAGGCGAAATCAATCGCGAGACTCATTTCGTGAATGATTTGAACGCCGATAGTCTCGACACCGTCGAACTGGTCATGGAATTTGAAGACGAGTTCGAAACCTCGATCCCTGACGAAGACGCGGAGAAAATCCAAACCGTCGGCCAGGCGATCGATTTCATCAAGGAACACCTGAACCGCGCCGAAAAGGCGTGATTCGGGGCCTGTGGTTGCAGGCTCGGACGTCTCGCCCTGCTCGCCCTGCGCGTCGTGCCCAGCATGCCGCCATGCCTGCATGCCCAGCCCCGCGAAACGCCCGCACCCCCGCCGCCGGTCCTTCACTCCATGACTCGGCGCAGGCCGCCCCCAAGGGCGCCCTGTGCCGTTTTTGAAAGGTCGATTCGACTCCATGCCTTCCGACTCCCGACGACGCGTGGTCATCACCGGACTGGGCTGGGTCACCAGCCTCGGATTCTCCGTGCCCAACGTCTTTCAGGATCTCCTGAACGGCAAGAGCGGTATCACGCCCATCACCAAATTCGACACCACCGAATTCCCCACCAAATTCGGCGGCGAAATCCCCAACTGGGAACCCACCAACCTCGACAAGCGTGAAGCCAAACGACTCGACCGCTTCGCCCAGTTCGCCCTCAACGGCGCCATCGACGCCATCAAAGACGCCGGCATCGAATTCTCCAAGGAAGACCCCTACCGCTGCGGCGTCATCGTCGGCACCGGCATCGGCGGCATCCAGGAGTTCGAAGAGGGACACACCAAAATGATCGAAAAGGGGCCCAGCCGCGTCAGCCCCTTCATGGTCCCCAAACTCATGTGCAACGCTGGCTCGGGCAACATCGCCATCTACTACCACATCTGTGGCCCCAACTCCGCCCCCACCAGCGCCTGCGCTTCCGCCGCCCACGGCATCGGCGAAGCCATGGACGCCATCCGTTACGACAAAGCCGATGTCATGATCACCGGCGGCGCCGAAGCCGCGCTCACGCCCCTGGGCCTGGCCTGTTTCACCGCCCTCAAAGCCCTCTCGCGCCGCAACGATCAACCCCAGCAGGCCTCGCGCCCCTTCGATAAAGACCGCGATGGCTTCATCCTCGCCGAAGGCGCGGGCATCCTCGTCCTCGAAGAGTACGAACACGCCAAAGCTCGCGGCGCTCGCATCTACGCTGAAATGCTCGGTTACGGCCAATCCGCCGACGGCTCACACATCACCGCCCCCGACGAAGAGGGCCGCGGCGCCGCCTTCTCCATGCAGGCCGCCATGCGCGACAGCCGCCTCAATCTCGACGATATCTCCTACATCAACGCCCACGGCACCTCCACCGGCCTGGGCGATATCGCCGAGACCCGCGCCATCAAACTCACCTTCGGCGACAAGGCCAAATCCTTCCCCGTCTCCTCAACCAAGAGTATGACCGGCCACCCCTTGGGCGCCGCCGGCGGCCTGGAAGCCATCATCTGCTGCAAGATCATCGAGACCGGCCTGGTCCCCCCCACCATCAACCTCGAAAATGCCGACCCTGAGTGCGATCTGGACTACGTCCCCAACATCGCCCGCGACATGAACGGCAACATCCGTAACGTCCTCTCCAACAGCTTCGGCTTCGGAGGACATAACGTGTCCCTGGCGATCGGGAAGGTGTGAGGGGGAAGGGAGGGAGGGACGAAGAAGCAAGCAGGCGACGGAGTCGCGCTTTGAACTCCCCTCCCTCTTAGATCGTATCCGCAGTACAAACCTCTCTCCCTGGGTCGCGGTTCAAAATCCAACTGGGAACGACGCACCCAATCCTTATCACAGCCTGGAAGCCACGCGCTAAAGATCAAACCCCAACTGCACCTTCGCCGCCTCGCTCATCTTCGCCGGGCTCCACGGCGGATCGAAGACGACATCCACATCCACATCATTCACGCCCGGAATCACGGCGATGCGGCCGCGCACTTCCAGAGGCAGTTCCTGGGCTGCGGGGCAGGCGGGACTGGTCAAGGTCATCGTCACCTTCACGTCCCGCTTCTCATCGACCGCCACGTCGTAAATCAGGCCTAGTTCGAAGATGTTGACCGGGATTTCCGGATCGAACACGTTCTTGCAGGCGTCGAGGCACTTGGCCTGGAGTTCTTCCGTGGTCACCTTCGTCGCGTCAACCGCTTGCGGCTTGGCAGGCACGGCTGCGGGTTCAACAGGGTTCGGATTGTTCGTCGTTTCTTCGGTCATTGATCCTCCAGATGAGCTTCGCATCTCTGCGAGCGATATTTCTTCCACACTTCCAATCATAGCGCGCCCGCGACCACCGCCATGCTCTTGGTCTGCCTTTCGCGCACAATCTTCATCGCTTCTGTCACCTTCGCCTTCGCGGCCTTGGGATCGTTGTGTACTTCCAGCACCGCGGCGGCGATCTGCTGGCCCTTCGCGTCATCGATCTCAAAAATCCAATCGCTGCGCCCGATGTCGCGCATCATGTGGCCCTTGCGCGTGTCGGTCGGTTGCCGCAGGTACATCGCAGGCGTCCCGACGCCCAGCGCGATGATCGGCGCGTGCATCTCGCAGCTCACCACCAGATTCGCATGCACGTAAATCGAAGCCGCCTCGTCCGGCAGCCAGAACGTGTCGCGATGCACCACGCGCTTCTTCACATCCTCCGGCAGCGGATCGACCAGGTACTTCTTCGACGCTTCGATCTGGTACGTCATCTCCGGACACACCAGCACCTTCTGCCCGCTCTTGCGCACGAAGGCAACGATCGCTTCGCTGTTTTGCGTGATCCTTCTCGGCGAACTCGGCGGTGACAGCCGCCCGGCGATTACGCTCGGCTTCCGGGTAGTGCGGATACGGCGTATAGCGCAGCCGGGCGAGGGCACAGATGAACTTGCCTGACTCCAGGCCCGCGGCAGCCATGTATTTCTTCGCCGCCTCATCATCGCGCAGGTCCATCGCGAAGGTGCCCGCGGCGAGTGAGCCTGCGAGGAGGTCGCGACGCGCGATGGTGTGGTTCGACATGCCGCGATTGTAGTGGATCGGGGCCGCCCTCCGCTCAATTTCACTTGGCCGCAAACCACGACTTGGCCAGTTCATCCGTCGCGAAAAACTTCAGCAGCATGGCCGCGACCTTCTGCCGGCCTGAGGTGCTGGGATGCACGCCGTCACCCGCGAAGTCTTCGCGCTTCCACACCAGTTCATCCGCCTTGCGCGGCGTCGAACCATCGCCCCAGAAATAGGGACCCCACAGCAGCACCGGTGCCTTCGCATCATCGCCTTCATACTTCAAACTCTCTGCGCCCTTCATCTGATCCTGAATCAACCAGCGCGCCACAAAGGCACCCTCGTACGCATAAGGCTCCGGGTTCAGGCTGCCGCCGGCGAAGCCCGCATAGATCCGGCTGCCGAGGTAGGCGATGCGCAGGTTCGGGAACTTCTCCTTAGCATTGTGAATCACCGCGAGCGTGTCCTTCTTGAGTTTCTCGCCGTGCTCGGCAAGGTCGCCGCGCGGGCTCTTGTTGGCGAGCTTGATCCAGACGATCTGCACCTGCTTCGGATCGACCTTCGCGGCTTCAAGGCGGCGCATCGCTTCCTGCCACGGACGCGCATCGGGACTGACCCACTCGGCCATCGCCTGTCCTCCCTGGGCGCAGTCCACGATCGTGAGCTTCGAGCTCTTGCGCTCGTCGCGATCGGCGATCTGCTTGAACGTGGAAAACTCCTGCGTCGCGTTGGACATGCTGATCGACACCAGCGCGATCGTGCCGGCGGCGGAAGGCTTTCCGGCGGCGTCGAGCGGGGTGATCTGCGCGGTCGCCTTCTTCGCGGCTGCGAGATGATCGGCGGGCGGATCGTTCCTGCCGCTGCCGTACAGGCCTCCGTCTTCGCCTTTGTATTTGTCGGTTGCGCTCATCTCGGTGAGCGGTTTGAAGCCGACGGTCTCCTTGCCGGCTTGCGGCGTATTCTCGCGCGGTGGACGTGCCGGCTGGCCGCCCAGACGGATGGTGGTAATCGTTGCAACGTTGCCGACGCGGTCAATGGTCAGCGTGACCGTCGCGCCTTCCTTCAGTTGTTCAGCTTTCAAACCGGCTTCGAGCGCCTTGCCTTCAGTGTCGAGCACCTTCACATCTTTGGCGATCGGCACGACACGGTCGCGCCCGTTGGCGTTGACGTGCAGCACGCTCTTGTCGTGATCGATCTTCTGGATGGTGCCCACTGCTTCGAAGGCGAGGGCGGGTGAAGAGAGCAGTACGAGCAGGAGAAACGCGAACGAGCAGGTGCGCATCATGATGGAACCTCCCAGCCGACGAAACGCCGGTGCCTCAAGGATACCATCGCGAGCCGCTTGGCCGAAGGGTTGCGCGAAGACGCAAGCGATGGGGGCGTGCCCATCTTCTGTGGCGGGCGCCATCGGGTGCCATGGGTAAGCGGAGTCTTCGGAGCTTACCCGTGCTGTGCGCCGAGCGCAGAGGGTGATCCGCACGGGCAAGCTCCGAAGACTCCGCTTGCCCATGGCACCCCAACTGATCATGCCACATAATAGGGTCACGCCCAGCGATGGCGCTCTACTCCTTCTTCATCTCCAGCGTGCCGAGCTTGCCCAGCGCCGCCTTCAGCCCGCTGTCCTTTTGAAGCCATGCGACGGCATCTTTCTTGCCGTGCAGGTAGGCATCGAGAAAGGCGAGTGACGACTGCTTGATGATCTTGTGCATGGCTTCGTCCTTGGAACCGTCGGAAGCTCCTGCGTTGCCACGAAGACGCGCACCGAGCTTGGTGCGCTTGGCACCGGAGAAGACCATGTGATCGCCGCCATCGAAGGTGATGAGGAAGCAGTCGGCTCCGCTATCCTTCGGGCCGGGCGAATGATCAAACGGAATACGGCGGTCTTTGGCGTCGGTATCGCCGATGGGGCTGTCGTCGAGGGTGCCGGTCATGTGCAGCGCGGGGATGGCGATCTTGCCATAGGCCGCGTCGCGCTGCGAAGCGGCCTTCACAACGGGGGAGCTCATGGGGATCATGGCTTTGATCCGCTTGTCGAGGCCGGCCTGTCCCAGTGGGCCTGCGGACAGGCCGCCGACGGCGAGCGTCGTCCACGAGCCGAACGAGTGGCCCGCCATGCCAAGCTTGTTCAAATCCAGTCGCTTGTGCAGGGGCGAGGTGGTGGTCCTGTTGAGTTTCTCCAGTGTGTCGATGGCGAAGGAAACATCTTTGGGGCGATTGATGATTGCCTGCGGGTCGGCTGTGGCTTTTCGCATGGCGGCCATGATGTCGCGCGGAGGAACGCCGCGCCAGACTTCGTCATCGCTGCCGGCATGCTGCACATGCACGCTGACGAAACCGTGGCTGGCCCAGAACTGCCCGTGCATCTCGTAGCCTTCGCGCGAGCCGCCCAGGCCGTGCGAGAAGATCACCACCGGACAGGCATCGGTGCCCTTGGGGTAGTGGATTTTTACGGGGACTTTGCGATCGCTGCGCTTCGCGTCGATCCAGTCATCGAGTTGAGTGATGACTTCGCGCGGGCCGGCCTGGGCAGAAGGTTCATAGGGAGCGGCGCAAGCGACCGAGGGGACGAGAAGACACAGGGCAGCGATGAACGTCAGAGCAGAATGAATACGCATGAGTGGCTCCGAAGAGCACCATCCCCACAGGGTGGTGCTATTGGCGAACGACCGTCCATTGCGATCGCGGCGTCAGAACGCTGAACGCAATCAGCACCACCCTGTCGGGATGGTGCTATCGGGATGGTGCTCCCCTACCTACCCGTCGCCATCAGAACGGTTGCGAATACAGCACCGCGCAGTTTGCAATCAAGGCACGCACAGTAGATAGACCACAACACACGCCACCAACCCCAGTCCGCCGAGGATGAATCCAAGGCGTTGCCGCTTGGGCAGCTTGAAGAGCAGCAGCATGCCGGTGACCGAGACGAAGACCATCAGCAGCGCGGTGATGTCGATGAGCAGCTTCCACGCCCCGCCGCTGTCGCGACCCATGTGCAGATCGTTGATCATGGCGACGCTGCCGTAGGATTCGATTGTGGCCTGGGCGTTGCCGGTCTGGCGGTTGATGATGACGCGCGCGTAGCCGCCGGGGCGTTTGAAGTCGATGACGCATTCGTCATCGCTGATGTCAAAGTCGGCAACCGCGCCGGTGATGTGCATGTCGCTCCGCAGGGCTTCGACGACGGCGAGTTTGTCCAGTTCCTTCAGCGTGGTTGTCGGCACTTTGCCGGCGACTTCGCGCGTGACAGGTTGGTCCAGTGCGAACCAGTCGGGGTGGTTGAGGGTGATGCCGGTGACGGCGAAGAACAGCAGCGCGATCAGGCCGAACATGGAGACGTAGATGTGAAGGGTGCGGATCAGCTTGAACATGGGGGATGACTTCGGTGGGTGGCTGGTTCCGCGGGGCCCCACGCACGGGAGTGCGTGGGCTTTGGTTTGTTTCTTCTCACACCTTTCTCATTATTTCGTTGTGCCGAATCGGAGAACGACGCCGGCCACCTCCAGATTGCCATCGATCATTTCTTCCTGCTTTGCATCCTTGCAGGTGATGGTCTTGCTCATGTGAACGCGGGTGCCGTGCTCGCGCGAGACTTCGACATGCACGGCATAGTCACCGGCGGCGACGGGTTTGCCGGCGTCATCGAGGCCGTCCCAGGTGACGGTGTATTCACCGGGCGGTCGCGTCGGGCGGGTGACGGCATCGACCGTGCGACCGTTGAACTTCGCCAGCGGGGTAAAGTATTTCAGGGTGTTCTGATACTTGATCTCTTTGCCCCAGACGATGAGAAAACGCACCGCTTTATCCTTCACGGCCGGGTTCTCGATCCAGACGGCAAGGTAAGGCCGACGGTACTTGGGGCTTCTGACTTCAGCGATCGACACATCGATATCGAGCTTGAAACCGGCGGGCCAGTTGGGGTTGACTTTCGCGGGACCGGCACCGGCCGCGACAAAACTCTCGCCCGGCATGGCATCGACCGGAGCGTAGATGTACTTGGAATGAGCTGGACCATTCGCGCAGGCGGGCAGCATCCCGGCGACTGATGCGAGGAGTACGAACACAACAGAATAACGGAGTGCATTCATGGATCATCCCAAGTTGAAAAGCCAGATGCTCGCCGCCGAGTACCATCGTTAACGTAACAGCCTCTTCAAGGCTGCGGGTGAAGGATATCGACTCATAGCCCGCAGCGCCTGCCGCTCCAATATACGCTCAGCCGAGTTGAAAGAGAGTATTAGCGCGGTGACGGAGCCGATCGGCGTCAACCCTTCGATGTGGCCATCGACCAACTCGAAGTGATCGGCCCAGGCGTCCGTGCGCGGGTTGAAAAATCGAGTGAAGGTGTTGGTATTCCAGTGCATCGATCCGATGTCGCTGCCCTTGGCCTGATTGCAGAAGACGCACGCCAGCGCCAGGTTGTCGGCTTCGGTGGCACCGCCGTGCTTCTCGCTGATGATGTGATCGGCCTGACAGCCGTAGAAGGTATCTGCCTCGGCGAGCAGGCAATACTCGCAGATGCCGTCGGCTCGTGCCGTGACCAGACGGCGCAGTTGGGCCGAGATGTAAGAAAAGGACATGCCCCCGTCACTCCTGTTGCTCAAGGCTCCGCCGTGCGCGGGCCTTGGCAAGGCGCATCAGGTGTTCGATTTGTAGGTACTGTTTCAACTCCGCCGACTCGTCGGACGACAAAGTTTCGGATTTCTGACGGAGCAACAGTTCCTCGACTCGCGACTTGGTTTCTTCCGATGGGCAAAAGTCAACCACTGACTGCGGCGTGCTTCCCGCAGCGATGAAGTTCACGAGTTCATCGTATGCCATGATCATGGGCGTTCTCCGCGCGGGCGACAGTTCGCCAGCTTGATACCCATTATATCGCCTAGCGCCTGCGCAACACGTTCAATGCGGCATCAAAAACTGCTTGCATAGATCCACCACATCCGCGCGGACTTCGTCGCAAACCTTGTCATCGCCCTTGGCGGAAAGCACGCGGTCGATCAGGCTGGCGACGGTTTTCATTTCCTCTTCGCCCATGCCGCGGGTGGTGAGCGCCGGCGTGCCGAGGCGGATGCCGCTGGTCTTCATCGGCGGGTGCGGATCCTTGGGGATGCCGTTCTTGTTGGTGATAATGCCGGCCTTTTCGAGCCACTTCTCCGCATCGGCGCCGGTCAGTTCCGCGTCTTTCGTGCGCAGGTCCACAAGCATGAGGTGATTGTCCGTACCGCCGGAGACGAGGCGATAGCCATGCTCCTTCAAGGCACCGGCAAGAGCCTTGGCGTTCTTCACCACCTTCGCGGCGTAGTGTTTGAATGAAGGATCGAGTGCTTCGCCGAAGCACACAGCCTTGGCGGCAATGATGTGCATCAAGGGGCCGCCCTGCATGCCGGGGAAGACGGCTGAGTTGATCTTCTTCGCGATATCTTCATCGTTGGTCATGATCAGGCCGCCGCGCGGGCCGCGCAGGGTTTTGTGCGTGGTGGTGGTGACGACGTGAGCATGGGGGAACGGCGAGGGGTGCGCCCCGCCGGCGACGAGACCGGCGATGTGAGCGATGTCCGCCATGAGCAGCGCGCCGCATTCATCCGCGATCTCGCGGAACTTCTTGAAGTCAATGATGCGTGGGTAAGCGGAGTAGCCGCACAGGAGCATCGCCGGCTTGTGCTCCAGGCACACCGCTCGCACCGCGTCGTAATCGATCTGTTCCGCCTGCGGCGAATTGAGGTCATAGATGAGCGGGTAATGAACAGGCTTAAAGTACTTGCCGGAGAAGTTGATCTTCATGCCGTGCGACAGGTGTCCGCCGTCCGCGAGGACGAGGGAAGCGAAGGTATCGCCGGGCTTCATGAGGGCGAAGAAGACGGCTGCGTTGGCCTGAGCGCCGGAGTGTGGCTGCACGTTGGCGAACTCACAGCCGAAGATTTCCTTGGCGCGGTCGATGGCGATCTGTTCGATCTGATCGTGGAACTGGCATCCGCCGTAGTAGCGTTTGCCGGGGTAGCCCTCGGCATATTTGTTGGTGAGCACGGTGCCTGCCGCGGCCATGACCGCGCCGCTGGCGTGATTCTCGCTGGCGATGAGCTCAAGGGTGAACTCCTGCCGCTGCTGCTCGGCGCGGATGAGCTTCCAGACGAGCGGATCGACGGCAGCGATGGGGTTAATCGCGTCAAGCTCTGAAGCGGGTGAGGGCGGCGATTGCGTTGCACTCATGGCGTAATTCCTTCCGTGGGGGCGGGTGAAACAGGCCTATTCTAGGGAGAAGCGGCGAAGGATGCACCGGGCAGGCCAGTTCATCACTTGAAGCGAATGAACGGCCGAATCGAATGCACCGTCAGCGGCCCGATGCGGGGGACGATGTCCAGGTCTTCAGGTTTCGTGAACGGCCCGATGCTAGAGCGATGTTCGACCATCGCCTGCCCCAGTTTCGGCCCGATGCCCGGAAGCAGGGAAAGCGTCGCGGGGTCGGCTGTATTCACATCGATGCGAAAGCCAAGGCCGCGCGGCCGCACCTCCTCGCGATGCAGCGGGCGGTTCAGCCGCAGCGCCAGCGCAAGGGCCAGCATCGCCAAAGTGAACAGCGCAACCAGGCAGGTGACTCTGCGGGACATGCCGAAATGATACAGCCGGGAACGAGCAGCCCGGCAACGGTCTTTATTGTTTGATTTTGAAGTCTTCACCCGCACCATCAATGGACACATCACGGGCGATTACGCGAACCTGCCCGGTCACGGGCGAGAATCGCCAGCCGGTGTCCTCGCCGGAGTCAGGATCGATGACCGACTTCTCATCGGGCGAACTTCCATCGCTGACGAAGACCGGATCGCCCGTGGCGGGTGCGATGTAGCTCTGCGGCATGCGGCGAAGGTACGGGCCATAAATGTGACTGGTGGTTTTCACGGCTGAAACCGCGCCGTCGATATCGGTGAACTGCGTCAACTGCAACACGAACTGAGCCTCCGTCGGCGGCGTGCCCTGATGCTCGATGAGATACCGCTCCAGCGCGGACTGAAGGATGATCAGGTCAGCCTCGAAAGCAGCCTTGGGAGCGCGCTCGGCGACCGAACTGAGGCGGGGCAGCGCGATGGCACCGATCACAGCAATGATCGAAACCACGAGCACCAACTCGATCAGCGAAAAGGCTGCGCGGGTTTGCATATTTGCTGGGGCCACATTCCAACCATCGCATTTGCAGACCTGTTGCAACCAGCATCAGCCGCCTTCTTCATGGCGGGCGACCGGCCCTGACCGATACAATCGAAACAATCCTGACAGATCACACCCTCATAAGGAGCACGACATGAGACATCAATCCCGATCAGGCGCTTCCATGCTTTTGGCGGCCGGTGCCCTACTGCTGGCCGGTTACTGGCTTGGGGCCTCGCAGCCCGCATCGACCGTGGTTGCCCAAGACACGGCGGCAGCGGCAGGCGACGCGAAGGACGCAGCCGAGGCAGCGTTTTCCAGCGTGCCCATGGGCGTGAGCATTCCCAACGGTGGGGCGGCTGTGGTCAAAGGCCGCGATGGCTACGCCTACATCGTGGACTCGCGCGGCATCTGGGTACGGGCCGCCCAATCCGGCAAACCCTTGCCGCTGCCCTGATGGGACACCCGATGTTGCCGATCCTGAATTGAAGGCAATTGTTTACAGACCCTCCGCGTTCGTATCATGGGGTAACCGTGGTAGCCAAGGGTTGAACCGCCCGCCCACCAGGGATCCCCGCCCGACTTGAATGTTAAGTCGCTGAAACAGCAGACTTTAAGTTGACTCTACGAATGGAATTGACACCCAACGCATGAGCAGACTCCCTTGGAAGCTTCAACTTGCCGTGGCCGGTACCGTCATCAATTTGACGGTATTGGTTGTTGTTTTGGCCTCGCGCGGCGGCGGGCAGGCCGAAAAACCTGCCAATCCCGTCCAGGCGGCACTCGTCTCGACCAATTCCGGTACCACCACTTCGACCGTGCCGGCCTCCGCGCCGGACCCGTTTGAAGCCAAAGTCAAGCCCTTTCTCGTCACCTACTGCTACGGCTGCCACGGCGCAGAAAAGCAGAAGGCTGACCTCGCCCTGCACGGCTACGGCAATTCCAAGAGCATTCTCCGCGATCGCAAGACCTGGCTGAGCGTCGCAGCCATGATCAAGTCCGGCGAAATGCCCGCGGGCAAGGGTGCCAAGCCCACGCAGCACGAGCGCGACTTTCTCGTAACTTGGATCGATGCCACGCTCAACGACATCGACTGCACCAACCGCGATCCCGGTCGCGTCACCATTCATCGCCTCAACCGCGAAGAATACAACAACTCAGTGCGCGATCTCGTCGGAGTCGAATTCCGCCCTGCCGACGATTTCCCTACCGATGACGTGGGCTACGGCTTCGACAATATCGGCGATGTCCTCAGCTTGCCGCCCGTGCTGATGGAAAAATATATGAAGGCCGCCCAGCAGGTCGCGGCCGCGGCGGTGGCGGCTGACCCGGGGCGCTCGCCCACCAACCTTCAGCGCGTCGAGCCGCGCAACATGGAAGGCGGCGAACGCGACAACCGCGAACGCAAGCTCATGACCGAAGGTGACATGTTCATCGATGTCACCTTCCCGCGCAACGGGCTCTACGAATTCCGTATCGATGCCTACGGCGACCTGGCCGGTGATGAGCCGCCGAAGATGATCCTCCTGCTCGATGACAAGGAAATCAAATCCTTCGACGTCGCCAACGAAGCGGGCAGCACGAAGATTTACACGCATCAGCTCGACCTCAAGGCCGGCAAGAAAAAGCTCACGCTGCGCTACCCCAACAACTTCGTCGATCAAAACAATCCGAACGCCAAACGGCGCGACCGCAATCTGCACCTGCGTTACGTTGAAATCCTCGGCCCCATCGTGGACAAGCCCGAACTGCTCACGCCGCATCAGCTTTTCGTCGCCGCGCCTAAATCCGACGGCAGCGGGTGGAAGGAAGCGGCGACGGAGATTCTCGATCGCCTCGCCCGCCGGGCGTTTCGAAGGCCGGTGTCGAAGGAGGAAGTGGCCAAGCTCGTGAAGTTCGTCGAGATGACCAAAGCCAACGGCGATACCTTCGAGCAGGGCATCGAACTGGCGACCACGGCTGTCCTCTGCTCGCCGCACTTCCTGTTCCGTATCGAGCTGGACCCGGCCCCGAATGATCCCGAGCAAATCCGCAAGCTCAACGACCACGAACTGGCCGCCCGCCTCAGCAACTTCCTCTGGAGCA
>JBBDXA010000204.1:0-16310 GCA_040902585.1 Phycisphaeraceae bacterium
TCATCTCGATGGCGCAGCACGCCAGCCCGAAGGTCATCGGCCAGAGCGAACTCTCGCGTGCCCAGTTGATGGCCCAGTCGATGCTCGTGACGATCAGGCCTTCTTCGAATCGATTCTCGATCCATCTCATGAATACCTCGTGTACGCGGCGTACGGTGAGTCGGAATATTGGATGGACGTGAGAGATTCTAAGGGTTCCCGGCGGAAGATGCCAGAGGGGAAAAGGGCGGAGGCGAAGGGGCCAGCTTGTGATCGTACGATTGTGTAGCGCGGGGGCACGCGGAATTGAGATTGTTCGGTGACCGAACGCTGCGAAGCGGACGTAGCCGCTATCAATGTTGATGAACGTCATTCGTTGAATTGACGTCTCATTTCATAGCTGCGGGGTCCGCTCCGCAGCGCAGAACCTGACACCCGCGCCGCGGTTCTCGGACTTTTCCTTTCGGTCGCATCGACTGGTTTCTCCTTAATCATCGTGCGGATTGAGCCGATTCTGACGGAGGAGCGGTCATTCGTGAAGGAGAGAAAGCAGTGAGCGATCGAATGCGATTTCCAACGGTCAGCAACCATCCGCGTGGTGAACCCAGGCCTATGCCCTGCACGATCGATGCGTTCGTGGTGGACGAGCACGATCAGCCGTTGGAGAAAATCACGGGTGCTCAGACGCTGGATATCAGCGCGGATGAGATGGCAATTCGCACGCCCTACCCGCTGATGCCCGGGCTGAAGCTGGTGGTGCTGATGATCGATCCACTCGCGCCCGGCCTGCCGCCGAAGCAGCTTGAACTCCAGGTGCTGACCTGCAATCCCCGCCTTGGCGCTCACTGGGTGCGGACTTGCATTCTGCATCGAAAGCCCGCTGCGCAGCCGCGGCTGGCTGCCTGAGAGCAAAACCACATGACGAATGAAGCTGAACATTCCGATCGCCGCAAGCATCGGCGCGTGAAGGCGAAGGCCGGCGTCCGCGCCAGCCAGGTGGTGCCCGCGGTGCCCTTGTCGGATGTCGAAGTGCTCGATGTCTCGGCTTCAGGCATCGCCATTCGCACCCGCGTGGCCCTGCGCGTGGGTGAGCGTTTGTCGTTCCGACTTTCGGCCGCCAGCGCGAAGGGTGCAACATCCCGGCTGAACGCCGGCGATCAGGCACCGATCCTGGCGGAAGTGCTTTCGTGTGAAGCGATGAGCGAAGGGGAGTTTCGAGTGCGTTGTCGCGCCCTGCTGGGAGCGTTCGAGGCTGCGTGAGTCTAATGGTGGTCGGCAAACACGTCGATGCAACTGCACAGGAGCCGATCATGGGCAACACCTCAACGAAAACCAGCGACCGTCGCCGCTCGATCCGCCTGGAACCGCCCGGGCTGATGCTCGTGAGCGTGGCGCAGGGCGGCGAGTCGGTGCCGGATGCGGAAATCCTGAACATGTCCGAAGGTGGAGCGGCGATCCGTGTGCCGCGCGTGCTGGTGCCGGGCGATCGCGTGGCGTTCAACGTCGGCGGCGGGCGTCCGCCCGTCACCTGTTCGGTGATCGAATGCTCCTCGCAGTCCGATGGCTGGTTCGTCGCACGCTGCAAGTGCATCCTGGGCGGCTTCGACCTTTGATCACGCCGGTTCGCTGATTCAGACCTGCGAATCCCGCCAAAATCACAAACTTCAGAAGATTGTGCATTCTTTCGCTGGGCAGCGATGTCACGGCACCTGCCCGCTATCATCTCTAACACGCTTCCACATCAACCTTTAATGAACGGCGCTCAGATCGGACGATCCTGCGCCATTCGGCATTGATCGTCGTAAAGCGTTGTAAAATAGAAAGATATATCATTCGATTTGACAAGGACGCGGGTTTCTGTCAAAATGCCGATCCAACGCGAAAGCCCGCTCTCCATGAATAAAGTCAAGACTGCTAAAAAGCCTTCGAAGGCCGGTTCCGGCAAGAAGTCGGTATCTGCTTTGCGAAGTGTTGCTGCCGGCTCCAAGTCCGGTCGTTCCGCCTCCAAGTCTGGAAAGACTTCCAGGCCGGACTCCAATCAGGGCTACTCCGCGGCCATCCGCTGGCTGTTCGAGCACACCAACTATGAGCAGATGCGCATCGTGCCGTACAACACGCGCACGTTCAGTCTCGATCGCATGCGCAAGCTGCTGGAAGTGCTGGGCAATCCGCACGAGCAGCTCAAGTGCGTTCAGGTGGCCGGCACCAAGGGCAAGGGCTCGACCTGCGCCATGCTCGCCTCCGTCCTCCGCGCCTGCGGGTATACCACCGGCCTCTACGCCAGCCCGCACCTGGTCGATCTGCGCGAACGCATCAGCATCGACGGGCAAATGATCCCCTATGCCGAGCTGACGGAAATCCTCAACGAAATCCAGAAGAACTACAAAGTCTTCGGCGACAACCCGCCCAGCTTCTTCGACATCGTCACCGGCGCAGCCCTGCGTTACTTCGCCGATCAGGCCGTCGATATCGCCATCCTGGAAACAGGACTGGGCGGTCGCCTCGACTCGACCACCGCGGTCACGCCGCTGATCACCGCGATGACGCACATCAGCCTCGATCACATGAACATCCTCGGCAAGCAGCTTTCGCTGATCGCCAAGGAGAAGGCCGGCATCTTCAAGAAGGGCATCCCCGCCATCAGCGTGGAGCAGGAGCCGGAGGTCATGGCGGTACTCGACGAAGTGTCCACGCAGGTCGGCGCTCCTCTGGAATACTGCGGCAAGCAGATCGACTTCAGCTATCGCTTTGAAGCCAACAAGGAACTGGGGCCGCACACCCGCGTCAGCGTCACCACGCCGACGACGCGCTGGGAACACGTGGCCGTGCCCCTGCGCGGCGAACACCAGGCCCACAACTGCGGCCTCGCGCTTTCGGTGCTCGACAAACTCAAGGGCTTCGGCTTCAACGTGCCCGAAGAAAAGGTCACCAGCGGACTTGTGGCGACCCAGCTCGAAGGACGGATGGAGCAGGTCTGGACGCAGCCACGCGTCATTCTCGACGGTGCTCACAACGCGGTCTCCATCAAAGCCCTGATCCGCGCGCTGGGCGCGCACATCGCCTATGACTCGCTGGTGATGATCTTCGGCTGTGCCCAGGACAAAGACGTCATCGGCATGCTCAAGCAGCTTTCGCTCGGGGCGGACAAGGTGATCTTCACCAAGGCCAAGAACAACCCCCGCGCGATGGAGCCGGAAGATCTGATGCACAAATTCAACGAAGTCTGCGGCAAGATGGCGCAGCAGGCACCGACGCTGGAAGAGGCGCTGCGCCTCGCCGGCCGCGCCGTCAGCCGTGAAGATCTCATCATCATCACCGGCAGCTTCTACCTGGTCGGCGAAGCGAAGAAATACTTCGCAGAACTCGGCTCCAAGAAGAAACGCTGATGCTGTCACTGCTCCAATTCCCCCGGTTCTAATATGTCCCAGCGGCCAACTGATCCTGCCGCGACCCCACTCGGCAAGCCGAGGCCGGCTGTCTTTCGCGCACTGGGCAAGAGCGATCCTCCTTCGCAAGTCGAAGTCGACGGCGACATGTACGATCTCGAAGTCATTCTCAAGCACGACTCCTGGGCCGCCACGGCGATCTACAAAAGCACCGAGCGCCGCATTGTCTGCAAGTTCAACCGCAAGCAGTGGTTCTTCATCATTCCCCTGGGCTGGGTCGGTCGCTGGCTCGGCCGACGCGAAGCGAGACTGCTCACCGAGCTCGCACCCATCGGTAACCTGCCTCTACTCCTGGGCCCGGTGAAGATCGAGGGCAAGGTCGCGCCCAACGCCGTGGCCCGCACCTTCATCCCCGGCCATCCGCTGCGTTGGGGTGAGTTGCTCGACGATGCGTTTCTTCCCAGGCTCAAGAGCATGATCGAAGGCATGCACGCGCGGGGCGTTGCCTATGTGGATCTGCACAAGCCGGAGAACATCATCGTCGGCGATGATGCTCAGCCTTATCTCATCGACTTTCAAATCTCCTACCGTCAGCCGCGCGGCTGGTGGTGGCGACTCTTCAGGCCGCTCTGGTTCCTGCGCATCCTTCAACAGTGCGATCGCTATCACCTTCAGAAGCATGTGATCCGAAGCAGGCCCAACCCGCTGCCTGAAGATGAAACCGAACTGGATCGCCTGCGCCCCTGGCCCATTCGCGTGGCCCGCTTCTTCGGCAACCGCATTCGCGGGTGCCGGCGCAAGCTGCTCGTGCTGCTCGGCATCCGCCGCGGCAAAGGCCTTTCACGCACCGAGTCTGATCCGGAAGATGCGGTCAAACGAAGCATGTCGCACGAAGGCGAAACCCAAGAGAGCACGCCGGCAGCCGGTGAACGTCACTGACGGTGAATCGTCGGTGTTCGCCTATCATGTGGGCATGAACGATCGCTCCCGATGGCGAAGTCACGCGGGGCCGGCAGCGTTGCTGTCGGTGTTCGTGATCCTGATTCAGATGTCACCGGCGCAGCAGGCGCTGGCGGATGGGCCGCAGGATGATGCGCTGCTCTGGCGCTGGTCGCTCACGCCGGGCGATCTGCGCGACGGTGCCTTCCCTGCGCAGGCGGGCAGCATGAAGGCTGCGCCCGTCGGTACCGCGACCTTCACGGAAGCCGCCGTCGCAGCCGCCCGTTTCGGCGCGGACAAGAAAGTCCTTCAACGCCTCGACGTGACGGACGATATCACCACGCTCAAACTCCCTGAGCAGGACATCACCCTCGAAGCCTGGGTCATGGTCGATAAGGCGACCGAATGGGGCGGTCTCATCAGCCTGCTTCAGGACAACGGCGACTACGAAAAGGGCTGGGTGCTCGGCTACAACGGCGACCGCTTCTGCATCGCGCTGGCGTCGAAAAAGGTCAACCGTCTGACCTACCTCAAAGCCTCCTCGCCGTTTCAGCTCGGCTGCTGGTATCACGTGGTGGGCACCTACGACGGCCGGCTGCTTTCGATCTACATCGATGGCGAGCTCTCCGCGCGGACGACGCAGCAGTCGGGGCCGATCGCCTATCCGCCCAAGACATTCTTCACCGTCGGGGCCTATCGCGATGACAACGAAACCTATCCGCTCGAAGGCAAGCTCGAACAGGTGAGCGTGTGGGGCCGCTCGCTTACAGCTGAACAGGTCGCGGCCCGCTTTGAGGAGCGCAAGGCGAAGCTGCCGGGCATCCTCGCGCCGCTGCCTGAGGCGACCGACTGGCCCACCTACATGCGTGACGGCCTGCGCAGCGGGCGTTCAACAGAGTCGCTCGCGCTGCCGTTGAAACTCGCCTGGGTGCATCAGCCTCGTCACGCCCCCGAGCCCGCCTGGCCTCCGCCTGCGAAACAGGATTTCTGGAACAAAAAGTTCAACATCCAGCCGCGTGTGATCTTCGACCGCTCCTTCGCCTGCGTCACCGTTGGTGATCGCATTTACTTCGGTTCCAGCAGCGATCATCAGGTGCATTGTCTGGATGCCCTCACTGGCCGCGAGCTTTGGACTTTCTTCACCGAAGGCCCGGTGCGTCTGGCGCCGACGGTGCATGAAGGCCTTGTGCTCGCCGGCTCCGATGATGGCAGCCTGTACGCGCTCGATGCGGAAACGGGTGCGTTGAAATGGAAGAAGCGCATCGCCCCGCAGGATCGGCGTATTCCCGGCAACGAGCACATCATCACCCCGCATCCCGTTCGCAGCGGCGTCCTCATCAATGACGGCAAGGCCTTCGCGGCCGCCGGACTCTTTCCGACCGAAGGCGTTTATCAGATCACGTTCGATCCGAAGACCAGCGAAGTGATTTCAAATCAGACGCTGACCGTCTCCGCGCAAGGCTACATGCAACGCCGATCGGGTCAGCTTCACATCGCCACGGGCCGCGACCTTGCAGGCAGCGTTTCGACGCCATTGGGCGGCGGCACGAAGGACTATCCCCATGTGATGATGCCGACACACCAGAGCTATCCCTTCGCGCAGATCGCCGCGGGCGACCTGCGCATCGGCGGCGGCGAGAACAAAGTCGGCATCTGGCGCGAAGGCGAGACGAAAGAACGGTGGACAGCGCCGGTCGAAGGCAATGTGTACAGCCTTGCTCTGGCGCGCGGCCGCCTTCTCGTATCGACGGACTCGGGAAGAATCTATTGCTTCGTCAGCGGGAAGGCAGCCGCTGCGGTATCGGAACCTTTCATGGTGACCGCACCCGCCTCTGTCGCGCCGCAATCGAAAGGCCCAGTGCGCAGCGGCGACATCGAAACAGGCGACGCCTTTCTCGCATCCCTGGTCGCCACGAGATTGAAGAGTGCAGGCATTGAAAAGGGATTTGGCCTGCTGCTGGGCAGCGGTAGTGGGGAACTGCTCTATGAACTGACGCAGCGCACCGGCCTGCGCTGGGTTGGCGTCGAGCCCGATGAGGCCAAGGCAAACGCCTCGCGCCGCATGTTGGATGCGGCTGGTGTCTACGGCCCACGCGCCGTGGTGCATCAGGTTTCACTCGAATCACTGCCCTACACGGACTACATGTTCAATGCCGTCGTGGGATTCGGCGAACAACCCACGATCGCGCGATCCGTTGATCCGAAGGATGAAAAGCAGCTCGCAGCGCAGGAGTTTTTCCGCGTCCTTCGCCCGATCGACGGCGTCGCGATCCTCGGCCTCACAGACAAGCACGTGATCCATCGCGGCCCATTGCCCGGCGCAGGCGAGTGGACGCACTTCTACGCCAACCCCGCCAACACCGTTTGTAGCGACGATCAGTACGTCAAGGGCGCGATGCTCGTGCAGTGGTTCGGCCCGCCGGGACCGCGCGACCTGATCGATCGTCATCATCGTACGGTTGCCCCGCTCTCCAAGGGCGGCCGGCTCTTCATCCCCGGCGATGATCGCGTCTACTGTGTCGATGCCTACAACGGCACCATGCTCTGGACCCTCGAAGCCCCCAACAGCAAACGCGTCGTCGCCTTCCGCGACAGCAGCAACATGGCCGTCAGCGAAGACCTGCTTTATCTTTCCGCAGCTGATGCCTGCATGGCGATCGACGTGCGCACCGGTGAAGTGAAACGCACGATGCGTTTGCCTTCCTCCAGCAGCGAACCCGGCGTTCAGCAGCCGCACGAGTGGGCCTACACCGCGACGGTGGATGACCTGTTACTCGGCACAGCCGTGAAGTCCGGCGGCCTGCGGCGCGTGCAGTCACGCGATGTGGCGGGCACCATTTCCTACTGGGATTTCGTGCCCATCGTCGGCAGCGATTATCTCGTCGTCATGGATCGCAAGACCGGCGATGAGCGCTGGCGCTACACCGGCAGCGATGGACTCATCATCAACGCCACGCTCTCCATCGCCAATGACACCGTGTACTTCGTCCAGAGCACCAACGGTGAAACGCTCAAGGCCCCGTTCGGGCAGGCGAAGCTCAATGACCTCGTCGGCAAAGGCGCGCAGCTTGTCGCGCTGGATTTGAAGACAGGGAAGCAGCGCTGGCGCAAGCCGGTGGACTTGAAGGTGCAGCACAATGTCTTCGCGCTGGTGGCCGACGGCTTGCTGATCGTGGCAGGCTCTCGCAACAGTGGGCAGGACCGCAAGAGTGACAAGGTGTTGTACGACCTTCACGTGTTCAATGCGGACAGTGGTGAGCCGGTGTGGAACACGACGCAGAACCAGGGCACGGGCATCGGCGGCGATCACGGCGAGCAGGATCATCATCCGGTGGTGGTCGGCGGGACGCTGTACGCGGAGCCTTACGCCTACGACCTTCGCACGGGCAAGCCTGATGCGCGGTTCGCGTGGAACAAGGCCCACCGTCGCGGCTGCGGCACGATTTCCGCCTCCGCCAGCACGTTCTTCTTCCGCAACGCGACGGCCTGCATGTTCGACCTCGCCGGCAACAAGCTCGAACAGGTCAGCGCGGTGAGTCGGCCGGGCTGTTACATCAACCTCATTCCCGCCGGCGGTTTGCTGCTGGCACCGGAGGCAAGCAGCGGCTGCTCGTGCAACTTCGCGGTGCAGACGTCGCAGGCGTTTCTGCCGGTGAAGGGCGGGGCGACGAGCAGCGGGGGGCCGGTGAAGGTGGAGCAGCAGGGACGGTGACAACGAGCTATCCGATGGATAGATTGCCTCTCCGGCGGTACACTTCATTGCGCTGATTCATAACGAGCGCCTCGCTGGAAGGCATAAAGCATGATCCACACGTTGGAAGTTGAGAACTTTAAGCGACTTCACCGGCTCAAAGTCGAACACTTGTCCCGCGTAACCCTCATTGGCGGTAGGAACAATGTCGGAAAATCAACGCTACTTGAAGCAGCATTCCTGTTGCATGATCGATATAGCGCGAGCGTCCTTCTGCGCCATTGGGCTTTCCGTGGCGCTGCCGGGGCCGCTCACGATCCTGAGTCGCTATTCGGTGCAGCGTTTACCAAGTACGATACCAGTTCAACTATTGGCGTTGCTTCGCAGAATTCTGCGCACCGGTTCCGAGTCGAGATTCGATTCGAACGAGAGTTGCGGAAGCATCGCATTCGGATTGCTCAGCGGGAAAGAATTCCTCAGATCTCGCAAGAGGTTGAGTCGGGGCAGCCACAGATCGAAGCATTGCACTTGGCTTACTTTCGCGACGACATTGAAGTGAACCGCGGCGATCTCTTGCTGGGCAGAGGTGATCTTGAACTGAAGCTTCAGAGTGACCGGGAAGAGGTGCCCATGGCCGTCTTCATCGGGTCGCGTTCAATCTCAAGTCTGAGAGAGGTCGCCGATCGATTCTCCGATTTGGATGTGCGAAATGAATCAGAGAACGTGGTTGAAGTCCTTCGTGAGATCCATCCAACATTGAAAGGACTCGGGTTACAGCAACTTGGCGACATGCCAGTCCTCCACGCAGACGTAGGATTGGGTAGAAAGGTGCCCGTCAACTTGCTAGGTGACGGCACCAATCGCCTGCTGACGATAATCTTAGCCATGTCGCACGGGCAAGGAGG
This sequence comes from Phycisphaeraceae bacterium, assembly GCA_040902585.1. Classification (GTDB taxonomy): domain Bacteria; phylum Planctomycetota; class Phycisphaerae; order Phycisphaerales; family Phycisphaeraceae; genus JBBDXA01. The sequence goes on from JBBDXA010000204.1 coordinate 8,901, forward strand.
TATGGCACTGATTGACGAGGTCGACAGTGGATTCCACTATTCAGTAATGCCTCGAGTTTGGAAAGCCATCGACCGCGCTTCTAAAAGATTCAACTGCCAGATTCTCGCGACGACGCACAGTTATGGGTGCCTTGCGTCAGCAGTAGAAGGATTAGAGCCGTCACTTGTAGAGTCGCCGGAGTTGACTTATATCAGGCTCGACGAGTTGGGAGGCCAGGTAGTCCCCCGCTACTATCCGCATTCGCAATTGTCCCAAGCGATCAGCGATGAGTGGGAGGTACGATAGGTGGCGTCGCAACCCCTTCAAATTTATTCTACGAGTGTGCTACTTGTGGACGGTGATGATGACCATCGCGTAATGTCACGCCTTCTCAAACAAGCTGGGCTGCATGACGTCCAAGTTGTCTCGTTGAGAGGGCAATTGCACAAGGATGGATTTCGCGATCAACTGGCAAACGTCTTCAACTTTTCGATTAATGCGATAGCTGTTGTGTGTGATGCCGAGGCTAGTCGTGACGCGCAATTCAATCGAATATGCCATCATCTGCGTCAACATTGCTCGGTTCCAGCTACTGTAAACACGTGGACGATTCTTCCCGACCGCAAAGTGGGAATATTTGTTTTGCCAGGTCCTACGGGTATGCTTGAGGATCTGCTTGTTGAGTCTGCGACTAACTCACCACCATCGGCATGTGTCAATGAGTTCATGCGTTGCCTTGATCATACGCTTCCGAAACGTCCTGATGGCGCAGAGTATCAAGCTTGGTTTTTTCCTGCGATTCCAAGCAAAGCGAAGGCGAAGGCATACCTTGTTGCGTCACACGAGTCTGTTCCGCATGTAGGTTTGGGAGCCGATAAGGGGATTTGGGATTTTAATCATCCGTGCTTCGACGAGCTAAAAGCGTTTCTGCGGGGTTTCAGTCCATAGCATCCCCATGCTCCGCATCGGCACCGTTCAACTCGAGAACCCCTTGCTCCTCGCCCCCATCGCAGGCTACTGCGATCTGGCGTTTCGGCTCATCGTGCGCTCCATCCAAGGCCCGTCCGGCGGCGTCGGTCTGGCCTGCACCGATCTGCTCTGCCCGCAGGCCATGCTGATGGAGACAACCAAGACGCTTTGGCTCGCCGCGACGTGTCCGGAGGATCAACCCGTCTGCATGCAGATCTACGGGGCCGATGGTGATCTCATGGCTGACGCGGCGCAGTGGGCCGAAGCGCACGGCGCGACCACCATCGACATCAACATGGGCTGCCCCGTGGACAAGGTCACCAAACGCAACGGCGGCTCCACGCTCCTGTGCAACCCGATGCACACCGTCGAACACGTGGCGAAGAAAGTCGTCAACGCCGTGAAGCTCCCGGTGACGGCGAAGATCCGCCTCGGCTGGGATGACTCGCAGCTCATCACCGATGTGCTCCCGCCCATGCTTGCCGATGTCGGCATCGCGGCAGTCACGGTGCATGGCCGGACAACGGAGCAGAAGTTCCGCGGTACAGCTCGCTGGATCAGCGAAGGGCGCGACAACATCCGCACGGTCGTCCAGACGATGGCGAGGCTGCATCCGAACGTGCCGGTCATCGGCAACGGCGATGTGAAGAGTCCGCAGGATGCCAAGCGCATGATGGATGAAACGGGCTGCGCGGGCGTGATGATCGGGCGCGGAGCGCTGGGGCAACCGTGGATCTTCCGCGACACGGCTCATTACCTTCGCACCGGCGAGCTGCTGCCGCCGCTGTCGCAGAGCGAGCGCGTGCGCATCGTGATGGAACACTTCGAGAAGGCATTCGGCTATCGCGGTGAGAAGGTCGCGCTGGCGATGATCAGGCAGCGCATCAGTTGGTACTCGGCGGGTCTGCAACCGTGGCCGCACCTGAAGCATGATGTGCATCACATGACGAGTGCCGCTGAGTTCCGTGATTACATGCAGGGCGGGCTCGAACGCATTGATACCGGGAATGAGCAAGTAAGTGCCCGCCGCGAAGGATGGGAACGGCCGGGGCCTGTTGCAGTTTCCGGGCAAGCGGGGTGAACCTGATGCGACCCGATGCGACTCAACCTGTCATGGTTCCAAACCCACCGCTCATGGATCACGCACGCCGCTTCGTGAACAGGTCTCTCCTGATCGTCTTGCTGTCGATCTGCTCGCTCTCCTGCGCCGGCTGTGAAACCCGCCGGGTGCTGGTGCGGGTGGAGCGGATCGCCGATCGCATGCCCGCGACGGACGTTCGTGTCCTTCAGCAACGTCGCGACTGGTTGCTGCGATTCGGCTGGCCGAAGGAGATCGACGGCGGGCACGTCGATGCGGCGGGGGAGTTCGAGCTGCGCTCCGTGCGGCGGACGGACACAATCACCATCGCGGCAGACGATGGATACACCACCCAATATCTCCCACCCTTTTGGCCGGACGACGAACTGTTCGAGCCTCCTGTCTCCCCACTTTTCGGCGAGCCGAGCGCCCGCTCGGAGGTGTACTACCGGCTCCTTCGCGAGCGGACGATTGAGGCCCGCGCGGCCGCTCCCGATGATCGCCGGCTGCTGATCGTGGTGCCTCTTCTTCCCAGGCAGGTGCAGTTCGCCAATGATGAATACGTCCAGAACCTCGACGAAGAATTGAAGAAGAGCGGAATGAAGGAACCCGTGGAGTACGTGGACCTGGTCGGCGTCCGGGGCGATATCACCGATCGATCGGTCGCCCTACTTAAGGCCCAGCCGCTGGTCTTCGCCGAGTTGTCCTGGACGCGCATCACGGATGAGGGCCTACTTGAACTTGCCTCGATCCCGACCCTCAAGGCGATCGAATTTCATACCAACCGGTTCATCACGCAGCGCGGCATCGACAGGGCGCGGACGCTGCGGCCGGATGTCGTGATCAAGGGCAGCGTGATGACGCCGGTGGTGGAGATTCGCGACGATGCGGCCTCGGCCTTGCTCGATGTGCAAGGGAATGTCCGGCAAGTCCATCTGATCGGCGAAGGCAACACGGACCGAGGCGTCGCCTCACTCGCAAGGCACTCCGGCCTGCGGATCGTCACGCTCACGCGAACGGGTCTTACCGAAGTAGGGCTTTCCGCCCTTGCCGAGTTGACCCTGGTGCAGAACATCGAGCTGATCGATCATGCATCGATCAGCGATGAAGGTATCGAGCGGGCCAAGGCGTTGCGGCCGAGCACTCTTTTCATCCGCAGGCGGTGAAGGGCGATTGAGATCGCGCCCTGTGGCGCGGGCGAAACAGGAGATGCTTCTGAGAGCAGAAGCATGCGATGAATGCCTTCATATCACGAGTGCTCACGGAATTGGGATGTTCACCGATACCCCGTCGAACCGCTCGACGGCCCTGACGGACGATCGCGCGGAGGCCGACTGCCGCCGCCACCGCCACCGCCACCATCTCGACCACCACCACCTCCACCACCTCCTCCGCCTCCACCACTCCCGCCGCCGAAGCCGCCGCGCCGGCTGGAGCCGCGACCGGGCGGGCGATTGGAGAAGCGTCGTTGCGGACCTGGCCCCAGCGGACCGCGCGGCTTCTCAATCGGGTCGCCTTTCTTCCGCTTGGGCAGCGACTCGCTCACCTTGATCTTGCTGTTGAGGAAGATGGTGCCGTGAAGGATGCGGATGGCGGCCTTGGCTTCGAGCTCTTCGACCATGAAGACGAAGCCGAAACCGCGCGACTCGCCGGTCTCCTTGTCGTTGACCAGGTACGCGTCCTGCACGTTGCCGTGCTTGGCGAACAGGCCCTTGAGTTCCTCGGGCGTGACCTTCTTGTTCAGGTTGCCGACGTAGATTTTGGTAGCCATGGAACAACGCTCCCGACGCTGTGTTTAGATGCCGAGCGGATCGCCTGATGGAAGATCCGTCAGGAACCTGCCCCGATCGCAGTGGAAAATAAGCGAGTCCTTCGTGGCGGGCCGGAGCGGCGACGCCGTGGATGGAGTTTACCCAACGGGAAACATGATACCCGATCGACGGGCGTGTGCCAGAGGCATTTGCATGTAAGCGCAAGTTGAACAGTCAGTCGATGCATGCATGCACATCAAAGTAGCTCGACCCATCACACGACACGTCCCGAGCCGCGCGGCAGACTGTCGGTCACAATATGAATCGATCCGACCACCGGGCTTTCCTCCATGCTTCGCTCCGCCCCGTCTGCCTCACCCTTGTCACCATCGCTCGCATCAGCCGACTGCGCGTTTGGCCCAGCATCAGCCCCGGAATCCGCCGCTTCATCCACAGGCTCCGGCGCAGGCGACCCAGCCTCCACCACGATCTCCGGTGGCGGCTCCGCCTGATCGCCCGGACCGCTCACTTGAAACTCCTCGGTGCCCCTCGCCTCGCGATGCCAGATGTCCCAGTACCGCCCGAACCGCTTGCGAAGGGCACTCGCCTTCTCCACATACAGATGCTGCGCCAGCGAGTGACCCGCCTTGCGAATCTGCTGCCGGCGCTTGCGGATCAAGGCGAGGATCGGCTTCATCTCGCCCTTGTCGCCATCTTCCCACGCCTCACCGGCGAGCACATCGCGAAGCACGGCAAGATCGTGATCATCACCCAGGAGATCCGCCAGCAGTCCCAGTTCACCCTCCAGCGCCACCATGACCTTGGGCCAGATGCCGCGCAGCAGGCGCACGTGATACCAGTGAGCCTTCACTTCCTTTCGCCACTCGTGGAAGTGCATGTCCGTCGGCGCGCGGAACGCTTCTTTCATGGCCTTGCGTCCGCGCCGATAAGCACGCTCGAGCCCCGCAGCGAGCGATGCGAAACTATCCGGGCGAATCACCCAATGCTCCGACGCGGTGCGGACCTCCGTCAGGAGCTGCGCCAGGCCCGCGACTTTGTCGTTCAAGTCAGCGGACTGAGCGACGACCGCATCGCGCCGGGCGACGAGCGCTTCACGGATGCGCGCGAACACTTCCTGATGCTGGGCATCACTCACGCTGGTGACGAGCTTGTCGAGCGATTCGATAATCGCTTCCGCATCGCGCGGGCCCGAGAGCTGCCTGCTGATGTCGCGATACGCCTGGTTGGCCGGCGCGAAGTGTTCGCCGAGCTTCGGCTGCGCGAGGCGAAGCGTCGCCCGCACCTTCTTGATGCACTTACGGGCTTCGTGAATCCCTTTGATGCGTCCGCCCGGAACGGACAGCAGATCGCCCACCGCCTTGTCCGTCTCTTCGCGGACAATCCGGCGCACGGCACTTGTCACCGACTCGCGTTTTCTGATTCGATAGGGCATTGGCTGGAGCCTCAATCCAATCTCATTATGGCTTGAAAGGCGTGAGATGGCAGGGGGAAATTCGACCCTTCCAGGGAGATTTTGCGGATTCAGGCGATTGTGAGGTTTAGTCTTTATTCTGTCGCCAATTAGGCCATGTGGGTAACCTGTGGAAACAGTAGAGATGCTCGGGCGAATGCGAGCGAACGATTAGAAATGGGTTGGAACTTTCCAAGAAGAATTGGCGTGGGCCAGGACAGGAAGCTCATTTCACAAGTTTGAACGCGCCGGGATACGCACCGTACGTGCTGCTGGTGATACCGTTGCGCGTCGTTCCGACGAAGCCGTCGGTCTGGCCGAGGATCATGATGCGGACGACTTTCGTCTCGCCGGGCTTGACGATGCCCGCATGCACCGCCGCCAGGGCGACGGAGGTATCCAGCGTGTAGACATCGGTGCCCCAGACGCTGCCGCTGCCCGGTTGCCCGCCGGTGACTTTATAGATGACGGTCTGGCCCGCCTTGTCCTGGTGGCCGGTCATATTCGCAGGCGCGACCGGGGCATCGGCGGGCAGGTCGCTGGCGGGCTGGCCGCGATTCAGCTCGCGCACATCGGCGAGCTTCAGCGTCAGTTCGCCGAACTGCCGGGTGCCGACTTTCAGGGCGCTGGTCGTCAGCCGGCCCGCGATCTTCGACTCGCGCGTGTGAATCACATCATTCGCGATCGACGCCAGCTTCTCCTCGCCGACACTTTCATGCAGCTTCTCGATCAGACCCTTGGCGCGGCGGACGGCCTCAGCCTCCTCGCCTGCCGCCGCGGCACGCAGCGACGGATAAGCCCGCGGTCCCATCGCCGCCAGCGCAGCGGTCGCACTCTCCCGCAGCTCGAAATCCTCCGACCCGAGCTGAGCCACCAGCTTGGGAATCGCCTTGGCTTCCTCCGGCGACAGGCGGGCGGCAAACTGAAGCTTCTGAATATCCGCGACGGGAATGTGCAGCTTGCCGTAACGCGTGACGAGTTCGATCGATTCATCGAGCAGCGCCAGGTGCAGCGTGCTGCCGTCCACGAGCTGCGCTTCGGCGACGTCTTCTGCCGCTGCCGAAGCTCCAGCCTTCGCCAGGGCCGGGGGCGCTACCTTCGCGCCGACCGCCTCTTCCGCGTGGACCGGGCGAGGACCGGTGAGCAGCAGGATCGCGGCAAGCGTGCAGTTGATCCACAGCCGACGTGACAGGCTGGATAATTCAGTCATGGCAACACTCCCTTGAAGGTTCGCGTTCCATCGACGAGAGGAGACACCAGTTTATTCGACGCCCGGGTGAACTCCATGTTTCACAGGCGGGCTTGTTACCAGACGTGCGAGCGAAGAGGGCGAACAGGGCAATCGAAGCGATTCGCAGCAGATTCACCGCACTCGCTTGAGCGATCATTCTCAGGCATCATCGCGCTCGACCACACGGTAGGTCTCGCGCTCGCCGCGGCCGCGCAGCGGGTAGTCCTTGCGCAGGGGGTGGGCCGGGTAATCTTCCCACAGCAGGATGCGGCGCAGGTCGGGGTGGCCGTCGAAGCGGATGCCGAACATATCGAAGCATTCGCGTTCGCGCCATTCGACGCCCGGCCACAGGTCGGTGACGCTGTCGATGTGCAAGGCCGGGTCGTGTTCGATGCCGCTGGTGTCGATCGTGGGTGAGAGGAATGATTTCACGATGAGCCTGCGATTGTTCGCGGTGCTGACGAGCACATAAACCACGGCAAACCGTCCGCCCTGAGCTGGGCCTGTCTTGCTCGGGTAGTTCAGGTAATCCACGCCGACGACATCACTCGCCAGATCATAGTCGCACGCAGGATCGTGGCGAAGGAAAGCAAGCACCTCATGCGAGCGATCCCTGGGCACCACCAGCGTGGTCTGCCCGCGGAACTCCGTGGCCAGGAGTTTCACACCAGGAAACGCGGCCTTCACGAGCGGCAGCGTGGGATGATCGAGGTTCGGTGCAGGCATGATGTTCATCACTCAAAGCAAGGGTCGGCGGCATTGTAAGTGAAGAGCCGAGGCGTGCCAGCGCAGTGTCGCCGGCGGGGTGTGTCGGGGCGTGACCCTATTTTGTGGCATGATCAGTTTGGGTCAGTTTGGGTGCCATGGGCAAGCGGAGTCTTCGGAGCTTGCCCGTGCGGATCACCCTCGTCGCTCGGCGCACAGCACGGG
>JBBDXA010000205.1:0-16295 GCA_040902585.1 Phycisphaeraceae bacterium
GTCGGCGGCCAAACGAACAACGGGCTTGGGGATGCATGGGTGGGCATTCGCAACCGCGGCGGATCGCCGCAGAATAGTCTCAGTGCGAATCAACATCGCCCCGTCCTCTTGTTTTGTGTGTTGGTTGGGTTGCTCCAATTATTTTGACCACGGATTTCACGGATGACACGGATCGGAATGTTTATAAGGAAATAAGGAAAGCAGGAATAAGGCGGGGAGCTTTCAGCTTTGAGCTATCAGCTATCAGCTACAAGTTCTATATATCCATTCCTCATTTCATTATTTCCTTAGCACAATTGGTTTGAAACCAGCGAGGCGTGGTCGGCACCTGACTTCGTGCTTCGGACCAGGTCCGTTCACCAAGGCCAGTATGCACCGCCGCTGCATGGAAAGCCTCTGGTTTGTCATGGCCATGCACCGGCGGTGCATACTGGCCATACGAACAACGGGCCTGGGGACGCATGGGTGGGCATTCGCAACCGCGGCGGATCGCCGCAGAATAGTCTCAGAAAGCCGACGCACGCCTTCGCTGGATTAGTTCCTCATGTTTGATTCCATCCGTGCCATCCGTGCCATCCGTGGTCACCGCCACCTGCCGCGCAGGCCGCTGAACCACGAGTCCAGCAGGGCGCCTTTTGTTTCCTTTTCGCCGCCTTCGCTCATGCCCAGCAGCAGGCGATGCATCGCGATCATGTGCCGACATGGGCCGTTGCGGAAGCTGTACTTGAAATAGTGACTACACCCGCATTTGCCGCGCTTGATGCGGCCATCACCATCGATCATCACTTCGGGCTTCTGATTCTCGACCTGACCGATGAGCAGCACCGCGCCGCGGTCGAGTTCCTTCTTCTCCGTGATCTTCACGCGCTGCCAGCGCAGCAACTCCTTCGCGGCCACGAGTTCGGGCGAGGGCGGCCCAAGCTGTTCTTCACCCAATGCCTGCGGCATGATCTGGCGGTAACGGTAGACGCCCGCGGAGAGATCGCGGATGACCTGCCCGCTATGCGCCAGGTGCCCGAGGCCGGCGAGGACTTCAGCGGGGTTGGCGCTGGTGTGCCGCGTGATGGTATCAAACGAGGCGGCGCGGTCGGCCTTGAGCAGGCGGGCGATCTGCTGAATCAGATCGGGCGAAGGCTCGGCGGGCGGGAGGATGAGATCGAGTGCGGAGCCTGCGGTCCAGTCGTTGGTCGTCCAGCCGGAGAGGCCGAGCGTGAGGCGCATCTCGCCCATCTGCGCGACCCAGAAGTGCGGCAGGCCGGTGCCCAGCAGATGCACGTCAAACTTTTCAGTCACGTGCAACAGGCGCGCGAGCACGAGCAATCGCTGGCGACCCCACACGCGGATGGGCTCGACCGTCGGGCCATCGTAGACCGTGCCCAGCGATTCGATCACCGTGCCCCAAGGCTCGAGCACCAGGCGCGGCGGCTTGCCTTCATTGAGCTCAAAGCGAATCGCGCGCGGGCTGCTCTTAGCCTTGTTGCGCTTGAGCCAGACCAGCAGCGAGTACACCGCCTCGCGCGACAACGACACGCGCGTCGCGGGCAGCGCCATCGCCTGCTGCACCTGCATGAATCCCTTCAGCCAGCTTGGCGGCAGATCGATCTTCTCTTCGCGGTAGTCGAGGTTGCCGGTCGTCGCCACTGCAAACCCGGCCGGGTCCACGCGGAAACGTGTCTCGCGATAGGAACGGAGCGACTGAAAGTTGTTGTACAGGTCCCACGAGTAGTCGACGTTGGTGGTGCCGAACTGAAGGTTGTCGCAGTGACCAAAAGCTTCATCGCGCGCGAGCGTGAGGCAGCCATAGGTAGATTCATCGGCGGAAAAGCACTCGAAGAAGGCGACATCATCGGCGATGGTGATGACCGGATCGCAGGGCATCAGGCGACGCCAGAGTTCGATATCGTTGTGGTAGAGATAGTTCGAGTATTTCTGCCGGGCTGCCCAGTAGTGCTTGCGGAGCTTGTTGTAGGTGCGCTCCAGGTCCTTGGGCACTTCAGAGCGGCGGGAGAGAATCTCCTCCTTCGCTTTCTTGTGCGTCTCGCGGCGAAGGGTTTCCACGCGGAGGCTCTCATTTTTCTTCCACTCATCGTACGCGCTCTTGTCGCGCGGCTGGAAGCGAAGGTCGCTGATCACGACATCGTGCAACGCTGACATCGCCTCGCGAAAACGCAGCGGCTGCTTGAGGGCAGCATCGAACGACACGGGCTCACGCGCCAGATTCGGCGCGAGATTCAGGAGCTGACCGCTGCCGATGGCGGAGAGGGCGCTGCGACCGAGGTAGGCAAGCTTGATGTTCATGCCGCACCTCCGGCGAGCGAAGGCGCAAGCTGAAGTTCTGGCAGATGCTTCGCGACCGCCTCCGTCAGTGGCGGATGCTTTTCCACAGCCGAGACGATCGCGGCCAGCGCCGGTCGTACTTCCGCGGGACGAACGGAGCGCAGCGCCACGGCGAGAATCGGAAGGAGTGCCGCGGCCTTTGATGGATCGCGCGATACCGCGTCGCTGATCTGCCGGAGGGCCTTGGCCTTCTGCCGCCCGCCACGGTGAACGCTCAGCAGCACAGCCGCCCACACGGCGGTGAGGTCTACATTGGGCGCGCCCAGCAGTGAAGCGGTGTCCACATCGCGCCCCTGCATTTTCGCGCCGACCGCGCGATGTTCCAACAGATCAACGATCTTCAATCGCACATCATCGAACGGCGTTTCGAGCAGGCGGGACCAGAGCTGCGGATCGCCGTGCCCGCGCGTCGGCTTGCCGGCGGGTGTGGAAAGCAGCCAGTCCCACGCGCCTTGGCGAGTGGTGACGAGCAGGCTGTCGAAAAAGCGGATGACCCCATCGATGTCGTACGCATCATCGTTGCCGAGAATCGCCAGAGCCCACGCGGCTGCCTCCAGTCCCGTGGCAGCGCACTTGCCATCGGCGAGCGCGGCGATGGCTTCGCGGTCCGGGCCCGTCGCAATCGTTCGCTGCTTGAGGAAGCCGAGCCCCATGCGGGCGATCGGCGTTGACTCAGACCGCGCCAGCGCGAGGCAGTCCGCCAGGTCCAGTCGGCTGACCATCACATGTTTGCCCATCAGCTCGCAGATCGACGCGAGCGCGCCGTCGTTGGTCGTCTTCAAAAGGCGGAGCCAGGTTTCGATGGTGAGCTTTTCGATATCCGCGAGGTTTTCCAGAAGCTCCGCGCCGAACTGCTGCACATCGCCATCGGAATGATCGAGCAGCTTGACCAGTTCCTCCGGGGGCAGATTCTTCAATCGATCCGCGTGATGAGCGCGGAGCATCTGAATCGTCCAGATGCGAACGAGGCGACTGCCCGCATCGCTCAGGAGCGACATCAAAGTGCCGCAGGCCGCCTGTTCCTTCCACAAATCTTCAAAGTACGGCGCAGGCGAAAGCTCGCCGATGGACCGCCCTTCTTTCAGGTGACAGCGCGTGGCGTTGAACTGAAGCGCCTCGTGCCGAAAGAAGCAGGCATGCACCAGGCCCCAGCTTTCGAGGATGTGTTCACCCGCGCTCAGGACATCATCGTTGAAATGTTCGAGCGCGCCGGCTATGGCGGCGACGTAATCCTGAGGACGCCCAAAGCCCATGCGGCGAAAATAACGCCAGGCGCGGCGACGCAGGTAATAGCGCGTGCGCAAGGAGAACAGCTTCGCTCCGCGCGGGACACGTACCGGCACGGTGTAAGGTCGGCCGCGCCAGTCCTTGTACTCGCGCGTGCTTTCCAGAGGCATCGTGTTGCGAGGCAGGTAGAGCGATTCTTCCGTCCACGACTCGCGCGTCTGCCAGTTGTAGCGATGTCGCGTACGGCGCTCGAACCGCACCAGCCGATCGAAGGCACGCAGAAACGCCCCCATCAGTTCATCATCACGCTGTTCCTCGGCATGCTTGAAAAGATGCTTCACCAGCGGCTGATGATCGAGGCAATCCAAAGGCTGCGCGAGGTAGGCGAAGATCTGCTCTTTGGCCCACGGACGCGAATCCTTCTTCCAGCGGTCCGCGAAGGCCGCCAGCCGCTTGTGCCCGCGAATAGCGCGCAGCGTTTCGAGGAATCGCGAATCCTGGTTCGCGAAATACTCGTCCAGCAGCAGTGAAGATGAACCTTCGCCGGAAGCCACGTTAAAGTCACCCCTTATTGATCGAACGCGAAAAGGCGATCCCACCGAGACAGGCCGAAGGATAAACGGATGGCGCGAAGGCGTCAATAGAAAAATGGTGTGGCTTGCGAAAAGGTGGTGTTTCAGTCCGCACTCGATGGGTGGCTGGGGCTGGAGTCCGCGGAAGCCCCGGCCCGAATGGCCCTGTGCGCCCGACGGCCGGGCCTTCGCAAAGCCTCAGACCCAGCCACCCAATTCAAACTTAGACACGACCCGCAAAAAGTGTTGCGTTACTTTTCGACAATCCAGACATTGCGGTACTGAAGCGGGTTGCCGTGGCCTTGGAGACGGATGAGGCCGGGCGTGCCTTCGGGTTCCTGTCGTGCGCCGCCGGTCTTGCCGGTGATCTCGTACTTGTCGTGAACGAGCACACCGTTGAGTTTCAGAGTGATGATCGCGCCCTTGGTTTTCTTGCCCGCGGCGTCAACGGCCGCGTTGGTGAAATCCACGTCATACGTCTGCCAGGAGAGCGGCGGATAGCACATGTTCACGAGGCTGTCCTGCTTGGAATAGATGCCGCCGCATTCGTTGTTCACGCCGTCGAGTCCGAAGGAATCGAGCACCTGCACTTCGTACATATCCACCTGGTAGAACCCACTGTTGCCCCGGCCCTGTCCGCGGCCTTCGGGCTTGAAGGGCAGCATGAACTCCAGATGCATGGTGTAGCTATTGAACTTCCGCTTGGTGGTGATGTCCTGGCCATCGGTGTTGAGGAGCTTGGTTTTCGCATCGAGTCGCCCGCCGTTCCATTCATCTTTGCTCGTGCCATCGAAGAGAACAATCGCGCCGGTGGGCGGCTTGGCGCCGAGCGTGGAACTCTTGCGGATCGTCTTCTTCAGCGTCAGCGTCTTGCCGTCATCCGTCGAAAGCGTGAGCGTGCCATCGCTGATCACGCCGGTCCATGCCTTCTGGCCGACAGGTGGAAACTGCCGCGTCGCGCTGAACTCAGCGGCACTGTTGCCCAGGTATTTCTTCTTGCCCTCCGCGGCCTTGAGCGCGACCTTTTCACCGTCAAGCGCGCCTTCGAGAAGAATCTTATTCTTGCCATCCCATCCGTCACCGGGCAGGCCGCCGGGCAGGACAACGACCTGGAACGCGCCGTTGCTCAGTGCGATGACCTGCGCGCCGATCTTTTCAGCGGTGTACTCGCCCTGCAATTTGAAGTCCACGGGCAGCTCCGGATCGTCGGCGCTGGTCCACGGGCTTTTCGCCTGCGCCAGCGCGGGAAGGATGGCGATGATGAGGATGAGCGAAAGTGAACGAAGGATTGAAGGCGAACGATGCATGAGTAACTCCGTTGTTTAACCTATGACAATTGAACTCTAATTCCGCTCAAACAGAATACATTACTAAGGAAATAATGAAATGAGGAATAGATTGATTTAGCTCTCGATTTCTTTTCCTCATTTCCTTATAAACACTCCGAAAATCACGCCAGCAGCTTGTGCGCCACTTCGCCCGCCACATCCGTCAGCCGGAACGCCCTGCCCTGGTACTTGTAGGTAAGCTGCTGGTGATCCATGCCGAGCAGGTGGAGGATGGTGGCGTGGAAATCGTTCACGTGCATGGGGTCTTCGGTGATGGTGTAGCCCATGTCATCGGTCTTGCCGTAGGTGGTGCCGCCCTTGACGCCGCCGCCGGCCAGCCAGGCGCAGAAGGCATCCTTATGATGATCGCGGCCGGCGTTGGTCGCCTTGCCGTCGCCGTCAGCGCCCTGCATCAGCGGGGTGCGGCCGAACTCGCCGCCCCAGACCACGAGCGTGTCGTCGAGCAGCCCGCGCTGTTTCAAATCCTTCACGAGGGCGGCCATCGGCTTATCCACCTGCTGCGTCTTGCGCGGCAGGTTGCCGAAGACGTTGCCGTGATGATCCCAGTCAGCATCGAAGAGCTGCACGAAGCGCACGCCGCGCTCGACGAGTCGTCGCGCGAGCAGACAGTTGTTGGCGAAGGAGGAGCGGCCGGGCTGGGCGCCGTACATATCGAGCACCGCCTTGGGCTCGCTGGAAAGATCAACAATGTCCGGCACGGAAAGCTGCATGCGGGCGGCCAGTTCATACTGCGACATGCGCGTGGCGATCTCCGGATCGCCGACGGCATCGAGTTGTTCCTGATTCAGCTTGTTGATCGAGTTGATCACGCGCTTTCGATCCGCATGCGACACGCCTTCGGGATTGGAAAGGAAGAGAACAGGATCGCCCGAAGAGCGAAACTCGGTGCCTTGATAAACGCTGGGAAGAAAACCGCTGCCCCACAGGGCGGTGCCTGCGCCGGCGAGAGCGCCGGTGACGAGGACGACGAAGGCGGGCACATCGCGGTTCTCGCTGCCCAGGCCGTAGGTGGCCCATGATCCGATGCTGGGCCGACCGAGGCGACCGATGCCGGTCATCATGAAGAGCTGCGCGGGGCCATGGTTAAACTCTTCGGTGTGAAGGGATTTCACGACGGCGATGTCATCGGCGACAGTGGCCAAGTGCGGGAGCAGTTCGGAGAGTTCGATGCCGCCCTTGCCGTGACGTTTGAAGTCGAAGCGCGTGCCGAGCAGGCGCGGGTGGCCGCGAATGAAGGCGAAGCGTTTGCCTTCAAAGAATTCCTTGGGGCACAGTTCACCGTTGTGCTTTTGCAGCTCGGGCTTGTAGTCGAACAGGTCCAGGTGCGAGGGCGCGCCGACCATGTGCATGTAGATGACGTTCTTGGCGCGCGGGGGAAAGTGCGCCTTCTTCGGCGCGAGGGCATCAGCCGCTTGCGGCTTAGCACCGAGCGCATGACCATTCAATAGCGAAGACAGCGCAATCGCGCCCAGCCCCACGCCGCCGTGCTGGAAGATCGCCCGGCGGGTCATCATGTTCTGCATCGCAGGATCAAACATTCAATCAACCCTTCGTAATCGTTTCATCCAGATTCAAAAGCGCATTGGCGACAAAGAACCACGCGGCCAGTTCGTTCGCATCAACACCAGCAGGAACTTTCACATCCTTCAATATCGCCTTCGCGACGTTCGCGTCCTTCTTCAGGCGGGCGAGTTCGTCGTGGTACATCGCGGTGATGATCTCGATCTCGCGCGGCGAAGGCTTACGCGACACGCACAGACGCATGCCATACTCCGCGCGCTGGGCCACAGTCATCTTCGGATCATTCGTCAGCATGCGCTGGGCGAGCGTGACCGCACACTCGACGTAAACCGGATCATTCAACAGCGTCAGCGCCGCCAGGGCCGTGTTCGTGCGCGGGCGTTTCACCGTGCATTCGCCGCGATCGGTTGCGTCGAAGGCGAGGAAACTCGGATACGGCGCGCTGCGGCGAAGGACGGTGTAAATGCCCCGGCGGTAGCGGTCTTCGCCCTGCGAGGTGCGGTAGGTGTTGTCGACCTTGCCGGTGACGCGCCATAAGCCATCGGGCTGCGGCGGATAGACGGGCGGGCCGAACATTTTGTCGGAGAGTAGGCCGGCGATGGCCAGGGCGTTGTCGCGGATGGTCTCGGCTTGAAGGCGGAAGCGCGGGCCGCGGGTGAGGAGCGTGTTGGTGGGATCGCGCTGAAGAAGGTCGGGGGTGATGCGGGAGGATTGGCGGTAGGTGGCACTGGTGACGATGAGGCGGTGGAGGTGTTTCATGGACCAAGGCTGCGACTTGGTTTCAGAAGTCTGTGCGACTGACCCTCCCCCAGCCCCTCCCTGGGAGGGAGGGGAGTAAGACATGAACTCAATCGCCAGCCAGTCGAGTAACTGCGGATGCGTCGGCAGGTCGCCCTGCGTGCCGAAGTCTTCGAGCGTGGTGACGATGCCCTGTCCGAAGAACTCGGCCCACCAGCGGTTGACCGTCACGCGCGCGAGGAGCGGGTTGTCGTTCGAGGCGATCCACTGTGCGAGTCCGAGGCGATCGCGCGGAGCGGCTTCAGGCATCGCATGCAGCACTGAAGGCGTCGCGGCGATGACGCGCTCGCCAAGCTGAAGAAAGTCGCCGCGTTTCATCACATGCGTTTCGCGCGGCTGATCCAACTCCTTCATCACCAGCGTCGATGGCGCGGGCATCGCTTCGATCTGCTTCTTGAGCGATGACGCTTCCGTCTCCAGCTTCTGCGCAGCCACATCCTGCTTCAGGAAATACTCGCGCAGCTTGTCTTTCTGAGCATCCACACGTGTTGCAGCAGGCGTGTCGAGAATGCGAGTGATCTCGGCGGGCAGCGCGGGCCCCGCGCCGCCGGTCAGCGCGGAGAGGCGAAGCCGGCCGATGGTGCGACACTCGCCGTAATGTTGATCGAGCGTGAAGGTGAGCGTGGTGCCGCCCTTGAAGCCGGCGGGTTTTGCCGTCTTGAAAGTCGCGTGATGCGGCTTGTGGAATTCAGGATTGATCGCCCAGCCTGTTTTCGGATCGCCGTCGATCAAACCTTTCACGGACCATTTTTCCTGCGAGAAATCAGCCTGTGCATCGGTCAGCGCGACAGGTTGTGGTTTGGTCTTCTTGCCGCCCGCCTTGTCACTGGGCGACGCGGTAATGGTGAATTCGTACAACACGAAGTTCGGTCGCTCCTGATGATGGCGACCGGGACCTTTGCCGGGCAGCGAGTCATCAGTGAGCGCTTCGAGTTTGAACCCGGTGATATCGGTCAGTTCGGTTTCGACGGTGACGGTGTAGACATCGGTATCGGGGCGAGCGCCGCTGACGAGGACGGATTTATCTTCGAGGATGGTGCCTTCGGCGCCGCCGGAGGAGTTGAAGTCGGCGACATCAAGCGCGTGCCATGTGGGCTGCTGCGGCTTGCCTTCCTTCTTCGCTTCGGCGAGTTGCTTCTCCCATGCAGCGATGCGGTGATCGACATCGCTCTTGATTCCATCCAGTTCCGCTTCGCAGGTTTCCAGGCGTTTGGCGAGTGCCTGTCGTTTCGCGGAGCCAACATCCATCAGCGGTAGCGACATGCTGGGGCCGACGAACTCGAGCGTGGCAGGGCCGCGGCGTTCCGATTCGACTGCGGTGTTGTTGAAGTACGCCAGGAGCTGGTAGTACTCCTTCTGCGAGAAGGGGTCATACTTGTGGTTGTGGCACTGGGCGCAGGCGAGCGTGGAGCCGAGGAACACGGTGGCGGTGGTGTTGACGCGATCGACGACCTGTTTGATGCGATCTTCTTCAGGATCGGTGCCGGCTTCGACGTTGACGGTGGTGCCGCGGTGGAAGCCGGTGGCGATGTGGAGATCGAGGGGAGAGGGCCAAGGGCCAAGGGCCAAGGGAGAAGAGGATTGCGGATTGCGGATTGCGGATCGCGGATTGATGTTTGCCCCTTGGCCCTTGGCCCCTGGCCCTTGGCCCTCTGCCCTTTCCGCCAGCAGATCACCCGCGAGCTGCGCGATCGTGAACTGATCGAAGGGCAGGTCATCGTTGAAGGCTTTGATCACCCAATCGCGATAGGCCCACACTTCGCGGTGACCGTCGCGCTGGAAGCCGTTGGAGTCGGCATAGCGCGCCAGGTCCAGCCAGTGCCGGGCCCAGTGTTCGCCGTAGCGCGGCGAGGCGAGCAGTTGATCCACCACGCGTTCGTAGGCATCGACGCGCGGGTCGGCGAGAAACGCATCGACTTGCGCCGGCGTCGGTGGCAGGCCGAGGAGATCGAGATACACGCGGCGAATCAGCCGGGCCTTGTCCGCTTGCGGCGAAGGCTTGAGCCCCGCTGCTTCCAGCTTCGCCAGCACAAAATAGTCAATCGCATTGCGCGGCCAGTTCGCATCCTTCACCTTGGGCAGCGCCGGCCGCTGCGGCTTCACGTACGCCCAGTGCTGCGCCAGCGTGGCGTTCTTCACGCCGATGTCCTTGGGCCAGTTCGCCCCTTCATCGATCCATTGCCGAATGAATGCGACCTGCTCTTTCGTTAGAGGATCGCCCTTGGGCGGCATGAGGTCTTCGCCATCGAGAAGGCCGGCCACGCGCAGGTAGAGCAGGCTCTTATCCGCCTGACCTGGATGGAGGGCCGCGCCGGAAACACCGCCCTGGTTGAGTAGGATGTCGCGGGAGTCGAGGCGGAGTTTGGCCTTTTGTTTTTCGGGGCCGTGACATTCCACGCAGCGAGCCTGGAGGATGGGCCAGATATCGCGGGTGAAATCGACCTGTGTCGTGGCCTTGCCGGCTGGGGCGGCCGGGGCGGCGAATGCCCGCCCGACACCTATCCATATAGAGAGCGACATGGTGAGCAACATCGCGAGCAAAAAGGCCGACAGCGGAAGTCTGCCGCGCCGAGCGTATGATTGCCGGTTGATGCTCATGTTGTCTCGTTCCATAGAAGGCATTGTCGGATCAAGCCGCAGGGTTGCCAACACGGAATCGGGCAGGCGATGAAGGCCCCCGAACCAGCCGCTATGCTTAAATCCGCATGGGCCTGCCCTCGCGACGACCCACGACTGCGGAATCTGCAAGCCCCGCAATGGCTGATCCGGGCAATCGTTGCGTTTGGGAGTGAAACCATGCGCTTTCCTCCGGACAATGGAGTATACTTCAATAGCTGGCTTCCCCAAGGAAATGCGCGGCCACACGCCCGCCCCGGAGGGAAAGTCTTTGAAAGGCGGTTTGTGCCATGAACACGCTCGCATTCCTCGGCCCCATCGGCTGGCCGGAACTCCTCATCCTCGCGTTCCTGGGCCTGCTCATCTTCGGCAAGCGATTGCCCGAAGTCGGTAAGAGTGCCGGCCAGTTCATCGTTTCCTTCAAGAAAGGCTTGAAGGACACCGAACGCGAAGTGGAGGAGGCCGTCGATGCCGAGCCCAAGAAACTCGAAAGCGACAAGGCCAAGACGACCACCGCTTCGACCACCAAGAACGAATCGCAGGCCACGGTGTGACCTGCGACAGCGTGAGTGCTACAGTCAGATAGTTAGACGACTTCACCATTTCTGGCGAGACGGATCAACGCCGCATTGGTAAGGCTTTGAAAGTGAAGGCTTGAGATTGTCGCGTGTGCGACAGCGAGCCCCACGCAAACCCCTTGCTCTTGAGGTGCATCATGATCCCCCTTCCGCAAACATCCCTCGCTCTCTTGGGCCCTATCGGCTGGCCCGAACTGCTCATCCTCGGCTTCCTCGGCCTGCTCATCTTCGGCAAACGACTGCCCGCCCTCGGAAAAGGCATGGGACAGTTCATCACCAATCTCAAACGCGGCCTCAAAGGCCACGGCGATGCAACCGACGAAGCTGTCGCCGAGACGCCCCGACTTGAAAGCAAAGCCTGACACGCCGCCGATGCGAGCGATGCGATCAACTCGATCGATGTGCCCGCCTTACTCGCCCTCCCTTGACGCCTAGAATTCCCCACGCGGCCGCCTTTACGCAGCCGCCCCGCCTTTACAGGTGCAACCATGATGCTCACACCCGACAATCTCACTTTCGCCATGTTCGGCCCCATCGGCATGCCCGAACTGGTCATCCTCGCCTTCCTCGGCCTGCTCATCTTCGGCAAACGACTGCCCGAAATCGGCAAGAGCCTGGGCAAAGGCATCGTCTCTTTCAAGAAGGGACTCCAAGGCGTACAGGACGATATCGAAACCTCGGTGAACAAAGCCGATGACGATGTCCAGGAGCCTCGCAAACTCGAATCGAAGTCGCCGTCGAAGGCATCCTCTGAAGTGGTCGAAAACGACGAAGCCCGCGTCTGATCACAACTGAGCACGACAACGCTTGACGCGAAAGCATGCCGTGCTATCGTGTGGCAGCGGCCCCCGCAATCGGGCGATTAGCTCAGCTGGCTAGAGCGCACGGATCACACCCGTGAGGTCGAGGGTTCGAGTCCCCCATCGCCCACTTTCCTTTTCCGCCTTCCATCGCGTCAGCGGCGGAATTGCCTGTTCTCCGCGTTTCAATCAGGCGCCTTGGGGGCAATTTTCCAAATTGGACTTCCAGATTCAGCGTGTGAAATCACAGGCTGAATCCGGTCGCGCGCGAGCCCTTGCGGAACCCGTGTCGCTGTCTGGGCGATTCGAGGGCCGAGGCCGAAAATCAAGCTGCACACGTCAGATAATGCTTGACAGTTCCGCCACGATCGGCGAAGATTCAAGCCAATTCCGCACTATCTTGCAGGTGGGAAAAACAGGTCTCCGTACATCATTTGGCCGGTGCCAGGCTGGAATCGCCTCAATGGGTCTGTACGGTTTAGGAGATGTTTATGTCGTTGCGCACTCGCATGCAGCGTTGGCTTACCGAACGCTATCGTCAGGTGGTCCGCCATCAAAGGCAACTGGAGTGCGAACGACAGCGAGCGGAGGCTGCGCAGGAGCGATCGCCTGTCACGCTTGAGTTGCTGGAGAAGCGCGAGCTGCTGTCGAGCCTGTTCGTGACGATCGACTACAGCTTCGACACGAACGGGTTCTTCAATCTGGCGCAGCCGGATGGGCAGTTGCGAAGGGATGTGCTTCAGGCGGCGGCGGATTCGATCGTTTCGCGATTGGATGACATGTTCGACACCGTGACGCCGGGGACGGTTTACAACGCGGGCGATCCGGAGAATGAATTCCAGGATGAGTTGACGTTTGATCATCCCGGCACCGGGGTCGAGCAGGTGACGATCGCGGTGGTGGCGGCAAATGAGATCAAGGTCTACGCGGGCGGTCGCGATCTGCCCGGTGTGACGGCCGGCGAGGGCGGACCGGGCGGGGCGTCAGGCATCGCGGCGTTTCTGGATCAGGCGTTTGCCCGCGGCGAGCCGGGCGCAACGGGACCCGATGGATCGAAGACGGATTTCGCGCCCTGGGGCGGCTCGATCACGTTTGATACCGTCATTCCCTGGCACTTCGGATTGACCACGACCGGGCTCGATGCGGGCGAGACAGATTTTTACTCGGTCGCGCAGCACGAGTTCGGGCATCTCTTTGGCATCGGCACGGCCGACTCTTACATCAACCTCATCAACTTCGAGAACGGTACGTTCACCGGTGCCGCCGCCTCAGCCGCCAACGGCGGGCCCGTGCAGCTCGCGGATGTCGGCCACTGGGCCAACGGCACGATGAGCAATGTCGACGGCGTCGCGCAGGAAGCGGCGATGGATCCGTCGCTCACCGTCGGCACGCGAAAGGTGTTCACCGAGCTCGATTTCGCCGGCCTGGATGACATCGGCTACGAACTGAACTCGGGCGAGAGCTTCACGGCGGATGTCGGTGATGTGATCATCCACAGTGGCAACACCGCGACCAGTGGCTTCGTCGATATCCGCTTCGATGTGCCCGCGGGCGTGACGGAACAACTGGCCGCCTACAACATTCAGCTCGACCTCTCTCCTACCGGCTCGGGAGTGACCTTCACCGGCGCGACGGCCCATCCGACCAACGGCGTCTTCGGCAGCAAGAGCCCGATCGTCAACGTCACCGCCAACCAGCTTCAGATCAGCGACAACCTGGCGGCCCCGTTCCAGTCGACACTGGTGCAGGATGGTTCGGTGCTGGTCCGCGCGTTCTTTAATGTTGCCGCCAACACCACCGGCACGTTCAACATCAATCCCTCGTTCTTCGAGTTCGTGGACGAGAGCGGCAACGTCATCGCCAATGCCAGCGCGACCGGTGGAACGATCACGGTGAACGCTGCGCCCGCGACGCTGTTCGTGACGAGTTTTCAGGAGACGGCATCGGGGTTCGTGGCGGAGTTCAGTCAGGCGATTGATCCGGTGGATCTGAACCTTTACTTCACCCATGCCTCCCCCGGATTCGGTCCTGCGGATGTGGTCCTTCAAGGCGCGCTGGGCGGGACGGTGCGCGGCTCCTTGATGGTTTCAGCCGATGCGAAGGCGATCGAGTTTGTCCGCACCGGCGGCATCCTCCCGCCCGACGATTATACGGTGACCTTCCGTAGCGCGAACAACGGTTTCAACACCGTGGCTGACGCACTGCTGGATGGTGACGCCAACGGCGCGGCCGACGACGCCTTCGTCAAGACCTTCACCGTGGCGACGCCTGATCCAGAAACGGTGGTGGTCAGCATTCCCGACATCTCGCGCGGGTACGGGCAGGTCATGGAGATTCCCAATAACGCGCCGGGCATCCCGCTTGCCATCAGTCGGACGGCGGGCATCGCGGGTGTCACCGGCATGAGCCTGACGGTTCACTTTGATCCTGCGCTGCTGGATATCACCGGCTTTGTCAGCAGCGTCAGCGGAGCCACGGTTGAATTCCAGATCGTGGCCCCCGGCGAAGCGACGCTTTCCATCAGTGACACTTCGGAGTTCGCCTCCAGCGGCACGTCGCTGCTTGTGGGGCATTTTGAAGCGCATGTGCCTGACGATGCGCTCTACCGATCGAAGCAGACGATTCGTCTTGATGATCTTCTCGTGCTCGATGATTCGCCGACGCCGCTGGAAGTGCGTGCGATCGCCGACCGCGCGATGCATGTGGTTGCTTTCTTTGGCGACGCCAATGGATTCCAAGGCTACGATGGTGCCGATTCGTCACTGGTGAAACGGGTCGCGGCCCAGCTTCTCACCGGCTTCCCGTTCTTTAAGCTGACCGATCCCATCGTGGTCGGAGACGTGTTCGCCAACAATGAACTCCAGGGCAATGACGCGACGATCATCCAGCGCACCGCGGCCGAACTCGTCGTTCAGAACACGCCGATTCCCGAACTGCCCAATCTTCCCGCCCAGCCCACGCCTGCGCTCGACCCGCGTCTGTTCATTCCCCAGAACCTGACGGGCAATCCCGGTGACACCATCACGGTTCCCATCAGTATCGAGGTGACCGAGGAACTGGGCATCACGCTCAGCAGTGCCGGCATCGTGCTGACCTACGACCCTGCGCTTTTCACGCTCAGTAATCCGCGTCGCGGCGACCTGCTCAACGGGACGGATATCGCCGCCGACTTCAACACCAGCACACCCGGTGAATTGATCATCATCGCGTCGTCGAACCAGGGAACCGGGACCATTCCCGACGGCACCATCGGCGATCTGTACCTGTTCGATCTCACCATCAATCCCAACGCCACTGGCGGCTCGTCCGCCATCAACCTGCTTCAGTCATTGCGCGGGACGACCACCGCCTTGTTTGACAACATCTTCTTCAGCCCGCTCCTTCTGATCCCCGCTCCGACGAATGCGAACACGGACGAAGTCGACGGCCTGATCACGATCATCGGCGATGAGCCGACGGTCTCGATCAGCGACGCGGTCGTCACCGAAGGCAACGCGGGCACGACGACGCTGACGTTTGACGTCACGCTCTCGAGCACGTCGGGCAGCGTCGTCACGGTTCTGGCCACCACTGCCGACGGCACCGCCGTGACCGCGGGCGTCTCCGCCAGCGGCGGCAATGATTACGTGTTCAGCTCCGAGACGATCACGTTCGACCCCGGCGAAACGGTCAAGACATTCTCGGTCACGGTGAACAGCGACGCCACGCACGAAGCGATTGAAACGATGCTGGTCAACCTGACCAGCCCGACGAACGCGACGATTGACGACGGCACCGCCACCGGCACGATCAACGATGACGACGCCCAGCCCACGGTGTTCGTCGACAGCATAAGCCAGGCGGAAGGCAACGCGGGCCCGACGGCGTTCAACTTCACCGTGCGCCTGAGCAACCCCAGCTCGCAGACCGTCACGGTCACCGCGACCACGAGCGACGGCAGCGCGACGACGGCGGACAGCGACTATCAGAGCAACACGCAGACGCTCAACTTCGCCGCCGGCGTGACCACCCAGCAGTTCACCGTCCTGGTCAACGGTGACGGGAAGTTCGAGCCGAACGAGACGTTCGTCGTCAACCTCACCAGCCCGACCAACGCGACCATTCTCGACGGCCAGGCCAACGGCAACATCACCAACGACGACAATCTGCCGACGATCAGCATCAACGATGTGACGCTGAGCGAAGGCAACGCCGGCACCACGGCGTTCACTTTCACCGTGAGCCTGAGCAACCCCAGCGCATCGCCGATCAGCGTGCAGTTCGCCACCGCCGACGGCAGCGCGACGCTGGCCGACAACGACTACCAGAGCAATACCGGCACGCTCAACTTCGCCGCCGGCTCATCCGCGTCGCAGACGATCACCGTGCTGGTCAACGGCGACAACCGCTCCGAGCCGAGTCAGACCTTCCTGGTCAACCTGTTCACCGCGACCAACGCGGCGATTGCGGACACCCAGGGCGTCGGCACGATCGTCAACGACGATGTGGCTGATTTCG